>RXJK01000136.1:0-12065 GCA_003963125.1 Hyphomicrobiales bacterium
AAGCCGTGAAGTATGTGCGCCACATCGAGGAGCTGATCGAACGGCCGGTGACGCTGCTGTCGACGAGCCCCGAGCGCGACGACACCATCCTGATGCGAGATCCATTCGAGGACTGAGAGCGTTCTTCCGCGGGCGGGAAACGCCTGCCAGCTTCGGCGCAGGCACCGAAGCTCTCCTCGGTCACAGAAAGGGATGCCATGCGAAGCGTGTTGCGGCTGGTGGCGTGCGTGGTCGTCTGCTACGCGATCGCGGCGCTCGGCGGCTACGTCACCGTGCGCAATATCCCGACCTGGTACGCGAGCCTCGCCAAGCCGCCGTGGACGCCGCCGAATTGGGTGTTTCCGATCGTCTGGAACATCCTCTACGGCATGATCGCGCTGTCGCTCTGGCTGCTGTGGGACCGGACCGCGCCGAGCACGCGGCGGACGCGGCTTCTGCAGCTTTTCGTCGTGCAACTCGTGCTCAACTGCGTGTGGACGCCCGTGTTCTTCGGCGCGCACTACGTCTGGACTGCGCAGGTCATCATCCTGGCGTTGCTTGCGACCATCATCGCCCTGATCGTGCTCGCCTGGCCGGCCAAGCGCTGGGCCGCGCTGCTGCTGATCCCGTATGCCGTCTGGGTCGCCTATGCCTCGACGCTCAATGCCGGGATCGGCTATCTCAACGGTGGTTAGAGAAAAGCTTCGCGGAGGACGCGGGGATGCTGAGGCAGGCTGTCTGGCTGGTGGCGCTGGCGGTGCTCTGCGTGTGGAGCAGCGCTGCGATGGCCGCGCCGATGAAGCGGGCCCTGCGGGCGTACGTGCCCTTCGAGCATTCGCCGTTCCCGTTCGAGGGCAAGGTGCCGGGGAAGGACGAGCCGTTCCTCGACGTCGACCAGGACGGCCGCAAGGGGCACACCTCGCCGCGCGGCGGCATCTACTGGCAGGACGAGACCTACTCGGACCGGCGCGTGCTGCTCGACATTCCCCGCAGCTTCGATGCGGCGCGGCCGGGCGTCATCGTCGTCTTCTTCCACGGCAACAAGTCGAAGCTCGAGCGTGATGTCGTGCGGCGCTATCAGGTGCCGCAGCAGGTGGCGCGCGCGGGCTTGAATTCGGTGTTCGTGGCGCCGCAGTTTGCGGTGGATGCGCTCGATTCCACAGCCGGGCGCTTCTACCTGCCGGGCTTCTTCGCCAAGTTCATGGACGAGACGGCGCGTGAACTCGCCAAGCTCGCGGGAGATGCGAAGCTGCGCGCCACGTTCGAGGCGATGCCCGTCGTCATCGTTGCCTACAGTGGCGGCTACACGCCCGCGGCTTACACCATCCATCACGGGGGCCTAGGCGACCGGCTCAAGGCCGTGATGCTCTTCGATGCGCTCTACGGCGACCTCGACAAGTTCTCGGGCTGGATCGAGCGGCGCGCGCCGACGGTGTTCTTCTCCGCCCACGGCAAGTCGTCGCGCGATCCGAATACGGCGCTGCAGGCGCGCCTCACCGAGCGCGGCATCGATACGCTGAGCGATCTACCCAAGGCGTTTTCCCCGGGGCAGGTGGTGTTCTATGCGGCCGACGACGAGGTGCTGCACGGCGATTTCCTCACTAAGGCCTGGGTCGAGGAGCCGGTGCGGATCGTGCTCGCGAAGCTCGGCCCCTTCGTGCGACCACCGCCGCCGAAGACGGCCGCGAAGGCGAAAGCCAAAGCCAAGGTCCACAGGGCGGAGTAGCTCGCGCGGCTGGGCCACTTTTGTCCGCCGATGAGTTTGACTTCCTTGGGTAAAGATCCCGGCTCGCCGTGCTCGCGCACGGCGTCCGGGAAGGCAGAAAATACATGTCGAGAGTTTCACTAACCCGGGTAGGCGCCGCACGCGGCTGAGCCGGCGTGAAGCGCCTCAATTCTTTCGTTGTGGTTTCCCGGTTGCGGAACATCACGACGGGTAAAGATCCCAGCTCGCCATGCTTGCGCACGGCGTCCGGGACGGCAGTCGCAAGGAGGGCGGGATCACCATTGGCCGACACTCCATCTGTCATCCCGGAATGCGCGCCAGCGCATATCCGGGACCCAGGGCCGCGGGCACCATCCGTTGCCCCTGGGTCCCGGCTCTCCGCGCTGCGCGCTCCGGCCGGGATGACAGGGGATGGCACTCGGCGGGCGGCAGCGCACTGTGACGATGCACGCACCTCTTGCCTTGCGTTCCCGGCCGAGCGGAGCGAGAGCCGGGATCTTTCCCCGACGAAGTCGGACGAAGGCCCCAGACGCTTGCTCTCGCGATCGGGACTTATTCCCTCACGTCTTGCCGAGCATGCGGATGCCGTAGGCGTCGTAGGTCTGCTCGTTGATTTGCTGCCAGGTGTACTGCTCATTGCGGAAGGCGACGACGCTTTCGTACAGCTTCTTGAAGTTGGCGTTCTTGTCGCTGATCTCGGTGAAGAGTTCCGTCGTGGCCTTGCTGCAGGCGTCGAGGATCTCCAGCGAGAAGGGGCGCAGCTTGGCGCCGGCCGCCACGAGGCGCTTGATGGCGCGGGCATTGTAGGCGTCGTACTTCGCGGTGAGGTCGCCCGCAGCATGCGCGCACGCGCTCTGCACGATGTGCTGATAGGGCTTCGGCAGCTCCGCCCACTTGGCCGTGTTGATGTAGAGGAAGCCGTTGGCGCAGCCTTCCCACCAGCCGGGGTAATAGTAGTAGGGCGCGATCTTCACGAAGCCGAGCTTCTCGTCGTCGTAGGGGCCGATCCATTCCGCAGCGTCGATCGCGCCTTTCTCCAGCGAAGAGTAGATATCGCCGGCGGCGATCTGCTGCGGCACGACGCCGAGGCGCGACAACACCTGGCCGGCGATACCGCCGACGCGGAACTTGAGGCCCTTCATGTCGTCGATGGTCTTGATCTCCTTGCGGAACCAGCCGCCCATCTGCGCGGTGGTATTGCCGAAGGGAATGGCGAAGACGTTATAGGGCTTGTAGAGCTCGTTCATCATGTCGAGCCCGCCGCCGTAGTGGAGCCACGCGTTCATCTGGCGCGTGTTGAGGCCGAAGGGCACCGCCGTGCCAAAGGCGAAGGCCGGGTCCTTGCCGATGTAGTAGTAGGAGGCCGTGTTGCCGAGTTCGATGGTCTGCGTGGAGACCGCGTCGAACACCTGCAGCGGCGGCACCACTTCGCCGGGTGCAAACACCTGCACCTGGAACTTCTGATCCGACATGTCGCCCACGAGCTTGGCGAAGAGTTCGCAGGCGCCGTAGAGCGTATCGAGCGATTTCGGGAAGGTCGTCGTGAGGCGCCACTTGATGGCGGGTGTCGACTGCGCAATGGCGGGCGCCGCCACGGCGGATGACGCGAGGCCGAGGCCGGCGCCTTTCAGAAACTGCCGTCGTTTCATAGTTTCCTCCGGTGGGCTTTGTCGTCTTGGGCTCGCCTTCTGGTGGGCGATGTCGGGTCCTGCACGAGAAGCCTAGGAGCAATCCGGAGCGAAGAGAAGCAAGCGGGTGCGGCAATTCCGTTGCGCAGTGCAACAGGGCGCGCGGCTTTCAATCAGAGTTGGCGGTCTGGAAGGTGCGCGTTCAGTTGCGCGCTTCGAGGCGGCGCGGCTCGATGCGGCGATACTGGTCGAGGCGGTCGAGCACGTCGCGGATGGGGAACTCGGTCCAGGCACGCGTGACGAAGTCGTTGTGGTTGGTGCCCTTCATCGCGGGCAGGAAGGCGATGCGTCCTGTCAGCTTCGCAGGCAGCGTCGTGCGGCTCGGCTCGACGGCGATGTCGCGCGCGAGCAGCGTCTGCCTCAGGGCTTCGTTACCGCGCTGCGTCGAAGACGTATAAGAGCTGACGAAGAACGCGTTGCGGCGGCGCTGGATGAAGTCGGCGTACTTCTGGCTCTCGCCGTAGAGGGCATCCAGCAGCATCACGCCGATGATGCGGCGCTCGACGCCGCCCTTGGCCAGCGACCAGGCCGCAGGCACATAGCCGCCCGAGTAGGCCACGACGATCACGGGCATGGTGGCAAATGTCGTACGGCTCTTGGGATCGCCGCGCATCTTGGCCAGATGCTGCGCCGCCTCGCCCAGGAACTTGGAGAAGCCGAACGGCTCCCAGAACTTGCCGGCGCTCGAATCCGAGGCGTTGACGGCGAGTTGGGGCGCGAGCAGCACGCCGTTGATGCGCGAGGCCGTGACCTGCTCGGCGACGCGCTGGCGGTGCAGCACGTCATCCTTGATGTTGGCGCGGTTGCCGTGGAGGAAGACGATGATGACGCCCGGCCGGCGGACATCGAAGCCCTGCGGCATGTGCATCAGCACACGGCTGTCGGAGAAGGTGCGGTCCTCCCACAGAACGCCGCCGCGGGAGGAATGGCCAACGCGGCCGTCCTCGCTCTTCACGTCCATGAAGGGGCGCTGGGAGTAGGGATTGACGCCGCGGTACGGGAAGGGCGAGCCGTCGAACTCGACGATGTCGCTCTTGGGCGCGGCCGTGGGCGGAATGCGCGAGCGCACCTCGTGGGGCTTCGGCACGATCAAGGGCTCGGGGGCCGGCGCGATCTGGGCGTGCGCGGGCAGGCAGCCGAGGACAGCCGCGGCAAGCACGGCCGCTGCGGCAGCCGTCTGCGTAAGCCTTCCCCTCACCACCATCCCTTGGAAACCTCCTCGAATGCCGCTGCGGGCACTGGGCCGCCGGCCCTGGAAAAAGGACGAATCGCTCAAGCTTTCTAAGCGCTTCCCCTCGCGTGACGCGTCGCCACGTTCGACCATCACGTTAGGGCCGAAAAATGTCCAAGCCGTGAACGGGAGCGCGGCCAGAGATGTGGCGGCAACTCAGGCGGGCGCGGTCTGGGCCGCGATCCAGGCCAGGAAATCGGCCGAGCCGCCCTCGACCGGCACCACCACGAGAGCCGGGTTGTCGTAGGAGTGGAGGGCACGAACCCGCGCGATCACGCTGTCGGCACGGGAGGCCATGGTCTTGATCAGCATGGGCGTCTCGGCCGCGGTCTCGCGTTTACCCTGCCAGACGTAGATCGAGGTGATCGGCGCCAGAATGTTGACGCACGCGGCGAGGCGCGCGTCCACCAGATCCCCGCCGATGCGGGCGGCTTCCTCGGCGTTCGCAAAGGTGCCGTACATGAGAACGGGCTTGTCGTTTGCGGGCACTTGAGCCAGCCTCCGGCGCTGCAGCATGAGAGGGGCCGGTTTCCCGGCACGTCAGTCACGAGATGCCGACCCTAGCGCGAAAGTTCAACCAGATCTCGTTCATCGCGAGCGAGGCGCCGGACGCGTTGAAGGCGCTGGACGAGCTGACGGCTCTCTACGGCAACGCGAAGCCGGAGCAGGCGGATGCCATCGTAGCGCTGGGCGGCGACGGCCTGATGCTGTCGACACTGCATCGCTACCTCAACGACAAGATCCCGATCTACGGCATGAACCGGGGGTCGGTCGGCTTCCTCACCAACGAGTACACCACCGAGAACCTGCGCGAGCGGCTCGCGGCGGCCGAGATCTCCATTATCCACCCCCTGTCGATGCGGGCGGTGGACCGGGACGGGCGGGTGCATCACGGCCTTGCCATCAACGAAGTGTCGCTGTTCCGGCAGACGCACCAGGCGGCGAAACTCAAGATCGCCATCGACGGCCAGGTGCGGCTGGAAGAACTGAGCTGCGACGGCTGCCTCGTCGCCACACCCGCCGGGTCGACGGCCTACAATCTCTCCGTGTTCGGCCCGATCCTGCCCATCAACGCGCAGCTTCTGGCGCTGACGCCGATCAGCGCCTTCCGCCCGCGGCGCTGGCGCGGGGCGCTGCTGCCGAACCAGGCGCGCATCTCGTTCGAAGTGCTGGAACCCGACAAGCGGCCGGTGAACGCGGTCGCGGACAACAACGAGACGCGCTCGGTGACCAGCGTCGACATCGTGCAGGCGTCCGATATCGACCTGCTCCTGATGTTCGATCCCGGCCACAGCCTCGACGAGCGCATCCTGTCGGAGCAGTTCCGATACTAGCATTCCCTCTCCCCACGTAGCATTGCGAAGTGGGAGAAGGAGACACACAACAACAAGGGGGAGAAATGCCGGGACTGTATCTGGAAGACTTCGAGCCGGGGCGTGTGTTCGAGCACGAGATCCGCCGCACCGTGACGGAGATGGACAACACGCTGTTCTCGTGCCTGACGCACAATCCGCAGCCGCTGCACATCGACCACGATTTCTCGGCCAAGACCGAGTGGGGCAAGCCGCTCGTGAACTCGCTGTTCACGCTCGGGCTGATGATCGGCATCTCGGTCAACGACACGACCATCGGCACGACGATCGGCAACCTCGGCATGACGGACGTGAAGTTCCCCAAGCCCGTGTTTCACGGGGACACGATCCGGGTGCGCACCGAGATCCTGTCGCGGCGGGAGAGCAAGAGCCGGCCCGATGCCGGCATCGTCGAGTTCAAGCACGTGGCGCTCAATCAGCGCGACGAGATCGTTGCCGAATGTGTGCGCCAGGGCATGATGCGCAAGCGGCCCGCCTGAAGGACAACACCCATGAGATCGCTGCTGTTCATCCCGGCCGATGACGAGAAGAAGCTTTCCAAAGGCACGCAGACGGGCGCCGACGTGCTGCTGCTCGATCTCGAAGACGCGGTGGCGCCGTCGCGTAAGGGGGACGCGCGCAAGATCTGCGCGGACTATCTCGCCCGCACGCGGGAGGTGCAGGGCAGGCCGCGGCTGTTCGTGCGCATCAACGCCCTCGACACGCCCTACTGGGCCGATGATCTCGCCGGCATCGTGAAGGCGCAGCCCGACGGCATCATGCTGCCGAAGCCGCGCGGCGGCGGCGACGTGCACACGCTGTCCGTGGCGCTCGATCACGCCGAGCAGGGGGCGGGGATCGCGTCGGGCTCTATCCGCATCATTGCGATCGCCACGGAGACGGCGATCTCGCTTCTCAACATGCCGAGCTACGTCGGCGCGAGCGCGCGGCTCGAAGGTCTCACATGGGGCGCCGAAGATCTCTCAGCGGCGGTCGGGGCGCGGACCAACCGCGAGGCGGACGGCCGCACCTGGACCTCGCCCTTCATGCTGGCGCGCAATCTGTGCCTGATGACCGGCGTGGCGGCCGGTGCGCAGCCGATCGACACCGTGTTCGTGAACTTCCGCGACGCGGAGGGATTGCGCGCGGAAGCCTCGACCGCGGCGCGCGATGGCTTCACGGGCAAGATGGCGATCCATCCGAACCAGGTCGCCATCATCAACGAGGTTTTCACGCCGACGGAAGCCGAGACGGCGGAAGCCGAGGAGATCATCGCCGCGTTCCGCGCCCAGCCCGATGCGGGCGTCGTCGGCATCCGCGGCAAGATGATCGACAAGGCGCATCTCGCGCTCGCCGAGCGGCTTATGAGCCGCGCCGCGGCCGCGCGGCGGCAGGGGTAGGTTCGGGGATTAGCATTTTTTCCCCGTGTCATCCCGGAACGTGCGCAGCACGTCTCCGGGACCCAGGGCCGCGGACGGTACGCGTTGCCCCTGGGTCCCGGCGTTGCGCGCTGGCGCGCTCCGGCCGGGATGACAGTTTGGTTCAATGCAAGGATGAAAGACTAACTCGGAACTCAGCGGCTCAGCGCTTGGGGGTGTCGCACTTGCCGGGTTCGAGATAGGTGATCTCCTTGAGATCGCCCTGGATGGCGAAGTCGCCGTAGTCGATGAGCATGTTCTGGCTCACCCCGTTCTCGAGGAACAGGAAGCTCAGTTCGTACACGGGCACCGCGTCGCGGTTGTCGGAATTGGGTTCGTAGTAGGCGATCGACACGGGCCATGCCGGGATGCCGCCGAGCAGGCGGTCGGCGTTCTTCGCGGATGCCAGCCGCGCAGGCGTGCGCGAGACGGTCGGCCGGCCGATGGCGGAAACCGTGTCGTAGACCTTCTCACCCTTCTCGGAGCCGTCGTAGAGGTCGGCGCGGAAGCTCGTCTTGCCGGCGCGCGCGGTCTCGATGAGGGCGATGGAATGCTGCACGGGAAAGTAGGTGCGCCCGGACAGCTGGATGTCGCGCTTGGCGGGCTTCGACAACTCCACCTTCACTTCGTTGGTGATGGGCGCGCGCGCGGCGTCTCCCACCGTCACCTCGGTCGCCTTCTCGTCGCGGAACTGGCTCGAGTTGAAGCGGAAGCGCTTGCCGTTGCCTTCCTCCCAACTGGAGGAGCGCAGGTCGGTCAGCGTTGTCGAGCCGTTCTGGTTCTCCATCTGGGTGACGAAACGCATGTTCTGCGTGTAGCCCTCGCAGGCCGAGCCGACGAGTTCATAGACCATGCGGCCCGAGACCTGGGTGACGCTCGATCCGCCCCGCGTGTTGGCAAGGGTCATTTCGTAGATGGCGCGATGGGGTACCATGACGATGGGACCGTCGGCAGCATGGCTCCGGTCGGGGGTGGCGAGCGCCACTCCTGCGAACAGGGCCGCCCAAGCGCCGGCGCGCACAAAAGCGGCAGCCCTTTCCCTCACGCTCATCCGTCCGTCGGTCATGCAGATCCTGTTCCGGTCGAGCCACAGATCGGCGCCCATTGGCCTGGAACTCTGGGGCAGTTATGTGGCCTTTGATGCGCTGCTTGGCGCCGGTTGGCAACACTGCCGTTCGCCCCGGCCCCCCCTACAACCGGACAGGTCGCCGTTCCATCATCGCCGGCCGCTTGGCAATTCGGCGTTCCGTGATATCGGAAGGCGCTAGACCACGAACAGGGACGGGGGCATGCGGACGAAAGGGGTGGCGCCGAGGCGGCGAACGGGCGGCGGACCGCGTGCCGACAAGCTGTTGGACAAGTCCGTCTTCCTCAAGCCGGTGGCCCACAGGGGCCTGCACAACGCGACGGCCGGCGTGATCGAGAATTCCGGGCCCGCGTTCGAAAAGGCGATCGCCAAGGGCTACGCCATCGAGTGCGATCTTCAACCCGCGTCCGATGCGACGCCGATGGTGTTCCACGACGAAACGCTCGACCGCCTGATCGGGAACGAGACGGGACCGATCGCGCAGCGCACGCCAGCCCAATTGAAGCGCATGGCCTACAAGGGGCAGACGGCCCGCATCCTGAGCTTCGCCGAGTTCCTGGCGCTAGTCGACGGCAAGGCGCCGCTGTTGGTCGAAGTGAAGGCCGAGCACGGCCTGCCACCCAAGGCGTTTCTCTCCAAGATCGCCAAGATGGCCGCCGCCTACGAGGGGCCCATCGCGCTGATGTCGTTCAACCTCGACGTGGTGAAGGCACTGGGGCGGCTCGCACCGCGGGTGCCGCGCGGCTTGGTGCTCGGGCGGCAGGAGGTTCTCAAGACGTGGCTGGCACGGGCCGGCCGGGCATCCGAGGGTACGGCGCTGTCGCGCATCCTCGACGGGGCGGTCGACGACGTCAGCTTCTTCGCGGTGGGCGTGAACATCCTCAAGAGCGCGGCCGCCTGGCGCAAGCAGACCGGGCACGACATCCCCCTGTTCTCCTGGACGGTGCGCACGAAGGCGCAGCGGGCGACGGCCGCGCGCTATGCGGACGCACCGATCTTCGAGGGCTACGAGGCGTGAGCATGGCGGCTCAGCAAGCGCCCGGCTCCAAGGGTCTCGAGGATCTTTCGCCGCGCGAGGGGTTCCTGAAGGGCGTGCGCGTCGGCAGCGGGTTCCCGGCCATCGTCCTGTTTGCAACGGCGCTGGGCTTCGGCGTGCTCGCGCGCGATGCCGGTTTCGGTCTCACGCAGTCCCTGTTCATGTCGGGCGCGATCTTCGCGATGCCGAACCAGGTGATGCTGGTCGATCAATTGACGCGCAACGAGACGCTGGCGATCACGGCGCTCGCCGTGGCGCTGACCGCGATGCGGCTGTTGCCGATGACCGTGACGCTCGCCCCCTTGCTCGACCGGCCGCGGCGGCATCTGGGCTTCGACCTGCTGCTCTCGCATTTCGTGACCATCTCGACGTGGCTCGAGGGCAACCGGCACCTGCCGAAGCTCGGGCCCCGTGCACGCGTACCCTTCTTCCTCGGCGTGGGCGGAACGATCCTCGTGGCGCTGATGATCGGCACGGCCTTGGGCTACGTGGCGGCCGCGAACGTGCCGCAGCCCATCATCACGGCGCTCCTGTTTGCGACGCCTGTCTATTTCTTCCTGTCGCTGGTGGCGACGTCGCGGCTCAGGGCCGACTTCATCGCCGTCGGTGCCGGCGCCGCGCTCATCCCGCTCGTGCATGCCATCGCGCCGGGTTTCGATCTGCTCGG
Source organism: Hyphomicrobiales bacterium (assembly GCA_003963125.1). GTDB lineage: Bacteria > Pseudomonadota > Alphaproteobacteria > Rhizobiales > Hyphomicrobiaceae > AWTP1-13. The sequence goes on from RXJK01000136.1 coordinate 10,185, forward strand.
TGCCGGCGTCGCCGGAGGGACGCTCGCCTTCTTCGCGAGGCGGACATGAACGCACTGCAGGACGGCTTCGGTGGCTACGGCGTCATCATCGTCGCCGGCGTGCTGATGACCGCGATGTGGCGCTGGCTCGGCGTGCTGGTCGGCAACCGCATGGCGGTCGACGGCGCGCTGTTCCAGTGGGTGCGGCTCGTGGCGGCGGCGCTCGTCGCGGCGATGGTCTCGCGCATGCTGCTCTATCCGGCGGGTACGCTCGCGGCCGTGCCTTGGGCTTGGCGCATGGGTGCGTTCCTCGCCGGCATTGCCATCTACTTTGCGGCGAAGCGCAATCTGGGCGCGGGCGTCGGCGGCGGTGCGCTCATCTTACTCGTGGTGGAGGCCCTGCGTCTCTGACGGAGCGGCCGGCGGAAGCGCGCCAGACGCGGTAGCGGCCGTTCTCGGCCACGACCTGGACCTCGGAAAACAGCGCCCCCAATGCCTCCTCCAGCGCGACGCGGCGCTGCACGACCATCAGCAGCAGGCCGCCGGGTTTGAGATGCTTCGGCGCCTGCGCGATGAGGCGCTCCAGCGCGGCGTGATCCTCCGCGACGCCGGCATGGAGCGGCGGATTGGACAGGATCGCATCGTAACGCTGAATACCCGTTTCCGCGAGGCTCGCGCCCGCGATCGGCTTTCCGCCAGGAACGTTCTCGGTGGCCGCGGTAAGCGCCACCACGTCGGCATCGAGCATGTCGATGCGCAGCTCGGGGTATTTTGCCTGCATCGCGGCCGAGATCGGTCCGCTGCCACAGCCGTAGTCGAGCACATGCGCCGTCGCCTTGAGGTTGGGAAGGGCGGTGAGCAGGAGAGCCGTGCCCTCGTCGAGGCTGCCGCCAGCGAAGAGCCCGGGATAGGTCACCCAATCGCGCGCGCCGGAGGGAAGCGACAGGCGATGCACGCGGCGCCACTCCGCGAGCGTGGCCTTGATGCGGGCGGGGTCGGCACGCGGCGCGCTGACGATGCGGCCGTGAGCGCGAGCGCCGATCATTTCGCTGGCGCCGCACAGGGCCTCGAGGTCTGAGATGCCGGAGCGGATGCCTTCGTCGTTGCCGCCGAACAGCACAATGCGGCCGCTGTCGGCGAGCACGCTCGAGACCGCGTGCAGGTTCATCTCGGATTCGTCACGCGCTTTGGCGAGGCGGAGGAGGGCGACGTCGAAGGGCCCGCCGGAGGGCCAGGTCGTTGGCGAAGCGGTATCGCCGATGCGCCGGCTCCATTGCGTCACGGAAATTCCGGCGCTGCGCAGCACCTCGCAGGTCTGCGTGCCGGCGCCTCCGAGAAGCACCCGGCCTTCGAGGCCGAGCGCGGGAAGGCTGCGCCTGACGATTTCGGCCGCGGCCCCATCCGGATCCTGGCGCCAGCGGCTCATGACATGGATCAGCCGGCGAGGGCTTTGCGGATCTTCTCCGCGTTTGTGGCGAGAACTTCCTGGTTCTCCATCTTCCCCGTGTGCGGGCCGATCGACTGGCCGGTCTTGCGCGGCAGAACGTGGAAGTGGAGGTGGAACACCACCTGGCCGCCGGAGGGCTCGTTGAATTGCTGCAGCGTGATGCCGTCGGCGTTGAAGGCCTTCATCACCGCGTGCGAAATCTTCTGCACGGTCTTCATGCAGGCGGCGAGCTGGCCGGGGCTCGCGTCGAGCACGTTGCGCGCTGGCGACTTCGGGATGACGAGCGTGTGCCCTTCGCAGCGAGGCATGATGTCCATGAAGGCGATGGTGTCCTGATCCTCGTACACCTTGTGGGCGGGAAGTTCGCCACGCAGGATCTTGGCAAAGATGTTGTTGCTGTCGTAACCCGCCATGGGGGTCTCCTCGCATCGCCTCAGAGCGCCGCGCGTGCGCTT
>RXJK01000136.1:12115-13835 GCA_003963125.1 Hyphomicrobiales bacterium
GATGCCATCACGTCAAGCGTCTGTGACGTTGGCGGCGGCGACGCGAAGCTCAGTCTTCCTGCTTTTCGCCCCGGCGGAAGGGCGCATAGGCGGAGAGTTCCTCGGCGGCGCGATCGACGTATTGGCGCTCGCGCGAGAGGTACTCGGCGATGGCGCGGCGCAGCGAGGGATTGCAGATGTAATGCGCGGAGTAGGTCTTCGTCGGCAGATAGCCGCGCGCGAGCTTGTGCTCGCCCTGCGCGCCGGCTTCGACACGCTTAAGGCCGTGTGCGATCGCGAAATCGATGGCCTGATAGTAGCACATCTCGAAATGCAGGCAGGGGTGATGCTCCGTGGCGCCCCAGTAGCGCCCGTAGAGGCAGTCACCGCCGATCATATGGAAAGAGCCCGCGATGGCGCGATCGCCCTTCATCGCCAGCATGAGGAGCGGCGCTTCACCCGTCGCGGCCCCGATCAGCGAGAAGGCGCGGCGGTTGAGGTACGGCCGGCCCCATTTGCGCGAGCCCGTGTCCATGTAGAACGTGAAGAACGCGTCCCAGTGGGCTTCCGTGATCTCGCGTCCGCGCAGCCACACGACCTCGAGACCCGCGCTCAGGGCCTCTTCGCGCTCCTTGCGCACGCCCTTACGCTTGCGGGATGCGAGCGAGCCCAAGAAATCGTCGAAACTCTTGTAGCCGTCGTTGGTCCAGTGGAACTGCTGGTCGGTGCGCTGCAGGTAGCCCAGCATGCCGAGCCGCTGCCATTGCTCTTCCGAGATGAACGTGACATGCGCGCCGGAGAGGCCGCTCTGCTCGGCGACTTGCATGATGGCCCGCGCGAGCACGTCTTCGGCGTGCCCGGCGTGTTCACCTGGCCGCACCAGCAAGCGCGGGCCCGGGACCGGCGTGAAAGGCACGGCGACCTGGAGCTTCGGATAGTAGTCGCCGCCGGCGCGCTCGTAGGCGTCGGCCCAGCTGTGGTCGAAGACGTATTCGCCCTGGCTGTTGGATTTCAGATACGCGGGCGCGCAGGCTTCGATCACGCCGGTCGCGTCACGCAGCACGATATGGCGCGGTGTCCACCCCGAGCGTCCACCGACGCTGCCGGACGTTTCCAGAGCGCTGAGAAAACCGTGGCTGACGAACGGATTGAAGGTCGCGGGGTCAGGGTTTGCGCAGGCATCCCACTGCGCGGGCTCGAGATCGGCGAGCCGCGGCACGATTTCGACGCGAATCTCGGATGGCTTGCCACACGACGCTGAAGGGTCTTGCAAGGAGCGTAGCCTCGACAATCAACTCGTCCAAAGGGTAAACGATCACGCCCGCGGCGCAAGGGGAGCCTGTCGGTGTGTCGCGGCGGAGAAGGCGAAGGAAGGACTACGTCATGCGCGCACCCATCCGCTTGGTACTCGCAGCCGCCGTCGCGCTGCTGTTCGCCGCGCTGCCGGCCGGCGCGCAGCGCGCTCCCGACGACGGCGGCGTCACGGTGCGCAACCCGTCGTGGACGCGCTACCTCGTGTCCGCCCAGGGCATCGAGCGGGCGGCAGATCAGCAGTACCTGACGCTCAAGCAGCAGGCGACGGGCAAGCGCGTGCTGCTCAACGACGACGACGAGCGCACGAAGCGCGTGCGGCGCATCGCCAAGGAGCTGGTGCCGTTCGCGGAGAAGTGGAACCCGCGCGCCAAGGAATGGAACTGGGAAGTCATCGTCATCAAGGCGCCGACGGTGAACGCCTTCTGCA
>RXJK01000339.1 GCA_003963125.1 Hyphomicrobiales bacterium
CGTGCGCACCTTGTCCTGGGTAGCGCCTTCGCCGGAGAAGAACTCCTGCGCCAGCGCGCGCACGACGTGCCATTGCAGGGGCGCCGTGTCTTGCGCTTCGTCGACGAGAATATGATCGAGACCGCCGTCGAGCTTGTAGAGCACCCACTCCACCGCATCGGACCGCTCGAGCAGGTGCGCGGCTTTTGCGACAAGGTCTTCGAAATCGAGCGCCGCCCGCTGCGCCTTGAGATGCCGGTAGCGATCCATGACGAAACCGGCGATGCGCGTCAGCGCCAGGCTCGCCTCGTAGACCTGCAGCGCGCAGCGCCGCTCGACGATGCGCACGAACGCCGTTTGCGCCCGGCAGAACATCTCGTGCAGGGCGCCGTACTCGTCGACAAGCGCCTTCGTCATGAGCTTCTTGCGCGGCTCACCACCCTGCGTGAGAAAGAGCTTGCAGTACGCCTCGAAACGCATCTTGCCCGGCGCAGCGCGCGTCACGGCAAGTGCATCGCTGGCTAGGCTCTGGTCGGTCTTGGTCCCGCTTTCGAGCACGGATTTGATGCGCGCGAGGTCCTGCGAGGTGAGCAGCCCCTCGACCGCCGCTTCGATCGCCGCGTGGCTTTCGCCGGCAGGGAGTGCAAGCGCCCGCGCGTAGCTCTCCTCCGCCACCGAGAGATCCGCGTCAGGACGGGCAGCACCACCCGCTCGTTCGAGCCAGTCCCGGTGCCCGAGCGCTTCGCCGAGCAGCTCTTCGAAGCCTCTCTCCGTGGCGTAACCGACGGCACACGCCATTGCGTGCGCCAGCGGCGACTTGGCGTTCTCGGGCGCCGTCGCCGCCAGCAGCATCTCGTCCATCGCCTCCGAGAGAAGCTCGGCCTTCTCGTGGTCGTCGAGGATCTCGAAGCCCGGTGGCACGTCGGCTTCGAGCGAGAAGCGCTGCAGTAGCCGCTCGCAGAAGGCGTGGATCGTTTGCACTTTCAGCCCGCCCGGCGTCTCGATCGCAATGGCGAACAGCCGGCGCGCGAGGCGCATCTCGTCGGCGCTGGGCGCGCGCCCCGTCAGCTCTTCGAGCGCGCTCGCAAGCGCCCGATCCTCCATTGTGACCCAGGCGGCGAGGCGCTCGAACACGCGCTTCGACATCTCCGCCGCCGCGGCCTTGGTGTAGGTGAGCGCGAGGATGCGCTCGGGCGCGGTGCCAGCGAGCAGCAACCGCAAAACGCGCATCGTCAGCACGTGCGTCTTGCCCGTGCCCGCGTTGGCGCTCACCCAGACCGAGCACGTCGGATCGGACGCATCGGACTGTAGCCGCGTGGTCTCCGCGGTCACCTTTTTCAGATCGTCGTGGTCGCCGAAGAGGCGCTTGAGGAAATCCATCAGCCCTCCTCCGCCTGTTCGCCGCCGGCCCACTCTGCGACGCGCGCCAGATGCGCGTAATCGTCGTAGTCGTAGGTGAAGCGCGCACGGCGGACGGCCGCGTAGGGAGTCTCCGGATTGTCGAAGTGCCGGATCATCGCGACCAGGCCATCGACGACCTCCTGCGTGTACCGCGCGATATCGTCGATCTTCAGCGCCACTTCGAGACCCGCCGGCTCGCCGCCGGATGCCGAGATGTAGCGCAGTCTCTCGACCGACGGCGGTGCCGTGGCGCTGCCGAGACCTGTAAAGCCGCCGGCCAGCGCGATCGCCGCCTCGAGGGGAAGCTGCGGCGCAAGCCCGTTGCGCGCCCGCTTTTCGAGCGTCGCGATGTCCCCGCCCGACTTGTAGTCGGTGATCACCAGCGACAGCTTTCCGCCGCGGTCGAGGGCATCGATCCGGTCGGCGCGCGCCGTCAGCGTGAACGGCTGCCCGCCCGCATCGAGCACGAGACTGCCGGTGATCTCGACGTGCTGCCGTGCACCGACCTGACGTCGCCCGGGCTCCGTCTCGGCGAACCAGTTCGCAAAACGTTCGAGGCGCGGCACCCAGAAGGCTGCCACCCGGGGCGATCGGGTGAGCTCTTCCAGAAGACCCTGCGCCGCGGCCATCAGCTCACGGGCAACGTTCTCGGGCAACGCTTCCGGCCACGCGTCCCCGAAGCGGCCGAGCGCCGCGTGCACGATCTCGCCCCGCAACGACGCGTTGGGCTCGAGCCCGAGCGGCGGCAGCGGCTCCAGCCGCAGGATCCGCTGCGCATAGAGCGCGTACGGATTTGCAAACCACTTCTCGATGGCCGTCACACTGAGCTTGCGCGGCCGCAGGCTGACGTCGGGCCGCGGCGCCGGAGCGGCAATGGCCTTGAGCGTGCGCGGCACGGCGTTGCGCGCACGCGCCCACTGCGCCCAGGGCTCTGCCGCGTGCGGCACGTCGAGCCCGTTGCGCAGCGCTTCCAGGCGCAGCAGCCAGCGCGACGGGACCGTGGGTGCTCCATCGACCTTGGCCGCGCGCGTCAGCGTCACGCGCGGAGCATTGAGAAGACAGGCGAAGTCGTGCGCCGCCTCGCCGATGCGCTCCTCCGGCGCGGGCAGTCCGAGCGTTGCGCGCATGGGCCGGCTGAGCCACGGGCCGGGCTCCGCGCCCGCTGGCCATGTGCCCTCGTTGAGCCCGCCGAGAATGACATGCGCCGGCTGCTGTAGCCGCGCCTCGAACGGATCCCAGATGGCGATGCGCGGATGCGGCGGTCCATCGATGCGCAGGCTCTTCTGCGCGACGAGGGCCCGATAGAGTTCGGGATAGTCCTCCGCGGCGACTTGCGGGCCGACGAGATCCTCCTCCATCAGCTTGGCAAAGAACTTCGAGCCCCATTCGCCCGCGCGGCCGAACCAGAGCCCTTCGGCGGGCGTCAACTGCTGCGCCGCGTTGGTGTGCGCCCGCACCATCTCGTCCAGAGACCGCGGCTTCCCTGACGCGAAGAGTTCCGCGAGCGGCCGGAATGCCGCTTTCAGTGCGCCGACGAGCGCCTCGGCATCCTCCCATTCCGATTTCGAGATCCGCGTCAGCGCCGGATGCTGCCGCTTCGTCGACGTGCGCGCGGCCTCGAGCGCCGCAGCGATCCCGTCGAGCCCCTGTCCGAAGTACGGCTGGCGGAACACCGCGATCTCGAGCACGCGCACGCCCGCGTGCACCACGCTTTCGGGAAGGCCCGCGCGGAACATGGGATACTTCATGAGGTCCGTGACCGGCTTCGGCGCAAACCCGTGCACGGCGGCGTTGATCACGAGATCGAGGAAGGCGCCGCTTGGCGTCTGCACGAACGGCAGGCCCGACGACACCGGCACGCTGAGGTTCCACGCTCGCAAACGCACCGAGACCCGCCGCGCTAATTGCGCGTCGGGCGTCACGAGCGCGGCCGACAGCCCCGATGTCTCCACCGTCTCGCGCAGCATCAGCGCGATCGCCTCGGCCTCTTCCTCCTGGCTCGCAGCCTCCACGAAATGCAGGTCCGCGAAGGCCTCGCGCACGGCCGTGCTGCGCATGCTGGCGACATAGGTACGCCAATGCTCCGTCGTCTCGGCCGGCCGCATCGCCTCGCTCGCAAAGCGCGCCCTGACTTTCGCCGTGGAACTTTCGCTGGCGCCGGGAAGAAGCGCTACATCGCGCCGATCGACACCGAGGGCCGCGAGCAGCCGCGCGAGCCCGAACTGCGGATGCTCCGCATGCCGGGGCGAGATTGCAGTCCAAGTCTCTTCGTCGCAATGCACGTCGAGCGCCGGCAGCACCAGTGCACCGTTGGGCAGCGCGAGCACCGCCCGCGCCAGGTCGAGCCCGACGGGATCGAGCGCCGTGACGCCCGCCATGATCACCGGCGCCGCCGGCGGAGAGGTGCCAAGCCGCGCGATCTCCGCCCGCAGGATGCGGTGGCGATGCTCGACGGGGGAGATGACGCCCTTCTCTGCCAGATGCGCCGGCCACCACTCCGCGATGATGCGCAGGAATTGCAGCGTATCTTTCCAGTGCTCGCTCAAGTCCTCCGGCACCAGCTTCTCGAGCGCCTCGGGCTTCAGGTTGTGGCTCTCCAGCATGTCCATCAGGAGAGCCAGTTCCTTGGCGAGATGCGCGGCCTGCGCCGGTGTCGTGCTGCGCCCGGTCTGCTGCGCCCAGCGCAAGACCAGCGCGCTCAAGATCAACTGCCGTTCGAGCCGGCCGACGACGGGCTTCGCGCCCGTGCCTGCAGACGCCGCCAGATCCTCCGCGCTGGTCAGCACGTCGAGATCGCTCTCGGTTTCCGCAATGGCCTTGATGCGCGGCAACAGCAGCGGCCGTCCTCCGGCCGCCTTGGCGAACGCGGTTTGCAAGATGCCGACGAGTCCGCGGCCCGGCAGCAGCAGCGTGATGTCGGAAAGGCCGATGGGATCGGGCTTGGGCCCGCCGGGGCCCGGCAGGTCTCCCGAAAGGATGGCGCGCGCCAGCGCCTCCATGAACGGTTGCCCGGGCGGAACGGTGTAGACGCGCATGATCGCGCTATCCGCGGCGCGCGTCGTCGAGGGCCTTCTCGGCCTGGGCCAGGGCGTCAGGCGTTCCCACGTGCATCCAGATCCCCTCCATGCGCAGGCCGAAGGCACGGCCGGCCTCGATGGCCTGATCCCAGACCCGGTTCAGCGAGAATACGCCCTCCGGCGCCTTTGCGAAGAGCCGCGGATGCGCGATCGAGACGCCTGTGAATGCGAACGGCACGATGTCCTGTTCGTTCTTCCGGCGCCGGATGCGGCCGTCGGCATCGAAGGCGAAATCGCCGCGCCCCTGGTAGCCGTAGCTTGCGCTCGAAAGCGCGAGCAGCATCAGGCAATCCATGCGCCGGTCGTCCCAAGCTTCGACCAGCCGCACGAGATTGGCGCCGATCCCCTCGATCCAGACGCTGTCGGAGTTGTGGACAAGAAACGCCCGCTTGCCCAACAGCGGCAGGGCGTTCTGGACCCCGCCGCCCGTATCGAGCAGCTTGGCCCGCTCGTCGGAGAAGACGATCTTCGGCCGCGCACGACCCTTGAGGTGCGCCTCGATCTGATCGGCCTTGTGGTGCACGTTGACGACGGCGGTGCCGATGCCCGCGTCGGCGATCCGGTCGAGCACGCGATCGATCAGCGCCTTGCCGTCGAGCTTGACGAGCGGCTTCGGCAGGGTGCCGCTCGCGGGCGCCATGCGCGTCCCGAGCCCTGCAGCCAGCACCATCGCCTTGTCGATACGTGACATCATGCCCCTACCCGTACCGGTGTCCGGCTCAGCCCACGCGGGCGCTGCGAAACGCCTTTCGCTCGCGCGGAGCACCCATTGGCCCTCCGGATGCGATCTCGTAGATCGGGCGGCTAGGCGTCAAGATCCGCGCGGCGATCCTTCGGCGGGAAGTGGGTTTCGTACCACGCCCGAAGGTCCGCAAGGCCTTTGCTGCGAAGGTTGCGGTCGAGATATCCCCAGGTGCGCGGCATGTGCTGCAGATAGTTGGGCTTCCTGTCCCGCTTGAGAAGCCGCGCCCAGAGGCCGATGAGCCGCGTGTTCCGCTGCGCACCGAAATCGGCATACGCTGCCGCGAAACTGTCACGATCGAACCCCGCATCCGCAGCCTTGGCCTTGCGGCAGTAACGCTCGAACAGGCGATCTTCCAGCTCCGGCGCCACATCGACCCGCGCATCTTGCAACAACGACACCAGATCGAAGGCGGCATGTTCGTTGAGGGCATCCTGGAAATCGATCACGCCGACCCGCTGCAGGCCCGTCCGCTCCGGCAGCCACAGCAGGTTCGGCGAATGGTAGTCGCGCAGGAACCAGCCACCCGGCAACGCGAGCAGCCGATCGAGCACCGGCCGCCAGAGCTCTGCGAATTCGGCGCGGATCTCCGGCGACGGAGCGGCGCCCTTCACGGCAGGCCAGTACCAGTCGAGCAGCAGATCGATCTCGATCTCGAAGGCGCCAAAGTCCCGCCGCGGCAGGCTGTACGTCGTCCCGTCCCGCAACGGCAGCCGGGCGGGAACCGGGATCGTGCGCAAATGCACCAGCACGTCGACCGCCGCCTCCCACAACTCCGCCTGCGAGGCGCCACGGAAGATCTCGCGTCCGAAAACTCTGTCGCCCATGTCCTCGATCAGGAGAAGACCTGTCTCCAGATCTTCGGCGAAAACCTCCGGTGCTGCGACACCCGCTTTGCGCAGTGCCGCGGAGATGGCCGAGAACGAGCGCATGTCTTCGGCGAGGTGCGCAATCTGGCTATAGGGTTTGCCGTCTCGGACAGGGGGGCCATCCGGCTGGCGCGGTGCATCCATCAGGATTGCCGAACGCCCCTCGGCGAACAGCCGCGCGTACGCCCGCGTTGACGCATCCCCCTGCAGATAAACGATACGCGCAGTGTTCCACGGCGGCAGCGCGTCGAGGAACGCGGCGATGGCTCCGAGCCGCGCGAGCCGCTCCCCGCATGGTCCGCTCGCCTCGAGTCGCACGCGGCGCTTCGCAATGTCGTCGGCTTCGTCGAACCGGATGTCGAACCGCTGCGCGGGCAGGAGCTCTGCTACCCGCTCCGGCCACTCGATGATCGTCAACCCTTCGTCCATGGCAGCGTCGAGACCGATCTCGTGCGCCTCGTCGGCGCCGCCGAGCCGGTACATGTCGAAGTGCACGACCGCGATGCGATCGGCCCGATAGAGCTGGCTGAGCGTGAAGGTTGGGCTCGGCACTTCGTGGTCGCCATCGCCCATCAGCGCCCGGATCAGCGCCCGCGCGAACGTCGTCTTGCCAGCGCCGAGATCCCCGTGCAGTGCCACCACGTCGCCGACGCGCACCTTGAGGGCAAGGAGCTGCGCGAGACGCGTAACGCCCGCCTCGTCGAGGACAAAACTCAGGCACGTGGTCATGGGGACTGCGAGGCTACCGTATTGTGCGCGAGGCGGTCGGGCGCACGGCCGAATTCGGGGAAGCGGACCGTCACGGTTGTGCCGTAACCCGGCATCGAGAACAACTCCACGGTTCCGCCGTGCAGCTCGACCAGGCTCTTGACGATCGACAGCCCGAGCCCGGCGCCGCGATGCTTCGAGCCCTGGCCGTCACTCACGAACCGCCCCAGCACCTGGGCCTGGCGTTCCTTGGGAATGCCGACACCGCTGTCGATGACCGAGAACGCCACCATGCCGGGCTCACGCTGCACCATGATCTTGACGCCGCCTCCGGGCCGCGAGAACCCGATGGCATTGGAGAGCAGATTGTAGAGCACTTGTCGAACGCGTGCCTCGTCCGCGACGAACTCGACGACATCGTCGGCAACGGCAATGTCGAGATTGAGGCGGGAGGCCGTGAGCCGGTCCCGCACCACCTCCACCGACCGGTCGATCACGGCGCGCACCTGCACCGGCGCCAGCGTCAGTTCGAGCGCCCCGGCATCGATCGTGGCGAGGTCCAGGATGTCGTTGATGATCGACAGCAGGCTGCGGGACTGGGACGAGATCACACCCAGATAGTCCATCTGCTGAGCATTGAGTTCGCCCGTCCGGGGGCTCGCCAGCAGCTCGCTGAAGCCGATCACGTTCTGAAGCGGCGTGCGCAGTTCGTAGGACACGTGGCTGATGAACTGGTTCTTCAGCGTGTCCGCGGCAAGCAGGGCTTCGTTGCGCTCGGTCAGCGTTCGCGCATACCGCTTGCTGTCGGACACGTCGACGAACGTGATGAGCGTCGCGCCATCGGGCAGCGGCGAAACGGCATATTCGATGTAGGTATCGTCCGGCCGCTCCATCACGCCGTCGATGGCCTGGCGGCGATCCGAGATGCCGGTGACGGCCCGGCCGACGCGCGCCCAGGTCGCGCTGTCTGCGTAGAGCGTCAGGCACTGCCGGATCACCTCGTCGATGTGCGGGCCTTCGTTGAGGCGGCTGCGCGGCAGTTTCCAGATCTGCGCGAACGCCGAGTTGAAGAGCTGCAGGCGCCCGTCGGTGGCAAACAGCGCGACGCCTTCTTCGAGATGGTCGAGCGTCTCGCGCTGCACGTCGATGAGCGCGTTGTAGCGGCTCTCGAGTTCGATCTTCTGCGTGACATCGTCGTAGATGTAGGCGATGCCGCCTTCCGGCCGGCGCGCGGACGTGACGTGGATCGTGCGGCCGTCGAGGAGATGCCACCAGTCGTCGTACTCGGCCCCGGTGACGTAGCCGCCGAGTACCTTCGACTTCCAGCCCTTGTAGTCCTGTACTTCCGGCAGGCGCGAGACTTCGCGCAGGCGGTCGAGGATCTCGCCGTCGGAGGGATGCGTCGCCAGCCAGTCGGCGTCGAGCTGCCAGAGCTTGCGGTAGGCCTCGTTGAAGAACGTGAGGCGCTGGTCCGGCCCGAAGATCGCCACGCCCGTCGACACGCGATCGAGCGTGCGCTCGTAGGCGCCGACGTGCCGCGCGATTTCGTCTTGCGCGCTTTCGATCTCCGTCACGTCTATGGCTGCGCCGACGCTGCCCGCATCGAGCGGAAGCACCACCACCTCGTGCGCCTTGCGCACCCCGCCGCTGATGATGTGGACGCGATCGCGATAGGCGACGTCGACGCTGAGCGAGGTCCGCACGGCCTGCCGCTGCCGCATCTCCAGGAGTTCGATCTGGCGCTCGCGCACCTCCGCCTCGCTGGAGGCCTCGACCGCCTTCACGTAGGCATCGTTGACCCACTCGATCCGGCCGTCCGCCCCCCGGAACCACGCCGGCATGGGCAGCGCGTTGAGGAGTTTCCGGCCCGCCACGGTATCGCGAACGAGTTGGCGGTGCTGATCAAGGATGCGGGCCAGGTCCCGTTTGCGTCCCGCCACGTCTCTGAGGCGCAGGATGGCGCGCCCACCGGCAGCCCGGCCGTCCGCTTCTACGTGCGCGCCGGCCGCGGTGCGCAGAAGGATCGTGAAGGGCTGCCCGTCCCGGAACAGCGCATCGAGCCCTGTTTTCAATTCTTGCCCGGAAGGCGGGTCGAGCCAGCCGCCGAAGCGCAGCAACTCCGGCTCACCCCAAGGCAGGCCGGCGACGCCCGTCAGCGTGTGCATCATCACCCGCACGCTCTGGCCCTTTTCCCAATAGACCAGCACCTGCGGCTCGGCCTTGAGAATGGCCTCGACGGTGACGAGGTTGCGCCTGAGCTCTGCGATCTCCCGGTGCGCGTCGTGATCGACCGTGGCGCTGGACGCAGCGCGGAACGTGAACACGCCCCCCATCACGATGGCGCTGGCAATGAAGCTCAACAGCAGCGTGAAGGCCGAGTCACCGCGGCTCGGCGCGCCGGGCGTCCCGACGAAGATGGCGATCAGCAGCGCGGCCACCACGGCAAGGCTGGCGCCGAGGAGCAAAAGCACCTCCGCGCGCGGTCTGGCCATGCCCTCTGCGCTCACCCTGATCATCGTCGCCGATCGGAAATCGGCCACCTGCAACTGTCTGACGAAAAACGGACTTCAGCCCCTGGCGACCCTGCTGCGTGCATTTGCGAATCGTCTTGTCATTATGCGCGCGAATGATCGCCGCTGGCCATAGCGGATGGGGCACACGGCAGCGACAGAACACGACTTAAACCGATGTATCTGAAACGAAAAAAGGGGCCGCCCCAGGCGGCCCGCTGTCGCGAGAGACGGTCAAGAACGCGAAACCCACTACCTCAGGTAGGGGCAAAGCCGCCGCTCACCCGAATAAGTAGTATAAAGGCCGGTATTCCACTCGAACGAGCGGAAGTTCTGTGCGCAGATGCGGCGCGGATCGCCGTGGTACTCGGACGGGTAATAGTACGGGCCGTCATACGCATAGTCGTCGTAGTAGTAGCCGCGGCGCGGACGGTAGATCTCGTTGGCGATGATGGCGCCGCCGATGATCCCGAGGCCAAGGCCGATGCCGGGTCCACCCCAGCCACGGTGCCAGCCCCGGCGCCACTGCACTTGGGTGGCAAGTGCCTCACCTGCAGGCTTGGCAACGGCCGAAGCGATGTCAGCCGAAACTGGTGCGGCCATCGCGGGTGCGGCACCGACCGTCAGTGCAACCGCCGCGGCGGCTAGCAAACTCTTCGTCTTCATGTCGAAGCTCCCTTGCTCAGCTCTCATAAGCTGTTGTGTCTCGCATTCGCAGATCTCCGGCGTGAAACCGAGCGCTCTGGCAACGTGCAGGCGACGCGCCTTCCGTCGGGGACTGAGCGTCGGCCGCACCTACGCCCGGTGACACCTCTGGTTTCCTAAGCACATGAGCGCGCACGCCACTTTTTCAACGCATAGCAACGCCGCATGGCCGACCTGGGGCAGCATCTTGCTGCATCGACGCGGCCTGAAGACGCGGCCACGCGCTCGGTTGGCATTCGCGCCCCCTACTTTAGATTATGCTGCTGCGGCATTCGATCCCCCGCGCTGTGGTTGCTGGCCTCAACCCACCGTGCTATGCGCGGGGCCCAGATGGAATGTAGGCACCCTTCGGGTCCGCAGGCATTGCGCCAGGCGGGCCTCGTTTGCTGAGCGCCGCCGGTCCATCCCATCATTCCAGGGGCCAATCCAAATCGTGTCGACCGACGAACCCATTATGGCGAGCATGGCGGGGCGCTACGCCGCGGCCCTGTTCGAGCTCGCAAAGGAACAGCAGGCGCTGGACCAGGTTGCAGGCGATTTCAAGAACTTGTCCGCACTTCTCGATGAAAGCGCCGATTTCCGCACGCTCGTGCGCAGCCCGGTGATTGCAGCCGCCGACCAGGCCAAGGCGCTCGATGCGATCCTCGCCAAGGCCGGCGCCAATCCGCTGACGGCGAATTTCCTCCGCGTCATCGCCCGCAACCGGCGCCTGTTCGCCGTGGGTGACATGATGCGCGAGTACGCGCTGCTTCTGGCTCGCTTCAAGGGCGAGGTCTCGGCTGATGTGGCGACCGCCCATCCGCTGACCGAGGCCCAGCTGAACCAGCTCAAGGACACGCTGCGCATCTCCATCGGCAAGGAGGTGCAGGTGAACACCAGGGTCGACCCAAACCTGTTGGGTGGCCTCGTCGTCAAGGTCGGCAGCAAGATGATTGACAGCTCGCTGCGCACCAAGCTCAACAACCTCAAAGTTGCAATGAAAGGTATCGCCTGATGGACATCCGCGCCTCAGAGATCTCCTCGATCCTCCGGGAGCAGATCAAGAACTTCGGCAAGGACGCTGAGGTTTCGGAGATTGGTCAGGTTCTCTCGGTCGGTGACGGCATTGCGCGCGTCTACGGCCTCGATAAGGTCCAGGCCGGCGAGATGGTCGAGTTCCCGGGCGGAATTCGCGGCATGGCGCTGAACCTCGAAACCGACAACGTCGGTATCGTGATCTTCGGCGACGACCGCTCGATCAAGGAAGGCGACACCGTCAAGCGCACCGGCGCCATCGTGGACGTGCCGGTCGGCAAGGGCCTCCTCGGCCGCGTGGTTGACGGTCTCGGCAACCCGATCGACGGCAAGGGCCCGATCAAGGCCGACAAGCGCGCTCGCGTCGACGTGAAGGCGCCGGGCATCATCCCGCGCAAGTCCGTGCACGAGCCGATGGCCACGGGCCTCAAGGCTGTCGACGCTTTGATCCCCATCGGCCGCGGCCAGCGTGAGCTGATCATCGGCGACCGCCAGACCGGCAAGACCGCCGTCGCCCTCGACACCATCCTCAACCAGAAGCCGCTCAATCAGGGCAACGACGAGAGCCAGAAGCTCTACTGCGTCTACGTCGCCATCGGCCAGAAGCGTTCGACGGTTGCGCAGTTCGTGAAGTCGCTCGAAGAGAACGGCGCCCTCGACTATTCGATCGTCGTCGCCGCGACCGCGTCCGACCCGGCCCCGATGCAGTTCCTGGCGCCCTTCACCGGCTGCGCCATGGGCGAGTTCTTCCGTGACAACGGCATGCACGCCGTGATCATCTATGACGACCTGTCCAAGCAGGCCGTTGCCTACCGCCAGATGTCGCTGCTCCTGCGCCGTCCGCCGGGCCGCGAAGCCTACCCCGGCGACGTGTTCTATCTCCACTCGCGCCTCCTCGAGCGCGCGGCGAAGATGGGTGATGCCGCCGGCAAGGGCTCGCTGACGGCGCTGCCCGTCATCGAGACGCAGGCCAACGACGTGTCGGCCTACATCCCGACCAATGTGATCTCGATCACCGACGGCCAGATCTTCCTCGAGACGGATCTCTTCTACCAGGGCATCCGTCCGGCCGTGAACGTCGGCCTCTCGGTGTCTCGCGTGGGCTCTTCGGCCCAGACCAAGGCGATGAAGAAGGTCGCCGGCAAGATCAAGGGCGAGCTGGCGCAGTACCGCGAGATGGCGGCCTTCGCCCAGTTCGGTTCCGACCTCGACGCCACCACCCAGCGCCTCCTCAACCGCGGCGCGCGCCTCACCGAGCTCCTGAAGCAGCCGCAGTTCTCGCCGCTGAAGATGGAAGAGCAGGTGTGCGTGATCTGGGCCGGCACCAACGGCTATCTCGACCCGCTGGCACTCCCGAAGGTCCGCGAGTTCGAGACCGCGCTGCTCTCGAGCCTGCGCGGGCCCAACATCGCCATCCTCGATGACATCCGCGCGAGCAAGGACCTTTCGGATGCGACGGCCGCCAAGCTCAAGGGCGTCGTCGAAACTGTCCAGAAGCAGTTCGTCTGACGCGTTGGGGAGGCGAGGCCGCACGGCCTTGCCTTTTCCTCGACCTACGCAAGCCGTTGAAGACCCGTGAAGGTGCAGGCCGCTAAATGGCATCTCTGAAGGACATGCGGACGCGCATCGCCTCCGTGAAGGCGACGCGCAAGATCACCAAGGCCATGCAGATGGTCGCCGCGGCCAAGCTGCGCCGCGCGCAGGACGCCGCGACGGCCGCCCGCCCCTACGCCGAGCGCATGGACCGCGTGCTCGGCAACCTCGCGGGCCGCGTCAGCAAGGAGGGCGCTTCGCCGCTCCTCGTCGGCACGGGCAAGAGCGACACGCACCTCCTCATCGTCATGACCGGCGAGCGCGGCCTGTGCGGCGGATTCAACTCCAACATCGCCAAGCTCGCCCGCGCCGAGGCCTCGGCCCTCGTCCGCGCCGGCAAGACGGTCAAGATTCTGTGCGTCGGCAAGAAGGGCGCCGACAACCTGCGCCGCGACTTCGCGCGCAACATCGTCGACCGCGTCGACCTGCGCAGCGTGAAGCAACTGGGCTTCGCCAACGCCGAGGGCATCGCCAACAAGGTGCTCGGCATGTTCGAGGCGGGCGAGTTCGACGTCGCCACCCTGTTCTTCTCTGAATTCAAGTCCGTGATCGCGCAGAAGCCGACGGCCCTGCAGCTCATCCCGGCCAAGATCCCCGAAGCCAAGGCTGTTGCCGGCAAGGATGAGGCCGTCGCCGAGTTCGAGCCGTCCGAGGAAGAGATCCTCGGCGTTCTCCTGAAGCGCAATATCGCCACCCAGATCTTCCGCGGCCTCCTCGAGAACCAGGCGTCGTTCTTCGGCGCCCAGATGACGGCCATGGACAACGCCACGCGCAACGCCGGCGACATGATCAACAAGCTGACGATCAAGTACAATCGCCAGCGTCAGGCCAACATCACCAAGGAGCTCATCGAGATCATCTCCGGCGCCGAGGCCCTGTAGACCGGGCGTCCCAACTGTGGGACAATACGAGAACAAGCTTTGTAGGGGTCTGCAATGACAGACGAAACCACGAACCTCGTTCTCGAACATCTGCGGCGCATCAGGGCGTCGCAAGAGCGCACGGAGCTTGAGATTACTGAGATCAAAGGTCGGCTGTCCTCAGTGGAAGTCCATGTCGGGGTTTTCGGACAGCAGATCGGGCAGTTGAACAAGAGAATGGATCGCGTCGAGGAACGCCTGGGACGTATCGAACGTCGGCTGGATCTCGTCGACGCGTAGGAATTCGAAGACT
>RXJK01000095.1:0-5574 GCA_003963125.1 Hyphomicrobiales bacterium
TGGTCGCACCCGACAGCCTCCCCTCCGAGATGATGTGGCACAAGTGGGAATCCTACGCGACCTGGCTCTCGGGCTTCGCGCTGCTGATGTGGGTCTATTACCTCGGCGCCGATCTCTATCTCATCGATCCCGCGATCCGCGCCTTGCCCACCTGGGCCGCCATCGCCATCGGCATCGGGGGACTGGCGCTCGGCTGGATCATCTATGATGCCTTGTGCCGGTCGCCGTTGAAGGACAACGCGGTGGCGCTGGGCGTGGTGGGATTCACCTTCGTCATTGCGGCGGCCTGGGCCTTCCAGCAGGTGTTCTCCGGGCGCGGCGCGATGCTGCACACGGGCGCCCTGATGGCGACGATCATGTCGGGCAACGTGTTCTTCGTCATCATTCCGAACCAGCACAAGATCATCGCCGATCTGACGGCCGGCAAGGCAGCGGACCCCGCGCTCGGCAAGGCCGGCAAGACGCGCTCGACGCACAACAACTACCTGACGCTGCCGGTGTTGTTCCTGATGCTGTCGACGCACTACCCGATGGTGTACATGAGCCCCTTTGCGTACGTCATCGTCGGCCTCGTGCTGGTGGCGGGCGCGCTCATCCGCCATTTCTACAACGAGCGCCACGCGGGCCGCGGCAATCACTGGTGGACGTGGGGCGTGGCCGCGGTGGCCCTGATCGTCGCGGCGTACATCTCCGCCACCACCTCGCCCGCCGCGCGCGAGCAGCTCGGTTTCAAGAAGCTGCCGCGCGAGAAAGCGCTGGCGGCCGCGCCGAAGCTGCCCGACGAGGTCGATGCCATCGTCACCTCGCGCTGCTCCATGTGCCACGCGCGCGAGCCCTCGTGGGACGGCATCGTGGTGCCGCCCAAGGGCGTGCGGCTCGACGCGCCCGATCACATCTATCGCAACCGCGACGGCATCCGCATGTTCAGCGTCATGACGCATGCCATGCCGCCCAACAACATCACGCAGATGACCGACGCCGAGCGCCGCACCCTCGCCCAGTGGCTGCGCAAGCTCTGACGCAACACTGAGGCCAAGCGCCTCCGTAACCGCCGGGCAACGTCACTCTTTCATTTCTGCGTCCCCGGATGGCGCGCAGCGCCAGTCCGGGGCCTTGCCCGGTTGCGGTTTCATTCCACGCGGCAAGGTCCCGGAAGCCGTGCTCGCGCACGGCTTCCGGGAACGCAGTAGAGAAGGAGGGCGGATAATTCGAGGCTCATCTGTGCCCATCCGCCCATTAGAAAACGATACGCCATTCAATCTTTTGCGTCCCCGGATGGCGCGCAGCGCCAGTCCGGGCCTTGCCCGGTTGCGGTTTCATTCCACGCTGCAAGGTCCCGGACAGCCGTGCTCGCGCACGGCTTCCGGGAACGCATCCGTGAGGGGAGCCGAATAGGCGGTCGAAGAGACGGGCATCGCCCCGCGCGTCAGGTGAGTTCCTTGGCGCGCTTTAGGCTTGCGATCATGGACAGGCGCTCGAGATAGCCGCGCGTGAGGCCAAGGTCCGCCGCGGTGCGCCGCAGGTCCTCGCGGAAGGTGCGCCGCGTCTCCTCGTCCTTGGCTTCCAGGTTGCGCTTGTTCTGCGTCGTGTGCTTCTGCACGTATTCCAGCGTGATGCCGCGGCGCTGGATGTCGTAGCCCGCAAGATGACCCGGCTCCGCATCCCCGCGCAGAACCTTCGCCAGCCGGTCCGTCAGATCGACGGCGTCGTGGATGCCGCCGTTCATGCCCATGCCGCCGAGCGGGTTGTTGATGTGCGCGGCATCTCCCGCAAGAAACACGCGGCCCGCCTGGAACGACTTCGCCACGCGCTGGTGCACGCGATAGAGCGTCAGGTGCTGCACCTCGAAGTGCCGGTCCTGCGCATGCGGCAGCGCACGGCGCAGGCAGGCCTGCACGTAGTCCGTGCCGAGCGCCGTTTCATCGTCGACATCCGCGGGCACGGGGAACATCACGCGCCACAGCCCCAGGATGCGCAGGTAGAAATGCCACTGCACGGGGTCGGCGACGTAGCTGACGGCGGCGAGCCCATCGAGAACCTGGTCGAAGTCGAAGGGCGTCGACACGACGAGGAAGCGCTCGGGCCACGTGAAGCCTTCGAACTCGATCCCGAGAGATCGCCGCACGGCACTGCTCGCGCCGTCCGCGCCGATCAGGTAGGCGCCTTCAATTCTGCTGCCGTCGGTGAGCGTCGCGACGGCGGCGTCCGGTGTCTGCGTCACCTCACGAACGGGGCTTCCGAACCTGAGTTCGAAGTTCGGGTCTCCCTGCATGGCTGCCGCAATGATGCGCGTGAGCTTGAACTGCTCGGCCTGCAGCCGATAGGGATGCTTCGTGATGTCGGCGATGCCGCCGAAGTCGAACTCGGCGATGATGCCGTCGGCCTTCGTGCGGTACTGAAGCCGGCTGGCGATGAGCCCCTGCGCCACCAGCGGCGCGGCAAAGCCCAGATCGTCGAGCATGTCGAGGGTCGGCGGATGGAACGTCGAGGCCCGCGATTCCTTGTTGAGTGTGGGGCTGCCTTCGAGAACGGTGACGGGAACGCCGGCACGCGCCAGCTTTGCGGCGGCCACGAGACCGACCGGGCCCGCGCCGGCGACGAGGACGCGGGCGCCTTGCGTAGATGTCGTCATTGTTTCCCCTGTGCTGCGTTGGCCTTGACGATCGGCCACCAGTTTTTCTGTTCTTCGAGAATGAAGGCCTGCAGGTCGCTGGGGCTCAGCGTGCGCGGATAGGTGCCGAGATCCGCGAGGCGGTTGCGCACGCCTTCGTTCTCGGTGATCGTCGCCATGGCCTTGCTGAGAGCCGCGACCGCGTCGGGCGGCGTGCCGGCCGGCGCCATCAGCGCGCTCCAGCCAACGGCGGTGAAGCCCGGCACCGTTTCCGCGATCGTCGGCCAGTCGGGGAAGTTTGGCAGGCGCGCGCGCGTGGCGATGGCGAGCACCCTGAGATCACCGGACTTGATCAGCCCCTTCAGCGCCGACAGGCTCGAGATGACGAGCTGCAGGCGCTCGCCGAGCACGTCGCGCATGACTTCGGAGGTGCCGCCGGCCGCGTAGGGCACGATGGTGATGGGCGCCTTGGTGACCTCGACGAGACGCTTCGCCGTCAGGTGCGGGAACGTGCCGGAGCCGTTGGTGCCGCAGAAGAAGCGCTCCGGTTCCTTGTTGGCCAGCGCGAGCAGCGCACCGAGATTGGGAATGTCGAGCTTCGATGAGACGGCGACGACCTGCGGCAGCTCTCCAAACAGCGCAATCGGCGCGAGGTCGCGATTGACGTCGATCGGCAGCTTCTCCCGCTGCGCCGGCAGCACGATGAAGGTCGAGCCGGCGGCGGCGAGCAGCGTATACCCGTCGGCCTCCGCATTGATGGTCGCCTGCGCGGCGAGGAGGCCGGTGCCGCCCGCGCGGTTCTCCACCACGAACTGCTGGCCGAGCGCGCTGCCGAGTTGATCGGCGAAAATGCGCGCCACCACGTCGATGGCCGCGCCGGGCGGGTCCGTCGCGATCATTTTCACCGGACGGGCAGGGTAGGCGGCCGCGTACGCCGGGCTTTCGAACAGGCTGCCCGCGAGGCCGAGCGCGGAAAGTCCAAGAAAACCTCGACGGTGCAGCATGCGAATGGATCCCCAGGGCAAGGCCAGGCACGACCAGGCCGGAACAAGCAGCAGTTCCGTCGTGCGCCGGCGCGATCTAACGATGGTCGTCGTGAGAATGCAATGCGTTGCCGACGGCGAAACGGGCCCCCCGCCCGCGCGGGCGGCAGCCTGCCTTTTTGGCATGCTCATGCCGCGGACTGACGATACCTTGCGCCGACGCTCGCGCTGCGCCACCCTTGCCGAAAACCAATAGGGGAGGGCGCCATGCCGCCGAAGGCACAGGCGAAGAAGGACCGGGCTGCAGCGGACCCGCATCCGCACAAGGCCTTTCATCCGATCGCGCGCGGCAAGGTCGTCTCCGCCCGAGAGGCCGTGCGCCTCGTGCGCGATGGCGATACGGTGGCGACAGGCGGCTTCGTCGGCATCGGCTTTCCCGAGAACATCGCGGTTGCGCTGGAGCAGCGCTTCCTCGAGGCCAAGCAGCAGTCCACGAGCGGCCACGGCAGCCCGCGCAACCTCACGCTCGTCTACGCGGCAGGCCAGGGCGACGGCAAGGAGCGCGGGCTCAATCATCTGGGGCACGAGGGGCTCGTCGGCCGCGTCATCGGTGGGCATTGGGGGCTCGTGCCGCGCCTGCAGGAACTCGCCGTCGCCAATCGCATCGAGGCCTATAACCTGCCGCAGGGCGTGATCACGCATCTCTATCGCGACATCGCAGCGGGCAAGCCCGGGCATCTGAGCCGCGTCGGGCTCGGCACCTTCGTCGATCCGCGCCACGGCGGCGGCAAGATCAATGCACGCACCGAGCGCGACCTCGTCAGCCTGATGTCGATCGAAGGCGAGGACTATCTCTTCTACAAGGCTTTTCCCATCAACGTGGCGATCGTGCGCGGCACGACGGCAGACGTCGACGGCAACGTGACGATGGAGCGCGAGGCGCTGACCCTCGAGGTGCTCTCCATCGCCATGGCCGCGAAAGCCTCCGGGGGCATCGTCATCGTGCAGGTGGAGCGCCTGGCCGAGAAGGGCACCCTCAATCCGAGGCAGGTGAAGATCCCCGGCATCCTGGTTGATTGCGTCGTCGTGGCGGAGAAGCCAGAATATCACATGCAGACCTTCGCCGAGCCCTTCAGCGCCGCCTTCGCCGGCGAGATCCGCGTGCCGCTCGATACCGTCGAGCCGATGGCGCTCGACGCGCGCAAGGTCATCGCCCGGCGCGGGGCGCTGGAACTGCGCACCAACGCGGTGGTCAACCTCGGCATCGGCATGCCGGAGGGGATCGCGGCGGTGGCGACGGAGGAACGCGTGTTCGACCTTCTGACGCTCACCGCCGAGCCGGGCGTGATCGGCGGCATCCCGTCGTCCGGGCTCAATTTCGGCGCGGCCATCAACACCCAGGCCGTCATCGACCAGCCCTACCAGTTCGATTTCTACGACGGCGGCGGGCTCGACATCGCCTTCCTCGGCCTCGCGCAGGCCGACAAGGAGGGCAATCTCAACGTCTCGAAGTTCGGCGCGCGGCTCGCCGGCGCGGGCGGCTTCATCAACATCAGCCAGAACGCCAAGCGCGTGGTGTTCGTCGGCACGTTCACGGCGGACGGGCTCGCGGTCAAGATCGAGGGCGGCAAGCTCAAGATCCTCGCGGAAGGGCGCTCTCGCAAATTCGTCGACGCCGTCGAGCATCGCACGTTCTCGGGCGCCTATGCGGCGCGTCGCGGCCAGCCCGTGCTCTACGTGACGGAGCGGTGCGTCATGCAACTCACGCCCGAAGGCCTCGAGCTGATCGAGGTGGCGCCCGGCATCGACATCACGCGCGATATCCTCGCGCAAATGGACTTCGAGCCCATCGTCAGGAAGCCCGCCGTCATGCGCGCGGCGATCTTCAAGAACGAGCCCATGGGCCTGCGCGAGATGATGCTCGACGTGCCCCTGTCGCGGCGCTTCAGCTACGACGCCGAGCAGAACCTGTTCTTCGTC
>RXJK01000095.1:5624-13661 GCA_003963125.1 Hyphomicrobiales bacterium
GCTCCGAGGCCGACATCAAGGCCATCGCCGCCGAGTTCGAGGCGGCGTTGGCGCCGATCGGACGCAAGGTCTACGCCATCGTCAACTACGCGGGCTTCCACATCCTGCCCGATCTCATCGACAGCTACACCGAGATGGTGAGCGGCATCGTGCGGCGGCACTATCTCGACGTCACGCGCTACACCACGTCGGGCTTCCTGCGCATGAAGCTCGGCGATGCGTTGTCGGCGCGCGGCTTCGCCCCGCACATCTACGTCTCGGCGCAGGAGGCGCTGGCGCACCTGGGCGAGACACCGCCGCGCGAGCGCTAGCGAGGCGAGACGTGAAGCCTGTTCCGCCGGGAACTGCGGACGCGGGGCGGGGCGGGCATGGTGGGGGCATCAACAACGCCAGGGACGCCCGATCATGTCACGCACCAAGCCGCTCACGCTCGCCGCCGCCCTCATCGCCTCGATGGGCGCCACGATGATCCTCGGCCTGACGCCGGCCCGGGCGCTCGACCTCGACGATCTCGACCAGCTGCCGCCGATCCGCCGCATCATCCCCGTGCCGGTGCCCCCGACCCCGGTCATCGTCATCCCCATCGACGTCGACGACGACTGATTTCCCCGATTGCCATGCTCCCCCGCATGGTTCAGCCCGCAGCGATGGCCCCGCCCGGCCGCGCTGCGGGCGTTGGCTGTTGCGGCCGGCACGAACCGCCACACTCGTGTCACCCCGGCACTCGTTGCCGGGGTCCACCTCGCCTCTTGCTCCGGCGTTTGCGGAGGGTTGGATCCCGGTGACGAGCACCGGGATGACCGTGGGAGATGCACGACGCGGCAGGCATGCGTGGCGGATGGCCTAGCCGTTGGAGGCGTCTTGCACGAGTTTGCGGTAGCGGTCGGCCTCTTCGCGCACGGTGCCCGCGAAGGCGGGGCCAGGCTGCGGCGTGAGCAGCGCGCCCTGGGGCGCGAAGCGATGGGCGAGATCCGGAGCCGCAGCCTCGCGGGTGACGTCGCGCGCGAGCTGCGCGACGATCTCCGGCGGCGTGTGGGCCGGCGCGAACATCGCGAACCAGGCGTCGTAGACGAATTCCGAGAGGCCCGCTTCCGCGAACGTCGGCACGTCGGGCAATTGCGACATGCGTGCGTTGCCCGTCACGGCAAGCGCGCGCAACTGCCCCGCACGGATCAGGTCGCCGCCGACGTTGAAGAACGTGAAGCCCATCGCCGTGTCGCCGCGCAGCACGCTGGTGTTGGCTTCGGGAAGCCCGCGGTGCGCGACCATGACGAGGTTGGTCTCTGTAATCTTCTTGAACAGTTCCGCCGCGATGCCCGTGGCGCTGCCGACGCCCGCCGACGCATACGTGAGCGCGCCGGGTTTGGCTTTGGCCGCATCGATGAGCGCAGCCAGCGTGCGATAGGGGCCGTCTCCCGCGGTGATCAGAATGCCGGGCGTGGTCGCCACCTTGGCGACGGGCACGAAGTCGGCAATCGGATCGAACGGCAGGTTCTTGTTGATGGCGCCGAGCACCACGTGCCCGTTCGACGTGAAGAGCAGCGTGAGGCCATCGGGCGCGGCGCGCGCGACGCTGCTCGTGCCCGGCACGCCGCTGCGGTTCTCGACCACGACGTTCTGCCCCCAGGCCGCTTGCAGCTTCTCCGCCAGCGAGCGCACGACGATGTCCGTCATGCTGCCCGCGGAGAACGGCACGACGATCTTGACCGTCTGATCGGGGAAACCCGCCGCGCGCGCACCCGAGGAGCCCAAATCGAGGGCCAGGGCACCGGCGCCTGCCAGCAAGGCGCGCCGCGTCGTCGTCACCATCGGCATCCTCGTCCTCCCGAGCGGCGCGGCTCTTAGGCGGCCACGCTCGCGGTTTGCGCTACCTCAGCCCGGGACCAGAACCACCCGCTCCTGCGACGATCCGATCACCTGCAGATAGGCCTCTTTGGCGCTGTCGAGACCATACACGAAGTCGTCGTGCACCGGGAACGGCTTCAGCTGGCCGCTTTCGAAACCCGGAACCAGCGTGGAAAGCAGACGGGCGGAGTCCACCGCCGTGAGCGCCAGCGTGTCGATGCCGACGTACGTGTGCCGTCCGCGATAGAACGCGAAGATGTCGAACGAGACGATCTTGTTGATCGCGGCGATGAAGATCTGCCGCCCCAGCACCGCGAGCGCTTTCGTGCCGGCCTCGTAATAGGGATCGCCGACCGTGTTGAAGACGATGTCGGCGCCGCGGCCGCCCGTCATGTCGCGCACCGCCTGGCCGACATCGACGGCGGACGCATCGAGCACGGTGACGGGGCCCGAGGCATGGCCGCGATAGGGCTCCGCCCGGCGCACCACGCCGATCACGTTGGCGCCCTGCGCCGTCGCGATCTGGATCGCTGCCTGACCGACCTTTCCGTTGGCGCCGAGCACGAGCACCGTCTCGCCGGCCTTCGGCAGGCCAGCGCGATTGTAGCCCTCGGCGGCCGTCACGAAGGGCACGCCGATGCCGGCCGCTTCGCGCATCGAGACGGAGGCGGGCTTCGGCACCACGGCCGCCTGATCGACGACGAGGTGCGTGGCGTGGCTGCCGTCGCGGCGGATGCCGACGTCGCCGCCGGTGCCGAACACCTCGCGGCCGACGAGGGCAGCGGGTCCGGCGATCACGCGGCCCGCGAAGTCGCGCCCCGGCGTGCGCGGGAACACGGCGTACGGCATCATGCCGATGGCGGCTTTCACGTCGGAGGGGTTCACGGCCGCGGCCGCGATCTCGACGATCACGTCCTCCGGCCGCGTGCGGCTGAGGGGCCGGCTTGCCACGGTGGGGAGGAGGCTGCCGGGATCGGCGGCTTTCGCCTCGAGGCGCAGGGCGCGGGCGGTGACGGCGTCGCTCATGTCAAAACTCCGGGCTGAGGCGGCGCTCAGAGGGCGCGGCCGCCGTCGACGAGGATCAGGGAGCCCGTCGAATAGGTGAGATGGGTGGCACAAGCGACGATGGCGCGGGCCACGTCTTGCCCCGTCGCGACGCGCCGCGCGGGGATCGTCGGCGCGATCTTGGCGAGCTGCTAGGGGCCGCGTCCGGGCACGAAGTCCGTGTCGACGACGCCGGGCGAGACCCCGAGCACGCGCACCTCGGGCGCGAGCGGGCGGGCGAGTGACTTCGTCAGCGTGTCGATGCCGGCCTTGACTGCCGCGTAGGCGATATTCGAGCCGACGCCGTTGAGCGCGGCGATCGAGGAGACGTTGACGATGAGCCCGTCACCCGAGGCCTTGAGAAGCGGCGCGAATGCGCGGATGGCCGCGAATTGCCCGCGCCAGTTCACCTTGAAGATCTCGTCGATGAGCGCGTCCGTCAGGCCGTCGAGGTCGCCGGCCGGCACGGGCTTGGTGAAGCCCGCCGAATTGACGAGGATGTCCGCGCGCCCATATCGGGTGCGCACCGCTTCGGCGAGCGCGACGAGCGAGGCCGTATCCTCCACCGTCGCCGGCAGGGCCGCATGCCCGCTGCCGGCGAGTTCGCCCACAAGCGCGGACGCGCGGTCAGCATGCGCGCGATAGGTCACGACCACCTGCGCGCCCTCGGCCGCGAACATGCGCGCCGTCTCACGGCCGATGCCGCCGGAGCCGCCGAGGACCACGGCGACCTTGCCGGTGAGATCCATGCCTGTCGCCATGCGCGAGGTCTCTTTCACTTGATCGGCGGCACGGGGAGCGTGGCTTCGCCCGGCTCCATGACGAAGGTGTAGTCGAGCGAGCACCACTCGCCGAAGATCTCGGGCGAGGGCGCCGGATCGGAGCGCTTCTTGTAGTCGCCGACGAGCCGCTTCGTCACGCCGAACACGACATCGCTCTCGAGGTATTCGTCCTTGTCGACGAACACCTGCGTGATGAGCGTCTTGTAGCCGGGCTTGTAGAGCAGGAAGTGGATGTGCGCCGGCCGGTAGGGATGGCGCTCCTGCGCGCGCAGCATGTCGCCGACGGGGCCGGTCACGGGCACGGGATAGCAGCCGGGCTTCACCGAGCGGAAGCTGAAACGGCCCTGCGCGTCCGTGACGAACTTGCCGCGCAGGTTCATGTCGACCTGCTCCTTGTCCTGGTTCTCGTACATGCCGACGGGCGAGGAGTGCCACACGTCGACCTCGACGCCGGCGAGCGGCTCGCCCTTGCCGTTGCGCACGAGGCAGTTGGCGAGCAGCGGCGCGCCGGGCGTCGGCGAGCGTACGATGGAGCCGCCGTTGGCCGTCTTCGGCGAGTGCATGCGCCAGAAGGGGCCGAGCAGGGCGGCGGCCGTCTCGGTGTTCCCTTCATTGCCGTTGTTGAGGAGGCACACGAGCGTCGACAGGCCGATGGCGTCCGAGCAGAGCACGACCTCATTGTGCGTGTCGTTGGTGAGCTGCCCGAGCTTGGCGACGTAGTCGACGGCCTGGCTCCATTCCTCCTCCGTCAGCTTCACCTCCCGCGCGAAGGCGTGGATGTGCCGTACGAAGCTGTCCATGATCTCCTTGAACCGGGCATTCTTGGCCCCCGACATCGCCGAGAGCACGGCGTCGGTCACGTCTTCCTGGCGTTCGATGATCATCGGCGTCCCTCTGGTGCCTTCCCCGCTTTCGTGGGCGGGCGTGTCGTTGCCGGCAACTTGCCACGCGCCCCGCCGCCCTGTCACTAGCAGGGCGCGGTGGCGAGGGGTGTGTCGGCCCCCGCAGGGTCGCACTCGAGTCTATGGTCGGATCGTCCCCGGAAACACACTCTCGCTCTGCCCTCTTTTTTTTGCGTCCCCGAATGGCGCGCAGCGCCAGTCCGGGGCCTTGCCGGGTGCGGTTGGGCGGCGCCGTCGAGATATGCGACGGACCGGCAAGGTCCCGGAAATCGCGCTCGCGCGCGATTTCCGGGAACGCAAAAGTGGGGACGGCGAGCTTCTGAACGCGCAGCCGGGTGGAGGGGTTAAGTGGCGAACTGCGGCATCTCGCGCAGGAAGTCGAGTTGGGCGGTTTCGCTCATGGCGTACATGGGGTCGGCGTTGCGGGCGGCGGCGAGGCGCTCTGCCTCGTTCGCATAGAAGCGCTTCAAATGCGCGCCGAGGTGCCGCGCGCGGGCGACGAACAGGTCGCCCATGGGTTTGCGGCGGGCCTCGAAGGCGGCAAGCGCCGCAGGCACATCGGGCTCTGCGCCGAGAGCTTCCGCAAGCGCGGCGGCATCCTCCGCCGCCTTGGTGACGCCGGCGCCGACGTGCGGCCGCACGACGAAGGCCGCGTCGCCAATGAGGGCGATCCGCCGCGTCGCCATGCGCGGGGTGGCAAAGTCGTAGATGGGCTGCAGCAGCGGCTGATCGAGATGCGCCATCGCGGCCTGCACCTGGGGCGGCAGGAGGTCGGCGATGGCGCGGCGCAGGTCTGCGAGTACGGCCTTGCTGATCAAGGGCGGCGGGATCGACACTTCGTGCCGCTTGCCCGTGTTGTCGGTCAGGAGGCGCGGCAACTCGGTCGTCTCGTCCGCAGGGCGGTACCACACGATGTTCCAGCAGCGGTGGCCGACACGCAGGTCGTTGCCGGGGCCCGCGACCGGGTAGGCGAGGAACTGCTCCGCCGGCGGCAGCACGAAGGCGAAACAGGCGAACAGGTCGGGCGAGAGCGCGGGGCTGGCAAAGCGCTCGTCGATCATGCCGCGCCAGGCGACGTAGCCCGCGTAGGTCGGCTCGACGCCTGGGCACACGTGCGCCCTGAGGCTCGATCGGAAGCCGTCAGCCGCCACCAGAAGGTCGGCCGTCTCGCTGCGTCCGTCGGCAAACCTCACCGTGACGGCGCCCTCCGCTTCGTTGACGCCGGTGATCTCGCGACCGAGATGATAGGCCGCGTCGCCCAGCGCCTCGCGCAGCATGGCGAACAGCCGGTTCCACGACGTGGCGATCTGCGGGTAGGGGCGGCGCGCGATCTCGCGGCCGTCGCGGGCCAGCACGCAGCGCGTCTCGATGGGCACGCCGAAGTCGCGCGAGGCATCGATGCCGAGGCGCGCCATGCCCTCGCGCATTTCGGGATGTGTGACGATGCCGGCGCCGCGCCCGACGAGCGGAATGGGCGAGCGCTCGTAGACGTCGACCGACCATCCCGCCCTGCGCAGGCAGAGGGCCGCATAGAGCCCGCCCATGGAGCCACCGGCGATGATGGCCCGGCGGGACGGGGGCTGGTTCGGCTGAGGCATGCGCGGCGTCCTTCCCCGATTGACTGTCTTTCTGTCCGGCCACCCCGCATCGATGCGAAGCGGCAGTAGCCAGCGCCCGAGACTTGCTGCACAATACGGGGGAACGTGGGCCGCCAGAAGCCCGCACGGCATATGGGAGGACGCCAGTCCACCGCAGCCCCTGAGAGGTGTCCCTCGGCGTATCGTGCCGGGGAAGCCGGTCAGCGCGTGCTCGGCAGACCGGCGATCAGTTTTTGCACCGCAAAATCCTCCTGCCAGACCAGATCCCAGCTGGCCGTCCGGTGCGTGCGCCGTCCGGTCCGCGATCAAAAAGCACGGGAACCCGGAGGAAGCATGCTTCGCAGGACACTGCTCAAGACAGCCGCGCTGGCCGCGCTCACTTTGGCGGGCACCACGCCCTTCGCCATGGCCCAGCAGCCCCCGATCAAGATCGGCTTCAGCATGGCGATGACGGGCGGCCTCGCGGGCGGCGGCAAGTCGTCCCTGCTCGGCACCGAGATCTGGCGCGACGACATCAACGCCAAGGGCGGCCTGCTCGGCCGCAAGGTCGAACTCGTCGTCTATGACGACAAGTCGAGCGCCGCCGAGACGCCGGCGATCTATTCGAAGCTGCTCGACGTCGACAAGGTCGACATCCTGTTCGCGCCGTACGCCACGGTACCGACGGCCCCGATCATGCCGCTCGCCAAGCAGCGCCAGATGGTGCTGATCGGCAACTTCTCGTTCCAGGTGAACAGCAAGGTCGGCCACGACATGTGGTTCAACGTGGCGCCCTGGGGCCCCGCGGACAGCTGGGCGACGGCCTTCTTCGACGTCGGCCAGAAGGTCGGCGGCAAGACGGTCGCCGTGCTGGCGGCCGATCAGGAGTTCTCGCAGAACGTGGCGAAAGCGGCCAAGGAGGTCGCGGCGAAGCGCGGCATTCCGGTGGTGTTCGAGCAGAACTATCCGCCGAACACGGTCGAATTCTCGGCGATCGTGCGCTCGCTGAAGGCGGCCAAGCCCGACATGGTCTACATCACGTCCTATCCGCCCGATTCCGCTGGCCTGCTCCGCGCCATCAACGAGATCGGCGTCGGCGACAACGTCAAGATCCTCGGCGGCGGCATGGTGGGCCTGCAGTTCACCTCCGTGATGGAGGGCCTCGGCTCGCTGTTGAACGGCGTCGTCAACTACAACACGTGGCTGCCCGAGCCCAGCATGTACTTCGACGGCACGAAGGAGTTCTTCGAGAAGTATTCCAAGCGCGCCGTGGAAGCCAAGGTCGATCCTCTGGGCTTCTATCTGGCGCCGTTCGGCTACGCGATGGGCCAGCTGATCGAGAGCGCCATCAAGGGCAGCAACTCGATCGACCAGCAGGCCATGGCCAAATACCTGCGAGAGAACGAGCACAAGACGATCGTCGGCCCCATCGCCTTCTCGCCCGACGGCGAGCGCAAGACGACGGCGACGCTGCTCGCGCAGTTCCGCGGCGTCGTCGACAAGAACGTCGACCAGTTCCGCACGGCGGGCAAGCAGGTCATCCTGTTCCCCGAAGGCCTCAAGACGGGCGACGTCATCGTCCCCTTCGAAAAGGCCCGCAATTGATGGGGGGCACGGACTCGCGATGCGCGGCGGTGATCGCTCCACCTGTCATCCCGGAATGCGCGCCAGCGCATATCCGGGACCCAGGGCTGCGGGCGCCATCCGTTGCCCCTGGGTCCCGGCTCTCCGCGCTGCGCGCTCCGGCCGGGATGACAGGGGGTGGCGCTCGGCGAGCGGCAGCGCACCGTGATGATGCACGCACCTCTTCTCATGCGTTCCCGGCCGAGCGCAGCGAGAGCCGGGATCTTTCCCGGTTGCGGAACATCACGACGGGTAAAGATCCCG
>RXJK01000267.1 GCA_003963125.1 Hyphomicrobiales bacterium
GTCCCGGCCGCGCACGAGCAGAAACGTCTTGGCGTCGGCGGCATCGAGCGACACGCGCAGTTCGTCGAGGCCCGTATCGGCGAGTTCGCGCCCCTTCTTCGCCGTGAGCAGCGTGCCGTTGGTGTTGAACAGCACGTAGGCACCGCGCGCCTTCAGGTAGCGGATCATGCGCGGCAGGTCCTTGACTAGCATGGGCTCGCCCACGCCATGCAGGACGACGCGCGCGATGTCGGGGATCTGGTCGACGATGCGCGTGAAAAGCTCCCAGCTCATGTCGGCTTCGGGCTCGAGCGTGTCGTAGGTGCGCGGGCACGTCGTGCACAGGAGGTTGCAGCGGTTGGTCGTCTCCAGATAGAGGCACACCGGCATCGATTTCGCGTGCGGCGCGTACTCGGCCGCGGCCTCGTGATAGCGATCGGGGTTCACGCGAGGAGACGAGATGTTCATGGGGACTTTGCTCCGCGGCCTGTGAGACCCGGCAACCGGCCGGATCGAATGTCGAGGACGATGGCGATGGTTGTCAGCAGGTAAAGCGTCACTTTCGTGATGCGCAAGGAAATCCAGGTGGGATCAGCGGGGCCGATCACATCGTAGAAGGCGAAGGCGAACGTCGGCAGAATCCATGGCGAGACCGCGGGCGACAGCGGCAGGAACGCCACGAGCACGAGGAAGTACCAGGGGTAGTTGGGGGCCAGGATGTCGAGGAAAACCAGCACCAGCAGAAGCATGCTGCCGATGCTTGCTTCCGGAGAGCGGTCGCGGCGGAAGCCGGCTTGCAGCGCGATCCCTGCGAGCAGCAGCGCGCCAGCGCCATAGAGCGCCACCACGAGCCACGTCGGCAGGGGCTGGGCGGGCGCGAAAAGCTGCGGCAGCCACAGCCCCGTGCCGGACAGCAGGCCTTCCTCGCGCAGATAGCCCGGTCCAAAGCCCAGTACGCCCCAGCCGGCGGGGAGGAATGGCACGTACATAAGCGTGGCGAGGCCGCCGACGATCAGAACGAGACGCCAATCCCACGGCCGCCAGTAGACCGGCAGCGCCAGCAGCGCCGTGGGCTTCACAAGCGCGGCGAGCGTGGCGAGCGCGCCCGCGACCTGCGTGCGACCGGCCAGCGCGAGCCACAGGCTCCACATGAGAAACGCGAGCATGGCCGCATCGACGTGGCCGTTGCCGGCAATCTCCCAGATCGGCAGCGGATGCCACGCATAGGCGGCCACAAGGAGCAGCGGTCGGCCTAAACGGTGAAGAATGGCGACGAGCGCGGCGATCGTCGCAACATCGAAGGCGACCATCGCCACCTTCATCGCCCGCATGCCGTCGGCGAAACGCGTGACGAGGTAGAAGATCCACTGGGCGGACGGCGGATAGATCGTCGGGGCGTAATCGGCGCGATTGATGTTGGGAAATATCGCCGTGTCGCGCAGGTGCGCCAGTTCAGGCGCGGCGGGCACGTAGAGATAGGGATTGATGCCGGCGCCCTGCACGCGGCCATCCCACACGTAGCGCCAGACGTCGGTCGACAGATAAGGTGGCGTGGCGAGAAGCAGGCCCCGCGTCATGAGCGCCACGCAGAGGACGATCGCCAGGGCTGCGATAGACTCGTGATACAGCGCCAAACGGGTGACCCACGCCGCGCAGGCTGCGTGAACGGCCATCAGCGCCACGAAAGCAGCGGAGCCGTACGTGTGGTGGAGCGCGGGTCCCGCCGCGTCGATGACAACGAGAAGCCCGCCCAGCGCGGCGATCTGGACGAGGGGCAAGGGCACGTCCGACTTCGCGGCGATCGAGTGGCCGTTCATGCGCTGTGGCTCTCGATCTCGGCCAGCATTTTGCGCGTCGCAGCGGCGGCGGGTTCCGGATCGGCTGGAAGCGCGAACTCGGGACGGTGGCCGGCCAGTTCCGCCTTCAGCAAAGTCAGCGTCTCGGCGTCGTCGACGTCGTACCAGGGGGCCAGTTCGGCGATCGGCACGCCGATATCCCAGGCGCGCTGGCGCGTTTTCGCCAGCGTCTCGGACGTGCTCCAGGGGATGTCGGTGAAGACTTCGCGCAGGGGCCGCTTCAGGCCGATGAGGTAGTAGCCCCCGTCGATGGCGGGACCGAGGACAATGCGATCCCCATCGGCCTCGAGCAGGGCCAGCGCCTTGGTCAGCCGGCTCACCGGAAGGGTGGGGCTGTCGGCATTGACGAGGATGACGTGCGAATGCCCGTCGGCGAACAGCTGGTGCGAGGCCGAATGCAAGACCTGGCCGAGTTCCGCGTCCTGGCGGCACAGCAGATGGAAGTCCTCCGGCACGTGGGCGCGCAACGCCGGTTCGCTTCCCGCGGGCGCATAAACGGCGACCCCCTGCAGGGTATACGAATCTCGCGCCCGGGTTATTACATCGGAAACGTCGGAAAGAAATGCGCCTGCCAATCGCGCGGCCACGGCGGCGCCCACGAGGGGAATCATGCGGGTCTTGCTGCGCCCCTCGATGGGCGCTTTGCAAATGATTGCCACCGCAGCCTTCATTCTAACCCCGATGCTTTCTACTCATCGATCGCATTTTCCATCCAGCAGGCCGTACCGCATTCGCGAGCCCGCGACTTCAACTTCGTGTGACCTCTTCCGAATGACCCATCATATGCCTTGCTACGCCGCGCATTTCGATCGTTGCACGAAAGCATAAGTGCTGTACGGGATTGAGCAACCGTGCATTACGTTCGCTTTTATGTCATAAAGATCCGGCCACCGGATCGCCAGATTTTCGCCGGCAGAGCGGCCGCATCATCGCCCGTATCGTGGCGATGCAAAACGCGATCATATCCGATAACAAACAGGTATTGGAGTATGGCAAGCCCGCTCTTTACGACTCCACCCTGCGCCCCACGCGCACTGTCCAACAACCCTTCTCGGTGGAGAGCATCCCATGGGCCAGACCAAGTTTCTCAAGTTTGCAGCGGTGGCTGCGACCAGCCTGTTCGTCATGATGTCGGCAGCCGCCGCGCAGGCGCAATTCGACTCGAAGAAGTTCTTCGATGAGCTGCGTACGCGCGGCTACAGCATGCCCGCCAGCTTCGACAGCAAGCAATTCTTCGAGGATCTGCGCACGAAAGGCTACTCGGACACGAAGAAGATCGACGCCAAGACGTTCTTCGACGAACTCCGCACGCGCGGCGTCTCCGGCCCCGCGACCTTCGATGAGAAGAAGTTCTTCGACGAGATGCGCAACCTCGGCGCGGCGCCGACCATGGTCGACATGCCGAAGTAACGGCCGTCAACGACGCGGGAAGCGGCAGCCGCCGCTCCCCGCCTTGCCGCGGCCTTCCCATTCGGGCGGCCTTTGCCATTCTTCTCGAACAGCATTGAAGGGACGCGATCATGGCGAAGGATGCCAGGTCGATGCGGAAGCTTGCCGGCTGGGGGACTGCCGCGGCGATATCGGTGATGCTCGTTGGAGCGGCAACCGGACCCGGACTGGGGCAGAGCCGTCCAGCGGAAACGGCCAAGGCCGCCGCGAAGAATAGCCCGCGCGCCATGAGCCCCTCGATGGCAAGCCTGCAGGGCATCGCCAGCTTCGCGCCGGTGCTCGATGAAGTAATTCCGTCCGTCGTGACGATGCTCGTGACGAGCGAGACGCTCGTACCCATGGAACTCGCCGCACCCGATGTCTCTGGCAAACCGGCTGCGTTTCCAGAGCCTGGACGTTCGCTTGCGCGCTCCGGCGGATCCGGCGTGGTCGTCGATGCAGCGGCCGGCCTCGTGCTCACCAATCATCATGTCATCGCGGATGCCAAGGCGATCGAGGTGGCGCTCGCGGATGGGCGGCGCTATCCGGGCCGTGTGGTCGGCACCGATCCCGGCACGGACGTTGCCGTCGTGAAGGTCGAGGCGACCGGCCTGCGGGAGATCGCCATGGGCGACTCCGACCGCGCCCGCGTCGGCGACGTCGTCCTCGCCATCGGCAACCCCTACGGCCTCGAAGGCACCGCGACGCTCGGCATCATCAGCGCCACCATGCGCTCCAGCATCGGCCACGAGGCCTTCGAAGATTTCATGCAGATCGATGCCGCCATCAACCCCGGCAACTCGGGCGGCGCCCTCGTCAACATTCGTGGTGAACTCATCGGCATCAATACGGTGGGCTCGGCTGAGAGCGGCAAGGCCGCTGGCATCGGCTTCGCCATTCCGATCAACATGGCGCGCACGATCATGGCGCAGCTCGTCGCGCACGGCGAGATGCGGCGCGGCAGCACGGGGCTCGTGGTCGAGGATCTGTCGCGCGCGCGCATCGAAGCGATGGGCATGCGCATCACGCGCGGCGTCGAGGTGACGGGCGTCGAGGCGGGCTCGCCCGGTGCGGCCGCCGGCGTGCCGGTCGGCGCCATCATCACGGAAGCTGGCGGACGCCCCATACGCAGCGCCGCCGAGTGGGCCACGCGCATTGCAACAACGCCGGTTGGTACGCGCCTGCCGCTGCGCCTGGAATCCGACGGCAAGGCGGGCACGCTCGAACTCACAATCGCCGCCTTCACGCAGGCTTCTCCGCCGCGGATACTGGGTCCCGAGGCCGCGACGCTTGCCGGCGTCGCCGTCGCCGACATCCCGCCGGGCGACCCGCTCTATGGCGCGGTGCGCGGCGCGATGGTCAAGGATGTTCCGGAGAAGGCGGCCGCGCGCACGAGCATCCGGCCCGGCGACGTCATCACCGCGGTCGAAGGCCAGTCGATCCGTTCGCTCGACGAGCTGACGCGTCGCGTGGCCAACACGGGCATGCAGTTCCAGGTGACCATCAGGCGCGATGGACGTCCCGCCTGGGTTCGGGTCTCGCGCTGAGGGCAGGCGTATGGAGACGCACGAGATCCGCTATTTCCTGGCCGTCGTCCGCGAACTCAATTTCACGCGTGCGGCGGCGGCCTGCGGAATTTCACAGCCGGCCCTCACGCGCGCGATTCAGAAGCTCGAAGCGGAGCTCGGCGGGGCGCTGCTGCTGCGCCGGCCGGGCCACGTCGAACTCACCCAGCTCGGCCGCAAGCTGCTGCCTCTCTTGGGCCAGGTAGAACTTGGGCTCGCCGAGATCCGCAAGCAGGCGGAGAAGGTCGTCGGCCACCAGGGTTCTCGCCTGCGGCTCGGCGTGATGTGCACGACGAGCCCGACGGTGATCGTCGACCTCTTATCCATCCTGCGCCAGCAATATCCGAACCTCGACGTCTCGATCACGGACGCGAAAGCGAGCGCCGTGGTCGACCTTCTCATCGACGACCAGATCGATGTCGGCGTGACGGCGCAGCCGACCTATCCCGACAGCGTCGCGTCCCATCCGCTCTTGTCAGAAGACTTCGTTGTCGCGCTGTCCGCCATGCATCCGCTGGCGCACTCCAACGTCATCACGCTCTCGGAGGTGGCGCAGGCGAGCTATCTGGAGCGGCTCGGCTGCGAGTTCGACGATTATCTCGACGTGGCCGTCGGCGATACCGTGCCCGATTTCAACACCGCATTCTCGAGCGAGCGCGAGGACTGGATCCAGGCCCTGATCCTCGCCGGACAGGGCGTCGCCATCGTGCCCGAGGGCATGGGCTGCCTGTCCGGCATCATCAAGCGGCCGTTGGTCGAGCCGTCCATCCAGCGCACCATCTCGCTCCTGACCCTGCGCGGCCGGCCGCTGTCGGAAGCCGGGCAGACGTTCGTGCGCGCGGCGTCGGCACGGAAATGGTCGAACAATCCTAAGTCGACGTACGCGTAAGCACGCACCGCACAGAAGTCGCAAACGACCCGGCGGGCGCCCACCACACGGAACGGCCCTGGCGATGACCAAGAGCGACGCCTTATCGACCCGCAAGAGCAGCGACGCCCGCCGGCGGGTCAGCAAGATCCCCGAGACCGACGATGTCGGGCTCATCCGCGACAAGATCCTCGCGGGGGCCGAGGAGGTGTTCGCCAAATACGGACTGCACGGCGCGACCACGGCGATGATCGCGACTGCCGCCGGCATCTCGAAGCCGCACATCTACTACTACTTCTCCAGCAAGGAGACGTTGTACAGGGCCGTTCTGGAGCGCACGCTCGAACTGTGGAACAGCGTCATCCCGGCAGCGACGGCGGGCGTCGAGCCGAAGACGTTCCTCAAGGCCTACATCCGGGCGAAGCTCGATTTCTCGCGACACTCGCCGCGGCTCTCGCGCATCTTCGCGAACGAGATCCTGAACGGCGCGCCGGTCCTGCGCATCCAGATCAAATCGGAAGCGACGGTGGCCTTGGGGCGGCTCGTGAAGCTTCTCGACGGCTGGCAGGCGGCCGGCAAGATCAAGCCTGTCGACACCACCCACTTCGTCTTCATGATCTGGGCGATGACGCAGTACTATGCGAGTTCCGCAGCGGAACTCGAGATCCTACTCGGCAAGCGCGCGCTCGACGACGCCGACTTCGCGCGCGCCGAGGAGACCATCAACCGGCTCGTGTTCGCGGCCTTGGGCCTGAAGGCGTAGCCGCCCTTACTCGGCCTCGCCGCGCTCCAGGGCGCTCGAGAACTGCTCCATCAGGCCGCTCGGTGCCTTGATCACGTGCTCGGGCTTCGGGAACTGCTGGGTGCGCACGTCGGCGACGAACTCCTGGAAGGCCGCGATGCGCTCGCGCTGCATGTCCTGCTTCATCTTGTAAAGATTGCGGTACTGCTTGGAATGGCGCGGATAGGGCGGCGCATTGTTGCCGAGGATGTCGTCGGCGAACAGGAACTGGATGTCGCCGCCCGCGCCGCCGCCGATGGAGGATGTGAGAAGCGACGTGCGACGCGTGATCTCGCGCAGAAGCTCCTCCGGAATGACCTCCACTTCGACGGCGTAGGCGCCGGCATTTTCGAGCGCCTTGATGTCC
The DNA here is from genome assembly GCA_003963125.1 of Hyphomicrobiales bacterium. Classification (GTDB taxonomy): domain Bacteria; phylum Pseudomonadota; class Alphaproteobacteria; order Rhizobiales; family Hyphomicrobiaceae; genus AWTP1-13. Next base: position 6,845 of record RXJK01000267.1, read on the forward strand.
CGGTAGATCTTCAGAGCTTCGTCGAGCGTCTTGCCGACAGCGCGCAAGCCGCCTGTCCACGTGCTGCGTCGTGGCACGAGGCCTGCGTGTCCTTGCACCGGAATGCCTGCCTCTGCCGCGGCTTCGACATAACGTGGGGCCCACTGGCACATGATGGCATCTGCACCGAGCGCCATCGCGTCGTAGCCGAGACGCACGGCTTCCTCCGGGCTGGCCGCGGCGATGAGCGGAACGGAAAACGCCATGAACGTGTTGGGCGCGGCGCGCCGGATCTCGGCGGTGAGTTGCGGCGCCTTGGGATCGAAGCGCACTTTCATGGTGTCGATGCCGGCTTCTTCCGCCGCGGCCGCCTCTTCGACCGAGAAGCACAGCGTCTCGACGAGCACGCGCTTGCCCTTCTGGTCGCGTAGATCCTTCACCGTGTAATTGCGCGTGCCGTAGTGGCCGCCCAGGGTCATCACGCGCTTGAGGCCGCGCTGTCCCGCATCGCGCGGAGGAATGCCACCGTCACCCGTTGCATGGCTTGCCATGGATCTCTCCCGTAGCTGAAGTCGGAAACCAGTCTAGCGAAGCAGTGCGCGGAAGAAAGACGCCCGCGCGAAAGATGTTTGTCGGGTTGGCTCTTGATGTGCCGCGGCGACCTCCATACGCTCGCCGCAAAAGCAGCACGCAGGAGGAAGCGATGAGCGTCTACGAAGGCAAGCGAACGATCGACGGCCTGGTGGTGACGAAGGACGGTGCGCCGCTCAGCGAGCACACGGAAGTGAAGCAATTCACCACGTGGGGCTTCGAGTGGACGTACGAGGGCGAAAGCCCGCAGCAGCTCGCGCTCGCGATCCTGGTGGAGCATCTGGGCGATGCGCGGCGTGCGCTCGCGTTGAGCGAGCCCTTCATGCGCCAGGTGATTGCCAATCTCGACAACGACTGGACGCTGACGAGCGGCGACATCGACGCCGCGCTCGCCGGACTGAAATCCGTCGCCTGAGCGCAACAGACCTTTCCGGCTTGCACGCCCTGGGGATCGCTTGCCCCTGACATGCAACTGATATATCAATTCGACGCGGTTTGTAAACGAGGCCCCGCCGACCTTCCGGTCGGGAGAGGACAAAGCCTCGGCGTGCCGCAGGAAACGTCGCAGCAATCGGCTTACGCCGTCGGAGGAGGGATCATGTCCGTCTCGCGCCGCAAATTCATCAAATCCGCTGCCGCAGTAGGTGCTTTCGCACTGCCGGCCGGCGTGTTCGCCCCGGCCATCGCGCAGAACAAGCCGGTTCGCATCGGCATCCTCGCGCCGCGCACCGGTATAGCAGCTGCCCCCGGCATCAGCGGCATCCGCGCGACCGAATGGGCCGTCGAGAAGATCAATGCCGGCGGCGGCATCGGCGGGCGCAAGGTCGAACTCGTCATCGACGAAGAGACGAGCCCGAAGGATACGATCGAGCGCTTCGAGAAGCTGGTCCAGCAGGAAAAAGTCGACAGCGTGATGGGCATCGTGTCGACGGGTGTCGGCCTGGCGCTCGGGCCCGTGGTGGAAGAATCCCGTGCACTGACCATCTACTGGGATGGCACGACCCAGGACGGTGTCGACGAGAAGCTGCCGACGACCCGCTTCCTGTTCCGCAGCACGGACAACGAATGCGAGGCGGTGATGTCCTCGCTGCTCGTGATCAAGCACTGGAAGGGGCAGTTCAAGCGCGTCGCCGGCATCAATCCGGACTATTCCTACGGCCGCAACAACATGGCCGCGTTCATCGCGCTCTTGAAGCGCTTCAACATCGAGCACGAGGTCGTCGCCGAGCAGTGGCCGAAAGTCGGCACGATGGAGCTGACAAGCCATGTCGCCGCGCTCAAGGCCGCCAAGCCCGACCTGATCTTCTCGTCGCTGCTGTTTGCGGATCTCCCCGTCTTCATGAAGCAGGCGTTCGCTTCCGACCTCACCAAGGAGACGAAGCTCGTGTTCCCGGCGGCCGGCTGGCAGCACACGCTGATGAAGAAGGATTTCACGCCGGCGGGCATGATCTTCGGGCACAACACGCTCTACTTCGACAATCCCAAGGCGAATGCCGCGCAGAAGGAATTCGTCGCGTGGTACGCCGACAAGTACAAGGATTATCCCAACTGGGAGGCGGATCGGGCCTACTTCTCCATCATGTCCTACAAGGGCGCGGTGGAAGCTGCGATGAAGGCGAAGAGCGGCAGCTGGCCAGCGACCGCGGACGTCGCCGGCGCCATGGTCGGCCTCGAGATCGACAGCCTCGGCGGCAAGGGCAGCTGGCGCAAGGACCACATCGCCGACCAGACGTTCGTGCAGGGCTTCTCCACGCACGACAACAAGTACGACTTCGTCACGCTCGATCCGGCGCGGATCGAGACGATGTATTCCGCCGATCTGCAGAAGCCCGCCGGCGCCAACTTCTGGGAATGGCTGAAGACCGCGCAGTTCAAGGTCTGACGGCGCGGACGGCATGTCGGCATTCGCCAACATTGCGATCGGCGGCATCTTCCATGCCGCCGTCCTGTTCCTGGTCGCGGCGGGCCTCCAGCTCGTGTTCGGCGTCCAGAAGATCGTCAATCTCGCCTGCGGATCGTTCTACGCGCTCGGGGCCTACTTCGGCATCACGGCCGTGATGTACGCGCAGCAGGCGGGCTTTCCGCCGGTGCTGCTGCTGCCGGTGCTGATCGCTGCCGGCGTGCTGATGGCCGTGGTCGGTCCCTTCATCGAATGGCTGCTGCGGTCGATCTACGACCGGGACGAAAGCTTCCAGCTGCTGCTCACGTTCGCGCTGATGCTGATGTTCCAGGACGTGTTCCGGTTCGTCTGGGGCGCCAATCCTAAATCGCTCGACAACATCTACCTCGTTTACGGGAAGGTGACGGTCGGGGAGTTCAGCGTGCCGGGCTACAATCTTCTCGTGATCGCCGCCGCCATCGCTACGGCCATTGGCATCGGCGGGCTGCTGCGCCGCACGAACTTCGGCCGCCTGCTGCGGGCGACTGCCGAGAACAGGGCGATGGCGGAAGCCCTCGGTGTCAACGTGCGGCAGGTCTACGCCATCGTGTTCACGATCGGCACGTTGCTCGGCACCCTCGGCGGCGCGCTGGTGGTGCCGACGGCTGCCGCCTCGCTCGAGATGGGCGTGGAAGTGGTGATCGAAGCGTTCGCCGTGGTCGTCATCGGCGGGCTCGGCTCGATGCCGGGTGCGCTCGTCGGCTCGCTGCTCGTCGGGCTCATCCGGGCGGTCTCGCTGGTCGTATATCCTGAGTTCGAGATCCTCGCGATCTATCTCATTGTCATCGGCGTACTCCTGATGCGTCCCGCCGGCCTCTTCGGGAAGCCCGCCACATGAGAGCGATGCAGGCGCTGGTGTCGTCCCAGGGTGCGGCCGTCGTTCTCGGGCTGGGCGCTCTGGCACTCGTCCCCGTGCTGGCACCGCCGTTCTATGCCAACCTGCTCGTGCCCTTCTTCGGCTATGCCATCGCGCTGCTGGGCTTCAACCTGCTGTTCGGCTACGCGGGGCTGCTCTCTTTCGGACACGCGATGTTCCTGGGCCTCGGCGCCTACGGGGCTGCGGTCGTCGCGGGCGTTTTCCGCGTGGGACACTTCGAGATCGTCGTGCTGGCCGTGACGGTTACCGCGCTTGTGGTCGCCATCCCGATCGGCCTTCTGTGCGTTCGCTATTCCGGGATCTTCTTCGGCATGCTGACGCTGGCCTTCGGGATGCTGGCGCATTCGTTCCTGTTCAAGTTCTACAGCCTCACCGGTGGCGACAGCGGCATGCGTGTGCCGCGCGTGCGGATCCTGGGCCTCGCCTTCGACGATCTCAACAAGGCGGAGTTTCTGGCCGGGCCCTTCTACTACTACTGCATGGGCCTCTTGCTGGTCCTGGGGCTCCTGATGTGGCGGATCGTGCGCTCCCCGTTCGGGCTGCATCTGCGCGCCCAGCGTGACAACATGCAGAAGGCGCAATATCTCGGCGTGCGCGCGGTCCGCTTCCGCCTCGCAGCCTTCGCGATCTCGGCTGCCTACGGGGCCATAGGAGGCGCCGTGCTCGGCCTGCGCGTCGGTCTCGCCGATCCCGAACTCGTGTACTGGACGCATTCGGGCCACCTCGTGTTCATGACGGTGCTCGGGGGCTTCACGAACTTCCTCGGTCCGGTGGTGGGGGCGCTCGCCATGACGCTGCTTCAGGACCAGTTGCAGTCGATCACGCAGTACTGGCGCTTCGTCCTCGGCGCTGTACTGGCTGCCATGGTGATCTTCTTTCCGCGTGGGCTGACGGGCATCGCCGAGAACTTGGCGCAGCGCTTCAATCGCAAGGGGGCTGCGCCGTGACGCTGATCGAAGCCCGCGACTTGACGAAGAAGTTCGGCGCATTCCGGGCCATCGACGGCATCACGCTCTCGGTGTCAGAGGGGGAGTTCGTGTCCATCGTCGGCCCCAATGGTGCCGGCAAGACGACCTTCGTCAACCTCCTCACGGGGCTGCTGCGGCCGACGAGCGGCAGCGTGCTGTTCAAGGGCGAGAACATCGGCGGCATCGGCCCTGTGGCGCTCGCAGAACGCGGCATGGCGCGGGCCTTCCAGCTCGTGCAGATCTTTCCGCAGATGACCGTGGCCGAGACGCTCGCCACGGCGGTGGTGTCGCGCCGTAAAATATCTTGGCGCATGCTCGCCTCCGTGTCCGAGGACGCGGACGTGCAGCGCCGCGTGGGCGAGGTCGCCATCGCGTTCGGGCTGGAGCATCGCCTGCAGACCCCGTCACGGCTCCTTGCCCAAGGGGAGAAGAAGCTGCTGGACGTCGCCTCGGCCTTCGCCCTCGAGCCGGAGGTTATTCTCCTCGACGAGCCGACCTCCGGCGTCTCGACAGCCGAAAAGCACGGGCTGATGAAGACGCTCGTCAGCGCGGCGAAGTCGGCGGGCATCAAGGCGGTGATCCTGATCGAGCACGACATGGATCTCGTCGCCGCCTATTCGGACCGCATCGTCGCGCTGTCCGAGGGCCGCGTGCTGGCGGACCTGCCGCCCGGGCCGTTCTTCGCCGACGCCATGCTGATCGAGACCGTGATCGGCAAGCGGAGGGCGCACTGATGCTGAGCGTCCAGGACATCGTCGTCGCCATCGACCGCAGTCCGATCCTGCGCAAGGTGTCCCTGGAGGTAGGGGCCGGGCAGATCGTCTATCTCGTGGGGCGCAACGGCGCGGGGAAGTCCACGACGTTCCGCACCATCATGGGGCAGCGGAAGCCGTCCTCGGGAGGCATCACGCTGGGCGGGCAGAGCCTCCTCGGTCTGCGGCCCTACGAGATCGCGCGGCTCGGCGTGGGGTTCGCGCCGGAAGAGAGCGAGGTGTTCGGAGACCTGACCGTCGCCGAGAACATCCAGATGCCGACCTGGACGCGCACCACGGCAACGAGTGCGGCCGATCGCGAGGCGCTGGCCTACAAAGTGTTTCCGAAGCTCGAGCGGTATCGCGAGCGCGGCGGCCAGCAGCTTTCCGGCGGCGAGCGCAAGATGGTGTCGATCGCCCGGGCGCTCGCGATCGATCCGAAGCTTCTGCTCCTCGACGAGCCCACGGAAGGGCTTTCGCCGGCGATTGTGCCCTCGATCACGGAAGGCATCGCCTCCATCCGGAAGCTCGGACATTCCATCCTGATCGCCGAATCGAACGTGCATCACGTGCCGGAGTTCGCCGACCGGCTCTACGTCATCGAGCGCGGCGAGGTCATTTATGACGGCAGCCTCGAGAACCTGCGGCGCGATCCCGCCGTCGCGCGCGTCGTGGACGGTGCCGCCTGATGAGCGCGGAGTTGACGGAACGGGGGCGGAGGATGTATCTGTGATATATCACAGCACCAGGATCGGCCAGGACAGGAGCGCGCCATGATCTCCGATCGCCAGAAGGCTTACCGGCAGGAATACCGCTCGCGCATCATGGGCTTCTACGACGGCTACCTGCACATCGTGATCATCTATGCGATGGGTGCGGCCGCGTTCTACATCTACCTCCAGCACATTCATGACGTGACATGGGCCGAGTGGCTCGCCGTGCCCGTCACGTTCCTGTTCACGAACCTGTTCGAGTGGGCCGTGCACAAGTACATCATGCACCGGCCGATCAACGTGAAGGGGCTGCGCGCCGTCTACGAGCGCCATACGCTCAACCATCACCAGTTCTTCACGGACGAGGAGATGCGCTTCCGCGACCACAAGGACTGGCGCGTCACGGTGTTTCCGCCCTACGCGCTCGTGGTCTTCATCCTGATGTCGCTGCCGGGCGGCGTCATCCTCGGCAACCTGTTCACGCCCAACGTCGGCTGGCTCTTCATGTGCACGACGACGGGCATGTATCTCCTCTACGAGTTCATGCACTTCTGCTGCCATGTCGACGAGAACTGGTTCGTGCGCAACATTCCCTTCGTCAATACGCTGCGCCGGCATCATACCGCGCACCACAATGCGCGCCTGATGATGGAGACGAACATGAACCTCACGTTCCCCATCGCGGACTGGTTCTTCGGCACGTCGGATCTCAACCGGGGGCTGCTCGGCCATCTTTTCAACGGCTACGACACGCGGCATCTGAAATCGAACCTGCGCGGCATGCCGAAGCGGCCGGACGTGGCCGCCGCCGAGCCGCTCGGCAACTACTGAAGCTCGCGGGAGACGACCATGCCAAACGACGTCAAGGGCATCCTCTCGGTGGTCGTGCTGATCGTCGCCGTTGCCTACGCCTATTGGGAGAATGCGCACGGTTTTGCGCATCTTTTCTGGGTGATCATCGGCTTTGCCGTGTTCGCCGTCG
>RXJK01000354.1:0-105 GCA_003963125.1 Hyphomicrobiales bacterium
ATGCCGGACACCGGGATCACCTTGTCACCGGGGACCTTGCGGGCTCCTGCCCGCCTTCATCATCCCACAACTTCGACTGACAGGGACCTTGCCGCGTCGGGGTCG
>RXJK01000354.1:155-1849 GCA_003963125.1 Hyphomicrobiales bacterium
GGGGAAAGATCCCGGCTCTCGCTGCCGCTCGGCCGGGAACGCATAACGGGAGGCTGTGCGCGTACAAGACACCGAAGCCGTTGGGCACGGTCACTTCGCGGTGCGACGAGGGCTGCTCGATGTAGGTCGGGTAGAGCGCAGCGAAACCCGACACGGTCCGCGTCAAGAGCAGTCCTATCGCGCGCTGCGCTTCTGGCGGTGCGGCGACGGACCGAAAGATTTTGGTTCGGGCAGCGCCGGGGCCTTGCGGATCAGGTCGCGGCCCGGGGCGATGCGCGCGGCGTGCGCAGCAAGCGCGTCGGCGAATTCGAGCGCATGGCGCGACATGAAGCGCTTCGGATCCCACGCCAGCATGGTCCACTTGCCGATCGGTTTGCGACGCACCACGAGCGGCATCGCCCGCATCGTCGCCGGCAGGCTGACGGCCGAAGGCAGGATGGCGATGCCGAAGCCAGCAGAGGCGAGCCCGATCAGTGCATTGTGCGAACTGCTCTGGAAGGCCACGTTGGCGTCGAGCCCGATCGCCTCACAGGCCTGATCGAACCATTGCCGCGAGCCGAAGCCGCGGTGCAGCAAAAGAAGCGGCTGGTCCTTCAGCGCGGCGATGTCGAGCGTGGCGTCGGCAGCCAGCGGATGCCCGCGCGACAGCACCGCGATGACGTGGATGGGGTAGAGCAGGCGGCCCTCCCAGCGCTGGTCGTCCGCAGGGATGTAGGCGAGGTTGACCTCGCCCTTTTCGAGCCGCGCGATGAGGCCGGCGCCGCCATCTTCCACGATGCCGACGTCGACGCGGGGAAAGCGTTGCCGGTAACCCTTCAGGAAATCGACGAGCACGGTCTCGATCAGCGGCGGGGTTGCGCCGATGGTGATCACGCCGGCCTCGCCCGAGCGCAGGGCCGCCGCGCGTTCCTGCAGGAGATCGGCCTGCCGGACGATCTCGCGGCAGCGGCGCAGCAGATCGTCGCCCTCGGACGTCAGGTGAACCCGGCGGCCGACGCGGTCGAACAGGCGGACACCCAGGCTCGCTTCCAGAACCTGGATCTGCCTTGTGGCGGCCGGCTGGCTCATATTGAGGCGCGCGGCCGCCCGCGCGACGCCGCCGTCGTCGACGATCGCCATGAACGTGCGCAGATTCTGGAGATCCATCTTCAATCCGTATTTTGCATGAAAAATTAGAAAATCAATGCATTGGACGGATGAGTCAATCCCGCGCATCCTGCGTCCCGCAACAAATGGGATGGCGATGCAGGCGGGATTGATCCTCGGATTGGTGGCGGTGATGGTCGCCACGTCGTTCCTGTCCGGCATCTTCGGCATGGCGGGCGGGTTGATCCTGCTCGGCGTGCTGCTCGCCCTGCTGCCCGTGCCCGACGCCATGGCGCTGCACGCCGTCACGCAGATGGCCTCCAATGGCTGGCGCGGCCTGTTGTGGCTCGGCCATGTGCGCTGGCGCGCGGCAGGCGCCTTCCTCCTGGGTTGCGCGGTGGCCTTCGCGGTATGGAGCACGTGGCGGTATGTCCCGGCAAAGCCGGCGACGCTGCTGCTGCTCGGCATTTCGCCGTTTCTCGTGCGGCTGGTCCCGGCGGATTTCAAGCCGAACCCGGAGCGCCTTGCGCACGGCATGCTCTACGGATCGGCGTGCATGATCCTGATGCTGATCTCGGGCGTGTCGGGCCCGCTCATCGACACGTATT
>RXJK01000354.1:1899-11506 GCA_003963125.1 Hyphomicrobiales bacterium
GCGCGAGATCGTCGCCACCAAGGCGCTGTGCCAATTGGCGAGCCACGGCGCGAAATTCGCCTACTTCGGCGGCCTCGTCGAAGGCGCGGCGGCGCTCGATCCGCTGATGGCGGCGCTCGCCGTCGCGGCTTCGCTCGTCGGCACGTCGTTGGCGCGGCCGGTCCTCGAACGCCTGAGCGACGCCCAGTTCCGCACCTGGGCAACGCACATCATCACCGTCATCGCCCTCACCTACATCGCGCAGGGCAGCTACCTGCTGCTGCGCTGAACCTGGAGATCACGCATGACCACCCAGCTCGATCCGCTCGTGCGCGACCTCGTCGCCTGGGTCGAAAAGGAAGCGCGGCCCTACGCCGAGGTGCTCGATGCCTGGCGTACGTCCTGCCCCCGGCTCACCGTGTGGGAGGAGGCGTCCGACCGCGGCTTCGTGGAGCGCATCAGCGTCCAGGGGCGAGGGATCTACGTGGCGGCAACTGAAGCGGGGCGCGCATTCGTGAAGTCGTTCGGGAATGGCTGAGGCGCGCGGGTCGCGCGGGAAAGGAGTTGCATGCTCGAAGCGATCATCAATTTTGCGGCACTGCTGCTGGCGGCGCTTCTCGTCGGCTCGATGTTCAGCGTCTGGCTCATCTTCGATCCGGCCGGCCTCGATGGCGCGACCTATGTGACGCAGCAGCAGCTCGCCATCCGCACGCTCAACGTGAGCCTGCCGATCCTCGGCGCGACAACCCTTCTCGCGACGATCGTGGAAGCTGCCCTGGCGCGTGGCACAGGCCTGCGCTTCGGGCTTGTCCTCGCGGCCGTCATCGCGATTGCCCTGGCCGGCCTCATCACGCGCTTTGCCAATCAGCCGATCAACGCGCTCGTGGCCGCGTGGAAGCCCGAGATGCCGCCGCTCGATTGGACGCAGTGGCGGGACACGTGGTGGCATTGGCACCTGGCGCGGCTCGTCTGCGGCCTCGCGGGGCTTTCCTGCCTGATCTCGGCCACGCTCGTCGACCGCTCGTGAGGGACACCGCGCTTCAATAGGACTTCGGCAGGCCCAGCGCGCGCTCGGCGATGTGGGAGAGGATGAGTTCGCGGCTGATGGGGGCGATACGGGCGATCATGATTTCGCGCATGTAGCGCTCGACGTGATACTCCTTCGCGTAGCCCATGCCCCCGTGGCTCAAGACAGCGGCCTCGCAGGCATCGAAGCCCGCCTCGGCGGCCATGTACTTGGCCGCATTCGCCTCGATGCCGCAGGCATCGCCGCGGTCGTAGAGGTGGGCCGCCTTGAGAACGAGCAGGTTCGCGGCTTCCAGCCCAATCCAGGCCTTGGCGAGCGGGTGCTGGATCGCCTGGTTCTGGCCGATGGGGCGGCCGAAGACGACGCGCTCCTTGGCGTAACGCGCCGCACGCGCCAGCGCCGCACGGCCGGTGCCGACGGCTTCGGCGGCAAGCAACACGCGCTCCGGGTTCATGCCGTGCAGGATGTATTCGAAGCCCTTGCCTTCCTCGCCGATGCGGTCCTCGACGGGCACCGGCATGCCGTCGAAGAAGAGCTGGTTGGAGTCGACGGCCTTGCGGCCCATCTTGTCGATCTCGCGCACCTCCGCGTAGTCGCGATCGAGCTTCGTGTAGAAGAGCGACAGGCCGTGCGCGGGCTTCGCCACGCTTTCGAGCGGTGTCGTGCGGGCGAGCAGCAGCACGCGGTCAGCGACCTGCGCGGTCGAGATCCAGATTTTCTGGCCCGTGACGACGTAGTGGTCGCCGGTGCGGACGGCACGGGTCTTGAGGCGCGTCGTATCGAGACCCGTGTTGGGCTCCGTGACCGCGAAGCAGGCCTTCTCTTTCCCTTGGATCAGCGGCGGCAGGAAACGGCGCTTCTGCGCCTCGGTACCGAAGACGACGACGGGGTTGAGGCCGAAGATGTTCATATGCAGCGCGGAGGCGCCCGAGAAGGCGGCGCCCGATTCCGCCACGGCCTGCATCATCACGGCGGCTTCCGTGATGCCGAGCCCGGCGCCGCCGTAGGCTTCCGGCATGGCGATGCCGAGCCAGCCCGCTTCCGCCATGGCGGCGTAGAAGTCGTGCGGAAAGCCGCCGTTGCGGTCTTTTTCCAGCCAGTAGTCGTCGCCGAAGCGCGCGCAGATCTTGAGGATCGCCTCGCGGATTTCCAGCTGGTCGCGGGTCAGCTCGAACGACATGGCCCTTTCCTCCTGCCTCATGCTTTGCCCGGCGGCGTGCCGACGACGCCGCGCTTGACGAGATCGCCGATCTCGGAGGCGTCGAAACCCCACGCGGCGAGCACCGCCTCGCTGTCGGCGCCCCGCGTGCTCGGCGGCGCGCCGATCTCGCAGCGCGTGCGGCTGAAGCGCGGGGCCGGCCCCGGCTGCTTCACGCCATCCTGCACGACGAAGGTGCCGCGAACCTTGTTGTGCGCATACTGGTCGACCTCGCCGAGCGACAGCACTGGAGCGACGCAGGCATCGCTGCCCTCGAAGATCGCCTCCCACTCGGCGCGCGTTTTCGACTTGATGGTCTCGGTGAAGACGGCGCGCAGTTCGCCCCAGCGCGAACGATCGTGCTGCTTGGGCAGCGTCGCCGGCTCGAGACCGAGGCGCTGCAGAAGCTCGGCGTAGAAGCGCGCTTCGATGGCGCCGACCGACAGCCACTTGCCGTCCTTGGTCTCGTAGACGTCGTACCAGGGCGCGCCGGTGTCGAGCACGTTGACGCCGCGCTCGTCGGCCCAGGTGCCTTGCGCGAACATGCCGTAGACGATGGCCATCAGATAGCTCGCGCCGTCGACCATCGCCGCGTCGACGACCTGCCCCTTGCCCGACCGCTGCGCTTCGAGCAGCGCGCACACCATGCCGAAGGCGAGGAACATGGCGCCGCCGCCGAAATCGCCGACGAGGTTCAAGGGTGGCACGGGCCGGTCTCCCTTGCGGCCGATGGCGTGCAGCGCGCCCGACAGGGCGATGTAGTTGATGTCGTGGCCCGCCGCCGGCGCCATGGGGCCTTCCTGCCCGAAGCCGGTCATGCGGCCGAACACGAGTTTCGGATTGACCTTCAGGAGTTCGTTCGGCCCGAGCCCCAGCCGCTCCATGACGCCAGGCCGGAAGCCTTCGAGCAGCGCATCGGCCTTGGTGACGAGACGCTTGACGATGTCGCGGCCCTCTTCCGACTTGACGTCGACGGCGAGCGACTTGCGGCCGCGGTTCAGCACCTCGAAGCGGGGAGCACGTCCGGGCATCCCGAGATCGGCGCTCTCGCGGCGGTCGATGCGGATCACCTCGGCGCCCATGTCGGCGAGCAGCATGGCCGTGAAGGGGCCCGGGCCGATGCCCGCCATCTCGATGATGCGATACCCGGCCAACGGTCCCATCGTCGTTACCCTTTCCTGAAGGCCCGTGTGCCGCTGGCACGCTTTCAGGCCGCGTTAACCTCGCCCCTACTTCGGGGTCCGCGCGACGCCGATTGCCGTCTTCCGGCACGCGTCAGCACTGGCGCCTTAAAGCGTTTCTCAAGGGCCCCGTGGCAAGCATGTTGCACAAGACCGTTGGCAAAAACCAGTGTGCGTTCCGCGTGCAAAACCGTTCTGCCCTTCCGCAACGTCTGGGCGCCTGGGCCCATTCCCTGTTCGCGAAGCCGGCCAGGTGCCCCACTGCCGTAGAGGCCATTGCGCCGGCGGACCTCGCCGCGGAGATGCGCCGCTTCGCCGACATCGGCGCGCGGCTCGAGAGCAGCCTCGATGACCTCAAGCAGCTCAAGCGTCTCGTACGTCAGAACGAAGCGCATCTGCACGACCTCCTCGACTGCCAGACCGATTGCATCGTGCGCCTCGATGCCTTCGGCAAGGTGAAGTTCGTCAATCTCGCCTTCTGCCGGGCCTTCGGTGTGACGCGCGATGCCGTGCTCGGCAAGCCGCTCGCCCTCGATATCGTCGACGGCGATCCCGAGCAGCCGGTTTCCGTCTCCGGCGCGCGGCGCCAGCGGCGTTCGACGCAGGCCATCGCGACGCCGTCGGGCACGCGCTGGTTCGAGTGGGACGAGCACATCATCCCGGGCGCCGAGAGCGGCGTCATCGAGGTGCAGGCGACCGGCCGCGACGTCACCGAGCGCCTGGTCGTCGAGGCCGAGCTCAAGGAGGCGCGCATCCAGGCGGAGGCTGCCAACCGCGCCAAGTCCCGCTTCCTCGCCGCCATGAGCCACGAGATCCGGACGCCCATGAACGGCATCCTCGGCATGGTTGGGCTGCTGGGCGACACGAGCCTGACGGCGGAGCAGCGCACCTATACCTCGGCCGTCGAGCGCTCGGCCCGCACGCTGCTGACGTTGATCGACGAGATCCTGGACTTCTCCAAGATCGAGGCCGACAAGATGAGCCTGCATGCGGCGCCCTTTGCGCTCGATGAATGCGTGCAGAGCGTCGTCGAGCTGCTATCGCAGCGCGCCCAGGAGAAGGGCATCCGGCTCGGCTGGGCCATCGACCCGGCGCTGCCGCGCGAGATCGTGGCGGACGAAGTGCGGCTGCGCCAGATCATCACCAACCTCGTCGGCAACGCCATCAAGTTCACGGACAAGGGCGGCGTGCTGGTGACCGTCTCCCGCAATCCGGACGTCGCGGCGAAGGGCGACAAGGACTTCGGCATCGCCTTCGCGGTGGAAGACACCGGCATCGGCATCAGCAAGGAGCAACTCGCGCGCCTCTTCAGCGAGTTCGAGCAGGCCGACGAAGCCGTGGAGCGGCGTGCCGGCGGCACGGGGCTCGGGCTCGTCATTTCCAAGCGCCTTGCCGTCGCCATGGGCGGCGACGTCACCGTCACGAGCGTGCCGGGCCAGGGTTCGACGTTCACGGCCTCGATCCGGGCGGAGCGTGCGGCAGGTTCGGGGGACGCGCGCGAGATCCTCCAGGGAGATGCGGCGCAGCACGTGCTGCTCGGGCTCGACAACCCCGTCGAGCGGCGGGCCCTGCGCCTGACGCTGGAAGGTGCCGGCATTCCGCTCGAGGACGGACCAGCCTGCCAGGCCTCGATGCTCGTGACGGCGGCGGCCCGCGCGGGCGAGCCCTTCACCGCGGTGCTGCTCGACAGCGCGCTCGGGGCCCAGACGGCCGGCATCGTGCTGGCGCACGCGCGCAAGAAAGCGCGCGATCGCGGCGTGACGGGGATCGTGCTGGTCGATACAGGGGCCAAGGCCGAGTTCGAGGCCTTCCGCCAGGTCGGCTTCGATGCCTATCTGACGCGCCCCTTCCGGCCGCGGTCACTGTTGGCGCACCTGACGGCCTCTGCCCAGGGCGCACGGCCGGTCCAGGAGCCGGCCCCGGCCGAGACCGCGACCCAGCCGCAGTCAGTCGCCCCCGCCATGCCACAGACTTCCGCGCAGCCGGCCCTGGGGTGGGCGCCTTCGGTTTTGCTCGTCGAGGACAACGACATCAACGCTCTGCTGGCCCGGACGCTGCTGCAGCGCATGGGCTGCAGCCTGCACCACGCCCGCAACGGCCGCGAGGCGGTGGACGTGATGGACGCCGTCGTCGCGGGGCGGCAGGCCCCCTTCGATCTGGTGCTGATGGATTCGCACATGCCCGTGATGGACGGGCTGGCGGCGACGAAGGCCATTCACGAACTCTTCGCAGCCCGGGCGCAGAGTGGCATCAGCCGGCCACCGATCGTGGCCGTGACCGCCAACGCCTTCGAGGAGGATCGCCGCCGTTGCCTCGCCGCAGGCATGGACGACTATCTCGCCAAGCCCTTCGAACCGGCGGATCTTCAGGCCCTGCTGGAGCGCTGGAAGCCGAAAATGCGGGCCTCCACGCAGGCCGCGTGATCTGTTGAAAAATCCCTTGCTCGCCAAGGCTTGGCCAAGGTTTGTTGCTATCTGATCCGTTCGAGACGTGTCGGGCTGGAGGAGGCCATGGTCAGGGTCATAGCCATCTGGGGGGTGATTGCGATCACCTGCAGCGTCATTGCCGCCATCGTGGCCGGCGTGAAGCGCCGCGACCATTCCTTCTGGGCGGCCTGGAGCTTCATGGTGCCGCCGATGCTGCTCCTGCTGCTCTTGATGCCAACGAACCCCGGCCCCCGTCCGCGCCGGCCGAGCCTCGATGAGGAGGAACGCCGCGCCGGCTACTGATCGGCGCGAGAGCGCGGAGCCACACCCGGTCAGTGCAGCGTCTTGAGCGCCGCGTCGAACTTCGAGAGATCGGATCGCCACTGGGCCCGATGCGCCGCGATGCGGTCGAGCCCGGCGATGATGTTGCGCCCTTTTTCCAAAAGGTCCCGCGCTTCGACCTCGTTGCCGCGCATGGCTTCGAGCGTGCCGATCTTGTGATAGCTCACGGCGAGATCGCGCTGCGCCGAGGGATCGACGATCCCGCTGCCGAGAAGATGCTCGGCGATCTCGAGCCCCATGCGATACTTGCGCAGCGCCTGATCGACCTTGCCGAGCGCATGCAGGGCGTCCGCCGCGCGCTCGTAGCTTGCAGCTAGGTCCCACGCCCAGGCGCGGTTGTCGGGATTGCCCCGCACCAGCACCTTCGAGATGGCGAGCCCCTTGTTGAAGTGCTGCAAGGCGCCCGCGAGATCCCCCTTCTTGTCGAGCAGATCGCCGATGCGCTCGTAACTCACCGAGAGGTCGTGCAGGTGCTCGGGGTTGGTCTTGCCGGCACTGCGGGCGAGGCTTTCGGCGATGGCGAGAGCCTGCTGGTAGCTCGCCAGCGCCTCGGCCAAGTCGCCCCGCGTCGTGTGGATGTCGCCGATGCGATCGAGCGTGACAGAGAGATCGCGGTTGAGCGTGACGTCGTCGGGCTGAGTCAGAAGGAGTTCGTCGATCTCGCTCTTGGCCTCGAGGTAGACCTGCAGCGCCTCGTCCTCGGCGTGGCGCGCCGCGCACACGTCGCCCAGCATGGTGCGGCCGCGATAGCGCACCATCGTCATGTTGGAGCCGCGGGCGAGTTCGATCTCGCGGCGGAATGCCGTTTCGGCCGCAGCGAGGTTGCCCGCCCGCAATTGCAGAACGCCGATGAGATGCTGGCTTTCGGGGTCGTCCGGTGCGAGGTCGGCCGCCCGGCGATAGGCGGCGATCGCGTCGCGCGAGCCGTCGACGAGGGCGAGGGCCCCCAGTTGCCGCCAGTAGTGGGCCTCCGTGCCGTTGAGCGTCTTTTTGCCTTCGCTGCCTTCGCGCTTCAGGCGCTCACGCAGGATGGCGCGGGCCCTGCGACGTTCCCCGCCGGCTTCGCGCAGGACACTCGCGGCCGCGGCCGTGATGTCGCTCTCGAAGGCTTCGCGGGCGCCGAGGATGGGCGCGCCGTTCAGATGGTCGTCGAAGAGCTGCGGCGGCTCGGACAGGCGGCGGCGCAATTCCTGCTTCAGCACCTCGGTCTCGCGATCGACCTTGGCGTCGAGCAGGCGCGCGAGCCTGCGGCGGCGGCGCCACGAGACCAATGCGGCCAGCAGCGCGAACGCGGCGGCCCCGCAGCCGACCACGCTCATGATGACGAGCCAGTTCCACCCCGCCATCTGAAACCACGCGGCGTGAAGCCATTGCTCGGCCTCGCCAACGAGCTGCATCCTACCCCCAACCCAAACCAGCTCTCAGTCTTGTCCCCCGCTCCGCAGCTGTCACGTCGGAAGCGGTATCTTCTCCAGCTCGTCCCCCGGCACGATCGGGAAGCGCCCCTGCGCCCAATCGGCCTTCGCGGCCTTGATCCTGTCCTGCGAGGAGGACACGAAGTTCCACCAGATGTGGCGCGGCCCGTCCATCGGATCGCCGCCGACGAGCACGAGGCGCGCCTGGGTGAGGGCCAGCACCGAGATGCGGTCGCCCGGCCGCAGGATCAGCAGGCGGCCCTCCTCGAAGCGGTCGCCGGCGATGTCGATGGCGCCGGAAGCGACATAGATGGCGCGCTCGTCGTAGTCGGGATCGACGGGCAGTATGGCGCCCGGCGCCAGCACGGCTTCGGCGAAAAGCGCCGCATGCGGGAAGTCGACCGGCGAATGGATGCCGTAGGCCTGCCCCATGACGAGGCGCACGCGCTTGCCCTCCGCCGTGATGCGGGGCAGATCGTCTGCGCCCACGTGCGTGAAGGCTGGCGCCTGCTCCTCGTGCGAGCGCGGCAGGGCGGCCCAGGCCTGGATGCCGAACAGGCGCCTGGGCCCGGCCTGCGCTTCGCTGGTCTCGCGCTCGGAGTGGACGATGCCGCTACCGGCAGTCATGAGGTTGACCGCGCCGGGCCGGATCGGAATGGCCGACCCGAGGCTGTCGCGATGGAACACCTCGCCCTCGAAGAGGTAGGTGACGGTCGCGAGGCCGATGTGGGGATGCGGGCGCACGTCGATGCCGCGGCCGATGACGAATTCGGCCGGACCCATCTGATCGAAGAAGATGAAGGGCCCCACCATCTGCTTCTGGGCGGCGGGCAGGGCGCGGCGCACACTGAAGCCGCCGAGGTCGCGGGCACGCGGCACCACTACGTGCTCGATCGCGTCGCACGAATGGCGATCGCCGGCGATGGGATCAGTGGTCGGATGCCAGCTCATCGCGCCTTACGCAGATACGGGTTGGATGGTCGTGAGGATAACCCAACCCCTGCGCGGCCGAAAGGCGCGGTGCGGCCTGAAGCGGATTTTTTTCAGGCCCGTGCGCGGGTTCTCTATAAGTCTCTGCGAACGGATACCGCCTCAGTCGACGGTAAACACCACGCGGCCCTTGACCTGGCCGGCCAGGATGCGGGGCCCGAGGTCCGTCACTTCAGACAGCGGATGCGTGACGGTGAGGCCGGCGAGCTTCGCTCTGTCGAGGTCGGCGGCGAGGCGCTGCCAGGCGGCGATGCGCTTGGGCTTCGGCGCCATGACGGAATCGACCCCGGCCAAGGTCACGCCACGCAGGATGAACGGCGCGACGAAGGTCGGCAGGTCCATGCCCTGGGCCAGACCACACGCCGCGACGGTGCCGCCGTAGCGCGTCATGCTGATGACGTTGGCGAGCGTCTGGCTGCCGACGACGTCGACGGCACCCGCCCAGCGCTCCTTGCCGAGCGGCCGGGCAGGGCCTTGCAGTTCGGCCCGGTCGATGATGGAGGCCGCCCCGAGGCCCTTGAGGAAGCCTTCCTCGGTCTTGCGCCCGGTCGAGGCGATGACTTCGTAGCCGAGCTTGGAGAGGAGCGCGATGGCCACGCTGCCGACGCCGCCGGCCGCACCCGTCACGAGCACGGGGCCGTCCCCCGGCTTGAGACCGCCGTGCTCCAGCGCCATCACGCACAGCATGGCGGTGTAGCCCGCCGTACCGATGGCCATCGTCTCCGCCGCGCTGAAGCCGGCGGGCTTGTGCACGAGCCAGTCGCCCTTCACGCGCGCGACCTGCGAATAGCCGCCGAGGTGCGTCTCGCCGACGCCCCACCCGTTCAGGATCACCTCGTCGCCGGGCTTGAATTCGGGATTGCTGGACGCAGTGACTTTGCCCGCGAAATCGATGCCCGGGATCATCGGCCAGCGGCGGATCACGGGCGCCTTGCCCGTCAGCGCGAGGCCGTCCTTGTAGTTGAGCGTCGTGTGGCTGACGCGGACGGTGACGTCCCCCTCCATCAGGTCGGCTTCGCTGAGATCACGCCAGCCGATGCCGGTGGCGC
>RXJK01000354.1:11556-13566 GCA_003963125.1 Hyphomicrobiales bacterium
AGGAGTGCCTTGAAGGTGGTCATCGGAAAGCTCCCAAAATCAAATCGTCGGGCGCCAAGCCCTAGATGACCTTGGCGCTCGAGGGAAGCACCAAGGCGCATTCCTGCGCTGGGGCGGAAAACGTGGCGACACCGTGGCGGGTGGCGAAGGTGCACCGCCAAAAGTCCTCAATTGCCGTCTTCGAGCAAATTGGGCCGTCGTGTGGCTTGTCGGCCACGTTACGCCAGATGGTGCCCAATTTTTCCGGTGATCGACGGCGCGGACACGACTGATCAGCTGCTGCTCACGCGGGGGCAATATTCGGACATACTTCATGTCCATTTGATTAATCTCAGGTTAATACTGGCCCTCTGTCAGGATTTGTTCTTGGTCATACTAAGTATCAGCACAAGAAATTCTGTGACGCTCAAGCACCAAGGGTGATGCAACGCGTGAGCAGCAAATATTAATGGGAGTTTGATGCACCGCAGCAACGATTTCTTCTTGGCGGTTCATGGTTGGGTTCGGTAGATTTGCTCTACTCGTTGCGGGGAGACCTGTTCACCGAGTGCCCGGCATCCGCCGGCGAGGAGGACTGATGGAACTCAGAACCAGGCTCAATGTGCTTGCTGCCATCATCTCCTTTGCATTCCTGACCGCTGTCGTGTTCGGAATGTTCTAGGAGACTGAGACAAGCTGGTCCGGCAGGGCGACCTGCAGGACAACGGGGCCCAAGAGCTTCCTGGCCACCTCAGAAACAACGGCCGGCAAGCATCAAATAGTTCAGAAGGCGCGGGATGGGGTTCCCGCGCCTTCGCGTTTTTCAGGCTCACGCTTGCGCGCGCCATTCGCTCAGGCCGACCGCTGAGCACCTCCGGGAAGCGTGCCGGGTGCCACGGGAGCCCGCCGTTCCGTTCGGTACCCGCGCGGGGCTATTTGCCCTCGAAGCGCTTGGTGTAGGACACGGCGTAGGCGGGCGAGCGGAACTGCAGCACGGGATCGTCCGTCGCGTCGATGCCCGCGGCCATGGTCAGCGGATCGAAGTTGATCGCCTCGCACGCGGCCCCCTTCTGCGGCATCGCGGCACTGATCGTCAGCGTCCCGGCATTGATCTCGCGGCGTTCCTTCGGCCACAGCTTCGTCGGATCGGTTTCCGGATCACCGGGCTCGCCGATGGTCACGATCATGTCCCAGCGCACGGGGCCGTTCTTCGTCGCCGCGATCAGACGCTCCTCAAGGAAATCGGCGGGAAGCGTCTTCATCTCCTCCTCCGTCAGCCGGATCTCGCCCCCTTGCGGGACGAAGCGCCAGCGCACGAGCGTCACCTTCTTCGCCGCATCGATGAACTTGAACGTGTGGATGCTGTAGAAGGCGCTGCTGGCGTAGCTTGCCGGCGGATCGTTCGCGGCGAGGAAATCCGCAAGCCCTTTCGTCTCGGGATGGCTTTCGCGGAAGGCTTTCAGCTTCTCAGGGTCCGGCTTGCCGGTCGCTGGATCGGGCTTGCCCGCCACGACCTGCTCGTAGAACGCCTGCGGGGTCGCGACGCCGAACATCGGCGCATTCAGCATCGCCATGTTGTGCACGTCGTTGCGCGGCAGCGTGAATTGCAGCGCCATGCCGCGCACGGTGCGCGCCGCATCGGGCAGTTTCGGATTGCCGCTCGGCAGCGAGAAGCGCGCGACGACCGGGATCTTCTCTCCGCTGAAGAGCGCCGACCGCGAGAGCGCGGCAGCGTCCGCCGTGCCGACGAACTCGCCCGTCGCGCACGTCCCCTTGATGTGATTGCGCCTCTGCCCCGGATGGACGCCGAACGTGCCTTCGAGCGCGCCGACCACCTGGTCGGGGCCGACCTCCTGGGCCTGAGTGGGTTGCACCAGCGCCAATCCCAACGCAGCAACAAGCAGATGCACTTTCAATGCCGACATGGATCGCTTTTCCCTTTTGTGAGCCGCCGCGAGCGTCCGGGGGTTAGGCATCGCCTACCCCGGTGCGCGCTCGCGGTGTCTTGGAGTTTCAGGCCGGCATCGCCGT
>RXJK01000342.1 GCA_003963125.1 Hyphomicrobiales bacterium
TCCGCGCGCCGCCGTCGGGCGTCGTGTCGATCCGGCAGGCGCTGTTCGCCGGCATCGCCGGCATCGAGACACCCGATCCGCGCACCGTCATCATGACGCTCAAGGAGCCGGACAGCTCCTTTCTCGACACGGTCGGCCTGCCCTACAATTGCATCTACAGCGCCGACAAGCTGGCGCAGGACGCGAACTATCCCGCCAAGCAGGTGATGGGAACCGGTCCCTTCGTTTTCGGCGAGCACGTCAACGGCTCGCACTGGACCGGCAAACGCTTCGACGGCTACTGGGAGAAGGGCAAGCCCTATCTCGACGGCTTCCGCGCGGTCTTCATCAAGTCCACGGCGGTCGTGACGGCGCTGCAGGGCGGACAGATCCAGGCCGAATTCCGCTCGATCTCGCCCGGCGAGCGCACCCAGCTCGTCAATTCGCTCAAGGACAAGATCGTGCTCCAGGAATCGCCCTGGGTGTGCAAGGTCGATCTGCTCTTCAATTCGCAGTCGAAGCCCTTCGACGATGAACGTGTGCGCCGGGCTCTTTCCATGGCGATCGACCGCTGGTCTGCCTCCGACGCCTTGTCGAAGATCACCATCCTGCGTCCCGTGGGCGGGCCGCTGCTGCCGGGCTCATCGCTCGCGCTCGGCAACGACGAACTCGCGGCGCTGCCGGGCTACAGCCGCGACATGGAGAAGTCGCGCGCCGAGGCGCGCAAGCTACTGACGGACGCCGGCGTCACGGGACTCAAATTCAAACTCGTCAACCGCAACGTCAACCACCCCTTCACGCCGACCGGCGTGTTCGTCATCGACCAGTGGCGACGCATCGGCGTCACGGCAGAGCACCAGCAGCTCGACGTCTCGCAGCAGAAAGCGAGCCTCGCCGCGGGAGAGTACCAGGTCGCGCTCGATGCGTTCTGCGCCGACAGCGACGATGCCAAGCCGCTGTTCCTGCAATACCTGTCCAAGGCGCGCTCGCCCCGCAACATGACGCGCAACGCCAATCCGGAGTTCGACGCGCTCTATGACAAGTTCAGCGCCGCGCGGTCCGACGCCGAGCGCGCCACGCTCGCCAAGGACATGCAGAAGCTCGCGATCAACCAGGCCTACAGCGTGCCGGTGCTCTGGTACAATCGCGTCGTCGCGCACACCGCCGCGATGAAGGGCTGGAAGATCACGCCCAGCCACTATGCCAACCAGGATCTGGCGAACGTCTGGCTCGATCAATAATGCAAGGGGAAGCGACGGCACCACGCAGTGCCGTCGCGCAGCCTCGTCAGGCCAAGGCGGCCTGATCCAACCCAGCGGACGCAGCCAACCGCAGCGCGCGCTTGTCCGAGACGTGGGGAACGAGCGAGCGATAGAGGCGCGCGTAGTCGGCCGCCATGCGCGTTGCCGTGAAGCGCTCGTCGAAGCGCCGGCGCACCCGCGCCCGGTCGAGACCGAGCAGCGCGCCCATCTTGCGGATCGCCTCTTCCTCGCTCTCGACAATGAAGCCCGTGACGCCGTCATCGATCACCTCGTCGACCGAGCCGTTGCGGAAGGCGAGCACCGGCGTGCCGCAGGCCATCGCCTCGATCATGACGAGGCCGAACGGCTCCGGCCAGTCGATGGGGAAGAGCAGCGCGCGCGCCTCGCCGATGAAGGCCGGCTTGCGGCGCTCGTCGATCTCGCCGATGAACTCGACCCCGGGTGCCGCCAGCATCGGCTCGATTTCGGTCTTGAAGTACTCCATGTCGATGCGGTCGACCTTGGCCGCGATCTTGATCGGCAGCCCAACCGCCTGCGCGATGCGAATGGCGCGATCGACGCGCTTTTCCGGCGACACACGTCCGATGAAGGCGAGATAGCCGCCCTTCGGGTTGAACGTCGGCATGAGCAGATTGCGCGGCAGGCCGTGGTAGATGGTGGCCGCGTAGGACGCGTCGGGGATCGGCGCGCGCTGCGCGTTCGAAATCGAGACGAGCTTCATGTCGGGGAAGCCCGCATAGAGCGGGCGCAAATCGGCAAGGTCCTGCCGACCGTGCAGCGTCGTGACGGTGCGGTCCGCGATATCGCGGAAAATCGGGAAGTGGAACTGGTCGATGTGGAAATGGATGATGTCGAACTCGGCGGCGCGCCGGCGCACGCGATCGAGCATCAGCATGTAATAGGGGATCGGGTCGCGCACCGCCGGATTGAGGCGCAGCGCCTGAGGGCTGCACGGCTCGAGATTGGCGGCGGTGATGGAATCGCCGCTCGCGAACAGCGTCACGTCGTGACCCTGGGCCACGAGCTCTTCCGTCAGATACGACACCACACGCTCCGTACCGCCGTAGAGGCGAGGCGGCACACTTTCCATGAGAGGAGCAACTTGAGCGATTTTCATGTGTTCGGTTCCAATGCGTCCCGCACCAGGACCTCGTCGGGAGGCTTGGCAATGAGCTGGGCAAAGGCGCGGTGGTTGATGATCGAGACGTCCGACCGGTGAAGAACGAGTTTACCCTTTGTCGGTTCCGCACTGCGAAAGCTTGACTCTCCCAGGAACCCCTTCGCCTGTCGCGTCGTTGGCTTCCGAGCGCAGCTGAGGGAGGGCATCATGCCGCGCGCGGCGCATTTCTCTTCGATCATCGCTGCAGTTTTGTTCTTCGCGGTCGCGCTCGCGCCCATCGGGCCGAGGCTCCACGCCGAAGGCGCCAGGGGCGAAGCGGAGCATCACCTCGACAGTCTGCTCGGGCGCGAAGTCACGACGCGGCCTGACGCACTCGAGGGGCGCATCGTCGATATCCTCGTCGATCAGAGCGGGAAGATCCGTGCTGCCGTCGTCGAGTTCGGTGGCTTTCTCGGCATCGGTACGCGCAAGATCGCTGTCGACTGGGGCGCGCTGCGGCTCGAGAACGGCGGCATCGTCGCCGACGTGAGCCGCGATCAGCTCCGCGCCGCCAAGGAGTACAAGCCCGGCGCAGCCACTCTCCCGGTCCAGTCCATACAGTACTAGCCGTCTTTCCCTGACGACGAGGCGCCCTCGCTGTGCGATCCGCATCCCGCCGAAGCGAGCGTGGCCTCGACTGGTTTGCGTTCTTCGTCGCCGATATCCAGACGGGCTTCGGCCCCTTCCTCTCCGTCTACCTGACGACGCAGAAGTGGACGCAGACGGACATCGGCCTGATCCTCGCCATGGGCAGCCTAGCCGGGCTGCTGAGCCAGATCCCCGGCGGCTGGATCGTCGATATCGCCGCCTCGAAGCGCAATGCGGCGATGCTCGCCGTCTGCGGCGTCGGCGCCAGCGCGTTGCTAATCGCACTCCTGCCCACGTTTCTGGGGCTCGCCTCGGCGACGCTCCTGCACGTGGCGGCGAGCGCCATATTAGGCCCCGCGATGGCGGCGATCACGCTGGGTCTCGTCGGTGCTGTCGCGCTCGGCCCCCGCCTTGGCCGCAATGCGCGCTACGCGGCGCTCGGCAACGGCATCGCTGCAGCCCTCATGGGGTTCTGCGGCTACGTCATCTCGCCGCAATCGGTCTTCTACGTAACCGCGCTGCTGACGCTGCCGACGCTGATCGCACTCGCAACGATCCGCGACGATGAAGTCGATCCGGTGCGGGCCGACGGGGGCATCGCGCACAGCTCGAAGGGCGAAGCCGGCGCAAACGTCGCCGCTCTCCTCGTCCGGCCGGCGCTGTGGATCCTCGCCGGGTGCGTGTTCCTGTTTCACGCGGCCAACGCGGCCATGCTGCCCCTGATCGGGTCCGAAATGACCGTGCGATCGGGAACCTGGGCGAGCGTTCTGGTGGCGGCCTGCATCGTCGTCCCGCAATTCGTCGTGACGGTGCTCGCCCCGCATGTCGGCCGGCTCGCGCAGAGCAAGGGGCGGCAGCCCGTGCTCATGTTCGGGTTCGCGGCCCTGCCGTTGCGTGCCGTGGTGCTGGCGCTCAGCACCGATCCGATCGTCATCGTCGCGGTGCAGGTGCTGGATGGGCTGTGTGCCGCCGTCCTCGGCGTGCTCGTGCCGCTGTCGCTCGCCGACATCGCCCGCGGCAGTGGCCGGTTCAATCTCGCGCAAGGCATCGTCGCGAGCGCGACGGGGATCGGTGCTGCCGCGAGTACGGCCGTGACGGGGTATCTCGCGACGACGTTCGGGACGTCGGTCGCATTCATCGGCCTGATGGTCGCAGCGGTGGTCGCGCTGCTGGCCGTCACGCTGGTGATGCCCGAGACCCGCCCCGCGAAAGTGCACAGCAGTTAAGCACCTGCAACCACCACTCTTTCCGCGCGTTGGCGCTGCAGTTGAGCGTCCAGAGGGTGGAGACGTCGGTGGACGACCTGGCCGGTTACGGGCAACGCCCCGTCGCATTCTTCTGGCGCTACATTCGAGGTCGCCTCCTGGGTCACAGCGTGATCCTGGGCGCGGTCACGCTCGCGGTCGTGTGCTCGACGCTGACGCAGTACGGCGTGAAGCTTCTGGTCGACACGCTGTCGACGGCAACGCACGCCACGTCCGCAGTCTGGCAGGCCTTCGGCATCCTCGTCGGCCTGATCGCGGCGGACAATCTCCTTTGGCGGCTCGCGAGCTGGGTCGCCAACGGGACCTTCGTCGCCGTCACGGGCGACGTGCGACGCGACCTCTTCCGCCACCTCACCGGACATGCGCCCGGCTATTTCTCGGCGCGCTCGCCGGGCTCTCTCACCTCGCGCGTGGCGACAGCTTCGAATGCGCTGTTCACGGTCGAGAACATGCTGGTGTGGAACGTGCTGCCGCCGTGCATGGCCACGATCTCATCGATCCTGTTCGTCGGCACGGTCAGCGTCGCCATGGCGTCCGCGCTCGTACTCGTCGCCATCCTGGTGATCGCCGTCATGTTCCACATCGCGGCCAAGGGCAAGCCGCTGCATCACGAGTTCGCCAACCGGGCCGCGGCGGTCGACGGCGAGCTGACCGACGTCGTCGGCAACATGTCCATCGTCAAGGCGTTCGGCGGCATGCCGCGCGAATTCATGCGCTTCGACACCAAGGTGGCGGAGGAACTGAAGGCGCGCTCGCGCAGCCTGCGCTATCTCGAACGGCTGAGGATCGGGCACGCGCTCGCCGTCGTCGCGCTCACCGTGACGCTTCTCGCCTGGGTGCTGGTCTTGTGGCAACGGAACCGCGCCACCAACGGCGACGTGATCCTCGTGTGTACGCTGGGCCTCGCCGTGCTGCATGCGACGCGCGATCTCGCCGTCGCGCTCGTCGACGTGACGCAGCACGCGGCCCGCTTCTCCGAGGCCTTGCAGAACCTTCTCGTGCCGCACCAGCTGTCCGATCGCCCGGGGGCGCCGGCGCTCGCGCGCACCGGTAGTAGCGTCCGGTTCGAGAACGTGACGTTCGCCTATCCCGACTGCCCGCGAATCTTCAATGGCCTCAGCTTCCATATCGAAAGCGGGCAGAAGGTCGGTCTCGTCGGCGCGTCGGGTGGCGGTAAATCGACGATCTTCGCGCTGATCCAGCGCTTCTACGACATCGAGGGCGGCCGCATCCTGCTCGCAGGCCAGGACGTCACGGAGGTCACGCAGCAGAGCCTGCGGGAAGCCATCGCAGTCGTGCCGCAAGACATCTCGCTCTTCCACCGTTCTCTCATCGAGAATATCCGTTACGCGCGGCCTGAAGCCAGCGACGAGGAGGTGTGGGCGGCGACAGCGGCTGCACGCTGCGACTTCATCGACGCGCTCCCACAGGGCATCGAGACGATCGTCGGCGATCGTGGCGCGCGGCTCTCCGGGGGGCAGCGGCAGCGCATCGCCCTCGCGCGGGCCTTCCTCAAGGACGCGCCACTGCTCCTGCTCGACGAGGCGACCTCCGCGCTCGACACGGAGTCGGAGATTGCCATCAAGGACTCGCTTTCGCGCCTCATGAATGGCCGGACGGTCATCGCCATCGCGCACCGCATGACGACCATCCAGAACTTTGACCGCATCCTCGTCATCGAAAGCGGCTGCCTGACACGCGACCTGCCCCGCTCGGAGTGCGATGCGCTGCTGGCGCCGCACCTCGCGACGCTGTCCGAGGCCGGTCCCGACGAGACGCGGCGACGTCTCGTCGAAAGCCGCTGACGACTACTCGTCGCGCGAGTGCGGCGTTTCCTTGCGAGCCGCGATGCGGTCGGCGTTGTTGTGCTGCTCGCTCTCGTCCTTGCCGCTCTCGGCGGGCTTCCCGGACATATTGCCCGGGTTGTAGTGGTACTTGCCCTTCTCCTTCTCGCCGGGCTTCTTCGCCGGGGCCTTCGTGTCCCTGTCGTTTGCGCTCATCAACTTCTCCATCTCGCTCTGTCTCAGTCTGGACAACGGCGCCTGCCGGG
This sequence comes from Hyphomicrobiales bacterium, assembly GCA_003963125.1. Taxonomy (GTDB): domain Bacteria; phylum Pseudomonadota; class Alphaproteobacteria; order Rhizobiales; family Hyphomicrobiaceae; genus AWTP1-13. The sequence goes on from RXJK01000342.1 coordinate 6,304, forward strand.
TCCGGTTCCTCGAGCGTTGCGGTCGGCACGCCATCGCTCGCGATCGAACCGGGGCGGCACGGCCGCGTTTGTAGAGCGACGTCAACGATGGAGGTCATCACGATGCGTAAGGTACTTTTCATATCTGTCGCAGCGGCGACCCTCTCGGTCGGCTCGTCCGCCTTCGCAGCCGTCGTCTGCAATAACGAGGGCGACTGCTGGCGCGTGAAGGAAACGCGCACGTACAAGCCGGAATTCAATCTCCGGGTCTACCCGGACGACTGGCGCTGGTCGGACCGCGATCGCGACCACTATCGCTGGCGCGAACCCGGCCGCGGGCACGGCTACTACCGCAATGGCGTGTGGGTCGAGATCCGATAACACCTGACGCATTTCTCATCGGGGCTGTGCGCGATCCTTTGCGCACAGCCCCTTCGCTTATGAGCGTCTCATGCAGCACGAAGACGTTTCTTTTCGCACGGGCTTCCGGGTGAGTGTTGGCAATGCGCGCTCGCAGGGCGCGGTGATGGTGCTGCCGCGTGGCGGCAAGGAAGGCGGCCCGGACAACCGGCACAAGGGCGCCGATCAATGGCTGATCGTCGTCGAGGGTCGCGGGGAAGCGATCATCAACGGCCGCACCATCGACATTCGCGCCGGTAGCATGGTCCTCATCGAAAAGGGGGATCGTCACGAGATCCGCAACACCGGGCGTAGCCTGTTGAAGACGGTCAACGTGTATCTGCCGCCGGCCTACACCGGTGCGGGCGAGGAGCTTCCCACCGGCAAGGGCTGACGGCAGCCTCTAGACGGTCTGGAGCGACATTTTCCTGATCGCGCGCATGTCGCCCACGAAATCGCGATAGGCAGCTGCCTTGGCCTCGCGATCGGGAATGCGAAGCAGGTACGAGGGATGCACGGTGATGTAGCCCTTGCGTTCCTCGAAATCATGCGCACCGCGGAAGCGGGTCACCGACAACGCTTTGCCGGACAGCGCCAGGACGGCAGTCGATCCCAGCGCCACGACGAGATGCGGCGCCACGAAATCGAGTTCTCGCGCGAGCCACCAGCGATAGTGCTTCACCTCACCGGCCGTCGGCTTCTGATGGATGCGGCGCTTGCCGCGCTGCTGAAACTTGAAATGCTTCACCGCATTGGTGACGTAGACCTTGCTGCGGTCGATACCCGCCTCCTGCAGCGCGCGATCGAGGACTTGGCCCGCCGGCCCGACAAAGGGACGCCCCTGAATATCTTCCTGATCTCCCGGCTGCTCGCCCACGAAGGCGACCTGCGCGCCGATGGGGCCTTCGCCCGGCACAGCGCGTTCACCCCCTTCGACGCGGGGATGCATATGCGCCATGAGCGCGTTGAGCTCCGCCAGTGTCTGCGGGTTTTCCATGCGGGTTGCCACATAGCGCGAAGCCCGCAGTGCGCGGGCTTCGGCTCATATCTCTCTGCGGGTCCGAACTACTGCGGACGGCCCGTTGTCGGAGAACCCGTAGGGTTCAACATCGGCCGCGTGTCGGGATAGGCTGGCCCCGTGTTCGGCGCGGAAGGCGTGCCCATCGTGCCGCCCGGAAGCGACGTCCCCGGTGTGAGAGCGCGCGAGCCTGTGCCCGGCGTGGTCGTGCTGCCGCCGGTCATGCCCGGCGTCGTCGAACCGGGCGTCGTCGTGCTGCCGCCCATGGTGCCGCCCGACATCGAGCCGCCCGTGGTGCCGCCCGACGTGGAACCGCCGCTGGAACCGGACGAGCCGCCCGATCCGCCACCGCCGCCGCCCGACTGCGCCATCGCATAGGTGCCGCCGGCCACGAGGAACGCTACGAGCGAGAGGGTTCCGATCGTTTTGCGCATTGAACTTCCTTTCGTGTTGGGTGAGGACGACGCGTCCTCCTCGGGGTCAACGTTCCCTCCCAACCCGCGTTCCTGCCGATCTGCAGCGCCGTGCACGCTTGGCGCTTCAGGATGCGACCCGCTCCAGGATCATCGACAGGCGCACCTCGCCGCGCACGCGCAACACCTCGAGCGCAACCGCATCGTTGCGACGCTGGACCCTGAAATCGATGGTGGCATCGCCGAGATGCAGGTTGCGGATCGTCACTTCGCCCGCAAGCTCGGGCACCACGGGCTGCACCAGGCGGATCTCGTGCGCTGCGGGATCGAACTCGAGCCCGAGCAGGCCTTGCAGCATGTGGAAGGGGGCAGCCGCGGCCCACGCCTGCGGCGCGCACGCTACGGGGTACAGCGTCGGTCCGCGGCCCTGCCGGCGACGGAAGCCGCAATAGAGTTCCGGGATGCGGCGATGATCCATGTAGGCCGTGGCGCGCATCATCGCGTCGAACACGGCGGCCATGGCGGCCTTGCGGCCGTAGCGCGCCATGCCATGCCCGATCATGGCGTTGTCGTGGGGCCAGATCGAGCCGTTGTGATAGGACATCGGGTTGTAGCGGGCTTCGCCGCGCGCCACGGTGCGGATGCCCCAGCCCGAGAACATGTCCGGTCGCAACATGTCGGTGATGATACGATTCGCCCGATCGGGCTCGGCGATCCCGGTGGCGAGCACGTGCCCCGCGTTGCTCGTGCGGATGGCGCAGCGGGCGCCTTCGCCATCGAGCGCGATCGCGTAGGTGCCGATGTCTTCGCACCAGAAGGCCGCTTCGAAGCGTGCGCGGATTTCCTCGGCTTCCTTCATCAAGCGCGCAGCCAGGCTCGCCTCGCCCAGCCGATCCGCGCACATCGCTGCCGCCGTCTTCGCCGCGTAGACGTAGCCCTGCACTTCCACTAGCGCGATCGGACCGCGCGCGAGCCGGCCGTCCGCATGGAAGATGGAATCGTGCGAATCCTTCCAACCCTGGTTGGCGAGCCCCGTCTCGTGCGCGCGCTCGTAGGACAGGAAGCCGCGCGGATCGCCTGCGATCGCGCGATCGACCCAGGCGAGGCACTTCTCGATCGTGGGCCAGAGGCTCCTGATGGATGCGATGTCGCCGGTTCGCTCGAGGTAGGCGCCGGCCAGCATCACGTACAGCGGCGTCGCGTCGATGCTGCCATAGTAGAGGGCGAACGGCACCTCGCGCAGCGCCGCCATCTCGCCGCCCCGCATCTCGTGCAGGATCTTGCCCGGCTCGGCATCGTTCTCGGGCGACACGGTCGTGGCTTGCAGCCGCGACAGCCGCTTCAGGACGCCGCGCGCGACGGCCGGATCGACCCACAGCATCTGGAGCGCGGTGATCAAACTGTCCCGCCCGAACGTCGTCGAGTACCAGGGGATGCCGGCGTAGGGCACCGGCCCGTCCTGCGTGTCCGTCGTCAGCATGTAGAGATCGGCTGCCGAGCGGCAGAGGATGTCGTTGAGGACGGTATTCGACGTCTCGACCGTCGCGGCATGCCGCGACGCCGCCTTGCGCGTGCGATGGAGGCGCGCGAGGCCCTTGAAGAACGACTGCGTGGATGGCAGCCGGCCTTCGCTCGATGCGACGACGAACACGGCGCACTGCTCGCCGGAACGCAACGCGAGGTCGAAGCGGGCAAGGCCATCGGCCAGCCGCGCCGGCAGCGGCTCGAAGGTCAGCGCCGTTTCACGCTGCACGCCGTCGAGACCGCGGTAATAGAGAGAGATGTGGCCGGGCTTCGCAATCTCCGACCAGATCTGCCCTCGCCGCTTGCGCTTGATGCCGCGCACTTCGAACAGGTCGGCGAAGTCGGCGGCGAACACCATCGACAGGCTGAAACGCACGTGGTCGGCGCCATGGTTCGTCACGGCGATGCGCTCGCGCAGCGAGCCGTCGGCCAGGTAGATGGTGCGCTGGACGTGCACCGTGTCCTTCATCAGGACCATGGCCCCGTCGGCGTAGAGATCGGGGTTCGTCAGGTCGACGTTGAAGCAGAGGTTGTCGTCGCGAACGCCGGAGCCCAGCAGCAAGGGCTGCGTGCCATTGATCAGCAGTTCGAGATGGGAGAGGTGCCGCGTGTCCTTGTGGAACATGCCGTCGGGCGCGCCGCTGGTGGCGCCGATATCGCCGTGGCTGTCGAGGACCGCGAACGTGTCATCGTGCTTGATGCTGCGCCGCGGGCGCGACATCGCCGCGGTCGCCGGAATGTAGAAGGGTGCTTCGACGGAGGTGGCCGTCGCATTGGCCTTCTGCTTGGCCGCGGCGGCGCCGGCCGCGTTCGTTCCCGCTGCGATGGTCATTCGCCCCTCCGCCCTTGCTGTCATTCGCTACGCGCGAACCCACCGCCGCGGGCTGAAGCCCCTCGCGCCGGGCTGTCGGCCGGGAACGCCGCGATGATCGTGCGGTTCCGGATCTTCGCCGCGACCGGAAACCATGAGACCGCAAGATCGCGGCAAATCTGGAACGAAGTCGACGTCATCCCGTTGTGAGCGAGACTTTGGTTCCAAGCAGCGGCTACGGCCCGGAGACGATCCCATGACTGGTGCGAGTGCCCCCCTTGAAACCAATCCCTCCACCGTGCGGGTTTCCGGTAGTGGCGTCGAGTGGGGCGCGGTGATCGCGGGCGCGCTGTTTGCTGCCGCACTCTCTTTCGTGTTCGTCACCTTCGGCTCCGCGATCGGCTTCTCCATGACGTCGGCGTGGCCCGACAGCGGCGCCTCCGCCAAGTGGACCCTGAGCCTTGCCGCGTTCTGGATCCTGGCGCAGCAGATCGGCTCGTTCATGGCCGGCGGCTACCTCGCCGGGCGGCTGCGCAAGGATGCGGGCGCGCGGTCCTCCGAGACCGAATTCAGGGACGGCATGCACGGTGGCCTCGTCTGGGCGCTCGGTGTCGCCATCGGCGCGCTGCTCGCCATGTCGGCTGCGAGCACCGTCGCGAGCGTCGGCGCGCAGGCCGGGCGTGCGGCAGCGTCCATCGCACCGGCAGCGGGCGATCAGATGTCCTACTTCGCCGACGTTCTGCTTCGGCCCAACCAACCGGCCGCAGGTCAGCAACCGGGCCAGCAACCAGGCCAGCAACCGCCCGCGCAGCCGCAGCCTCCGTCGGATGCAACGCGTGCAGAACTCTCCCGCATTCTTGCCCGCTCCGCCGTCAATCGCGAGATGAGCCAGGCCGACAAGAGCTATCTCGCGACCATCGTCTCGCGGCAGACCGGGCTCAGCCCCGAAGAGGCGCAGCGGCGCGTTTCGGACACCTTTGCGCAACTCGAGCAGACGGTGCGTGATGCTGCAGACCGCGCGCGCCGCGCAGCAGCGCTGGGCGGTTTCCTCACGGCGGCCAGCATCGTAATCGGGTTCGCGGCGGCCTGGTGGGGCGCGATCCGCGGTGGCCACCACCGCGACAACAATTTCGCCCACAGCGGCGTCTACCTCCGCTCGCGGCGGCCGATGTAATCTTCCAATCCAGCGAGGCGCCAGATGGACAGTATCATTTATCTCGTCGGCCTGATCGTGATCGTGATGTTCATTCTCGGGGCGCTCGGCCTGCGCTGAGCGCCCCCGGGCGATCCAGCCTTACGTCTTGGATCGCCCCCTGTCTTCGGGGTGGCCCTTGTCTTCGGCACCGGAAGGACCGGTGCCTTCTTCGCCGCTGCCGCCGTAGCCTTTACTGAACCCTTCCCCGCCGTTGCCGGTCGAGCGGCCGTCCCAGCTCTTATTGTCGGTGTGACCGGGTTGCGCATGGGGCGCGGCAATCTCCGCCTCATCCTTGCGCTGGCGGTCGGCGCGCTTCTCGATGCGGTTCCTCGCCATCTATTTGCTCGCGCCGAGCTTGGTGCAGTATTCGTCGAACTGTTCCTTGGTCCAGCGCATGCCGTTCGACCAGCCTTGCCGGCACTGCTGCTCGGTCGGATTGACGATGATCGTGGCGCCGGGCTTGGCCTGCGGGTTGGGGACGGACGGGTTCGTAGGCCCCGGCGCCGGCGTGTTCTGTGCGAGAGCGGGCGTGGCAACGACGAGGGCCGCCAGCAGAGCTGCGTAACGCATGATGACCTCCTGTTTCTCCCTCTTCAACGCGAGCCAATTCTCCGGCGTTCCGGCTCGCCCCAGGTCGCGCCTCGCCGATTTGTAAACGAGCGCGCATCCATTCGCGGGGTCGCGTCGTTGACGCAGCAGGTCAACCCCGACATGAAGGAGCTGCTCGCATGGGTCTTTTCAGCAAGGACATCCAGACGATGGACGACCTCTTCGTCCACACGCTGCAGGACATCTACTACGCCGAGAACAAGATTGCGCAGTCACTGCCGGACATGATTTCGAAGGCCAGCAATCCCGAGCTCAAGCAGGGCCTGCAGTCGCACCTTCAGGAGACCAAGGGCCACGTGCAGCGGCTCGAGAAGGTGTTCCAGATGCTGAACATGCAGGCCTCGGCCGTCGACTGTCCGGCCATCGACGGCATCCTCGAGGAAGCCGACGACGTGAGTTCCGAGGTTGAGGACAAGGCCGTGCTCGATGCGGCTATCGTCGCCTCGGGCCAGGCCGTGGAGCACTACGAGATCACGCGCTACGGTTCGCTGATCGCGTGGGCCAACGAGATGGGCCGCAAGGACGTCGCCGATCTGCTTTCGACCACGCTCGCCGAGGAGAAGGCCGCCGACCAGAAGCTCACGATGGTCGCCGAACAGCGGGTGAACCGCCGGGCGCAATCCGCGCGTGCGTAAGCCGCTCAGCGACGCAAACGGAAGGGGCCAGCCGGCCCCTTTTTTTGTGCGCGCTGACGACGACGGACAAGCGAAGGCGAGGCTGTCGCCAGCCTCGCCTTCGTTAGTTCACCTTGCTGCGCGACGCGCTCAGTCGCGTCCGCCGCGACGCAATGAGCGGCGGCCACGATAGTCGTCGTCGTCATCGTCACGCCGGGTCTGCCAGCCGCGACGGGAGGCCTGGGAGTGGCCTTCCGGATCGCCGTACCAGCCCGAGTCACCGTGGTCGGAGTTCTGCCAGCCACGACGCGAAGCCTGCGAATGGCCTTCCGAGTCGCCGAACCAGCCGGAGTCGCCGTGGTCGGGGTTCTGCCAGCCGCGACGCGAAGCCTGCGAATGCCCTTCCCGGTCGCCGTACCAGCCCGAGTCGCCGTGGTCGGAATTCTGCCAGCCACGCCGGGAGGCTTCCGAATGGCCTTCGCTGTCGCCGAACCATCCGCCCTGGCGACGTCCGCCGCTGCTTCCGCTCGATGAGCGGCCGCGCGAGGAGTGACCACGATCGTCATCGTCGT
>RXJK01000033.1 GCA_003963125.1 Hyphomicrobiales bacterium
CAGCACGATGAGGAGCGGCGCCGGCTTGGCGGGCGCGGGCAGTAAGATGGCTTCCCGCGGGCCGCCTGGAACCAGGAGACGAACCGTCTCGGCATGAGCCTGCGATGCATGAACCAATGCAAAGACCGCGACGGTCTGGAGGAAGCGAAACGCGATACGCAGCCTTGCCTGCATCGTCCGTTCCTCCAGAGCTTGGAATTACTCGGCCGCGGTCACGGAGGTCCGAAGAGAACGCGCATACGGTTCTTGATGCCTCGGGCCCGCACCACGTCCCGTACGAGATATCCCCATTCGCCCAACGCGATCTTGAGAGGGTTGTTGCTCGCCGTCCGTCCCTTGACGCCGAAGCGGATCGGTTCATCTTGCGGGGCCTGCGCGAACGTCCCGAAAATCCGGTCGAAGATGATCAGGACAGACCCGTAGTTCGTGTCGAGACACGCCTCGTTGGAGGCATGATGCACGCGATGATGCCGCGGCGTGTTGAGCACCCACTCGAGGGGGCCAAGGGGTACGTCGAACGAGGTGTGCAGGAAGAACTGGTAGAGCAGACCAAGGCCGATCATGAACGCGATCGCCACGGGGTGAAACCCCAACCAAGCCAACGGCAGGAAGAAAACGAACGCGCCTGACAGTTGCCCAGTCCACCCCAACCGCACGGCTGCCGACAAATTGAAGCGCGTTGCGGAATGATGCACGGCGTGCGAGGCCCACAGCCACCGCACGCGGTGCGAGGCGCGGTGAAACCAATAGTAGAAAAACTCTACACCCAGGAAGAGGGCGCCCCACGCCCATGCCGTTTGCATGGGGATATCGAAGATGCGGTGGGTGTAGAAAAAGAAGAACGGCACCGCCGAGAGGCCACTGGTAACGACCTTGGCAACGACGCTGCCAATGCCGACACTCGCCGAAGCCAAGGTTTCTGCAGTGTCGTGCGTGTCTTCATGATGCGCGAGACGCGCATAAGCGAACTCGAGGAACACGAATGTCATGGCGAGGAGGAAAAACGCGCCTGTGAACCGCGTTTCTCCCGACATCGATTGAATGTTCAGCATGGCGGGCCGCTCCGCATCGGGATTGAATTACTTTGATGCGTTCGGCTGTATCGCGATGCCGGCGGACTTGAGGGCCGCACTCGCTTTCACCATCGCAGCGTTGCAGGGAGGGCTGAGACGGTCGGCCTGCCCCGCAAGGCAACGCACGATACGCCCACCACCCGGTGCGACCTCGCTGCACAGACGATCCCGATCGCTCATGCAGGCGTTGACTGCCGCGCGCACCTCTGGAATGCGCTGCAGCCGTTGCACATCGATCTCCTGAGATTTCGCGCCCGCTACGGAGAGGCCGAACCCCACCATTGCTACCAATGCGCCGACGACCATGTCTTTCTTCGACATAACTCTTGCTCCGTTCGAGGCAGCCGCCGCCCTGCCATGCGCAGGGCGGCCGGTGCGTTCCTGATTGCCGTGTGATTACTTGGAGACCGTGCTGCTGCGTGTCACCGAACCGCCGTTTGGGCCGGTTACGTTGCCGGTGTGCGTGCAGGCGCCGCCCGAACAATTGGTCTTGCCAGAGGTCGCTGCGGTGCCGCCGCGGGGACCGGTAACTGACCCGCTGCGGCTGCAGCTTCCGCCGCTGCACGAGCCGTTCGAGCTGGACGAGACGCTTTTGCCGCGCGGCCCCGTGGTGCTGCCGGAGCGGGACCAGGCGTGGGCGTTCGATACGGATGCGGCCATCAGCACGAGGGCCATCGTTGCGCCACCAACATACTTACTGACAGGGGTCATGAGTTCTCTCTGCGGTTGCTACGCCTCACGTCGGCGTCCCACAGAAGATCGACCTGCCACTTTGCCCGGGTGTTTCAGCGAACAGGGCTGAATGTAAAGAATTGTATCAGACGCTCTCAGACCCTTGCTCTGGCTTTGCCACCCTCACTACCCTGCGCCCATGACGACCCGCCCTCACGTCCTGATCATCGAAGACGACCCGGAGATCCGCAATCTTCTTCGCGACTACCTGTCCCGGCAGGGCTTTCGCGTCGAGACAGGTGATGGCGGCGTAGCACTCGACCGCTTCCGCACCACCTTCGGCGACCCGGACCTGATCGTGCTCGACATCATGCTGCCGGGCGAGGACGGGCTGTCGATCTGCCGCCGCGTGCGCGCCGCCTCGCGCGTGCCCATCCTCATGCTCACGGCGAAGGGGGAGGACATCGATCGCATCATCGGCCTGGAGATGGGCGCCGATGACTATCTTCCAAAACCGTTTAATCCGCGCGAACTCGTTGCCCGCGTGCGCGCGATCCTGCGCCGCGTTGAAGCCGCGCCCCTTGAGTGTCGCCGCTTCTCTATCAACGAAACGCTCGTTGTGGATCTCGATTCACGCCAGGCTGTTCTCGGCACCGAGGCGCCGCTGGCGCTGACGGGGGCGGAGTTCGCGCTGCTCGAATGCTTCCTCACGCGGCCGAACCGCGTTCTTTCGCGCGACCAGCTGATGGACTGGACGCGCGGACGGCAGGCCGATCCGCTCGATCGGACGATCGATGTGCAAGTGAGCCGGCTGCGGAAAAAGATCGAGCGCGGAGCAGAGCTCATCAAGACAATCCGCGGCGAGGGCTACCTCTTCACAGGTTCTGTCAGGGAGCTGTGACGTGTTGCGCCGGTTGGGGTTCACGGGCCGCCTGATGGCCATCGTCATGCTGGCGCTGATCGCCCTGTGGGCTGTCGGTGTCGGTTGGCTGTTCGTGCGCGAGTCTCGCGAGAGCCTGCAAAGCAGGCTTTATCCTCTACCCGAGCAGGCGGCGGCCATCGTCGACCTGATCGATGCGACGGAGCCTGGCAATCGGGCGCTGGTCTTGAAATCGGTCACCTCCGAACGGTTGATCGTGTCCGTCACACCAACGCGACCCGAGTTGGATGCGGGGGCCGATCGTCTGCCCCTGATCGAGCGCTTTCTGAGCCAATACCTGCACGTGATGGCCCCGCGCGAAGTGATCGCCGTCACCGATCGCAGCGCTCGAAATTGGCTGGTCGACATGCGTTTGGGCGAATATTGGCTCAATGCGCGCCAACCGCTGCGCTTCGCCGTGTCCTTGCGTACGGGCGGCTACGTCGTGTTCGAGGCGCGCGAACTGATAGGTCGCCGGCTGTTCGGCTGGCCACCCGGTTTCGGCGTAGGCGTACTCGGCGCGCTGATCGGTATCGCTGCCATCCTCGCCATCGCGCGTGAAGCCCGGCCATTGCGCGAGCTTTCCCAGTCCGTAGGGCGTTTTACCGGCGAGACGGCGAATGAGGTGGTGAAAGTTTCCGGAGCGCCCGAAATCCGCACACTCATTTTGGCGATCAACGGCATGCAATCGCGGATCTCCGAGATGGTGCGCGGCCGCACGCTTCTGCTAGGCGCCATCTCCCACGACCTCAAGACCTACATCACGCGGTTACGCCTGCGCGTGGAACAGCTTCCCGACGAGGTGCAGCGTGAGAAGGCCGCCAAAGACCTCGACGACATGACCGAGCTTCTGGAGAACGCCCTGGCCGTCGCCCGCGGTAGCATGGTCTCCTCCCAGAGGCAGCAACTCGACCTCGGGGTGCTGCTCAAGGAACTTGCTGCCGACTATAACGCGGCGGGCACGCCTATCAGCGAGAACCTCGGCACTCAGCCTGCGGTGCTTATCGATGGGGAACCTGTCGCCCTGCGCCGCCTCTTCACCAATCTCATCGACAATGCGTTGCAGTTCGGCCATCGTGTCGAGCTCGACATGCACTCCGCTCGCGCCCCCGTGGTCGTGACCATCGACGACGACGGTCCGGGCATCCCCGAAGAAGCGCATGCCTCCGCCTTCTTGCCCTTCTATCGGCTTGAGGAATCCCGGAACCGCGCGACGGGTGGCACCGGCCTCGGCCTTGCCATCGTCAAGCAGATCGCAACCGCGCACGGAGGCGATGTGGCGCTCTCGACATCGCCTCTGGGCGGCCTGCGTGTCACCGTCACGCTACCGCTGGCGGCCGAACAATAAGAGGAGCCCCATAGGTCCGCAGCACCTGCTGAATACCTCCGCGGACCCTATTTCCATCGGTCACGAGCGCAGCGTGACTGTGCCGCCATATGCGCTGGATCTCCCGACGCCTTTCACACGATTTGCCTCGACTTATGTCGCTGCTTCGGAGTTGGTTTTCTGGCTGTATTGATCGAAGGCCTCCAAGGCGCTCGCAGCGTACATCACCGACGGTCCCGCCCCCATATAGATGGCCATGCCCAAGATCTCGCCGATCTCATCGCGCGTGGCACCCTGCGCCACCGCAGCTTCGGCGTGAAATGTGATGCAGGGCTCGCACCGGATAGCCACCGATATTCCCAGCGCTACAAGCTCCTTCGTCTTCTTGTCGAGCGCCTTGGTTTCAAGCGCCGCCCTCGCCAAGCTGGAGAAGCCCTTCATTGTCTCGGGGGCAGCGCCACGCAGTTGTTTCAAAGGCTCCGACAGTGCGCCCGCCAGGGCTGGCCAATCTTTGTACATTGAAGTGTTCTCTCCGAATGGTAGTGGGCTTCCAGGCCTCGTCATCCGCAGGAAACCAACAGATGAGGCGGGCACAGACGCTATGCCAACGCTAGCCAGGCCTTTTGATACATATCAATCATTGCATTTATGATCTGCGTACTATCTGACGCGGCCGCGGAGTGTTCTCATACCGAGCGGTCGTTCGCGGTTGACTTCGATACGCTGAGGGATCGAAAGGTGCGCAAGATATTAGCAGCGACTGCTCTCGCGCTTGCCTTCGCCACGTCTGCCGCGAGTCAGGAAGATCCGCACCGGGTCTACGAGCTTCGTTGCCATGGGTGCCACTCGGAACATGGGGCCGATCTCGCGCGACAGAAACTGAAAATCGAGAAGGACGCGCTCACGGTCAACCGCACGGGAACCTCGCTCGATACGCTCCTTCGAAGGCATCATGGTGTCGCGCTGTCGAGCGCCGAGCTCTCAGAACTTGTTGGCTTGTTCCAGTCCGGGATTCGATGGGCCGGCGTCTATCAGCGCCTCTGCGCACGCTGCCACGATAAAGCCGTCGGGTTCGCCAGAGAGCGTCTGGTTGTGAAAGACGGCCGGGTGCTGTCCCGCAAGAACGACACCGAGATCGGTGGATTACTCAAAACTCACGGAGGCGCTTCAGACGCCGAAATCGATACGCTGCTCGAAATGTTCCGCTACCAGCTCGAGACGGACATCGGGAAGTCGACTAAATGATGTCGATCGCGAAGATCGATGTCCTCTGAAGATCGTCAATCCCGCAGCACGACGTAAATCGCCGGGATCACCAGCACGGTGAGCAGCGTCGAGGAGGCCAGCCCGAACAACAGTGAAATCGCAAGGCCCTGGAAGATCGGGTCCGTGAGGATTACGGCTGCGCCGATCATCGCCGCGAGTGCCGTGAGCAGGATCGGTTTGAAGCGCACGGCGCCGGCCTCGATCAAGACATCGCGCGGGGGGCGCCCTGGGGCGCGTGCATGCCGGATGAAGTCCACGAGCAGGATCGAGTTGCGGACGATGATGCCGGCCAGCGCAATGAAGCCGATCATCGACGTGGCAGTGAAGGGCGCGCCGAAGATCCAATGGCCGAGCATGATGCCGATCAAGGTCAACGGCACGGGCGTCAAGACGACCAGCGGCAGCTTGAACGACCCGAACTGGGCCACGACCAGGATGTAGATGCCTAGGAGCGCCACTGCGAATGCTGCGCCCATGTCGCGGAAGGTGACGTAGGTGACCTCCCACTCGCCGTCCCACAGCAGAACAGGCTTCGCATCGTCGCGAGGCTGACCATGGAGCGCGATCTCCGGCTTGCCCAGCGCGCCCCAATCGTGTGCCTTGATCCGCTCCGCAACGGCAAGCATGCCGTAGATCGGCGCCTCATAATCTCCTGCGAGTTCTGCCAGCACCATCTCTGCAGGCCGGCCGTTGCGGCGGAAGATGGGGAACGAAGCCTTCTCCGGCGTCACGCGCACCACGTCGCCCAGCTCGACGATACTACGTTCGCCTGGTAGCGCGTTGGCCGGCACGGGCGTTGCCAGCGTACGCGCCGTCATCGCCAGACCTTCCTTCGGCAGTTGCACGGCAATCTCGACGGGGTGGCGGCCGCCTCCGCGGTGGGAATAGCCGACCGGCACGCCCGAGAGGTACGTCTGCAGCGTATCGTACACGTCGCGCTCGTCCACCTTGTAGAACTCGAGATTGTCCTGATTGATCGAAACGCGCTGACGCGGCGCCTGCAGCCCGAAGCTGTCATCATCATCGACGATGAACGGCACGGCGCGGAAGATGTTGCGCACTTCGGTCGCTACAGCCCGGCGCGTCTCGGCATCCGGGCCGTAGATCTCGGCGAGCAGCGTTGCCATGACCGGTGGGCCCGGGGGCACTTCGATCACCTTTACAGACGAGCGCTCCGGCACCGCGATCGCCGCGAGCCGGCGACGCACATCGAGGGCGATGTCGTGGCTCGTGCGGCTGCGCGCGTGCTTGGGCGTGAGATTGATCTGCAGTTCACCCTGCTCCGCGTCGGCGCGCAAATAGTAGTGGCGAACGAGACCGTTGAAGTTGAACGGGGCGGCGGTCCCGGCATAGGCCTGAATCGAGGACAGCTCTTTCAGATCGGCAAGGCGTAGCGCCGCCTGCTGCAGCAGGCGGTCGGTATCCTCGAGCGAGGTCCCGCGCGGAAGATCGACCACAACCTGCAGCTCGGACTTGTTGTCGAACGGCAGAAGTTTCACCGTTACGATCTTGAAGGCAAAAAGCGACAGCGAAAGCAGGGTCGCGAGGCCGACCAGGGCCAGGAAGCGCCTCGCGCGGCTCCGCTCTTTCAAGACGGGCTCGGCGACCGCGGCGTAGATCCGGCCGAGCGCTCCCCCCTGATGGCTCACGTCGCCATGCGCGTGGTCCCGGCCGCCGAAGCGCAGCATCAGCCAAGGCGTTACGATCACGGCAACGAAGAACGACAGGATCATGGCCGAGGAAGCGTTTGCCGGGATGGGGCTCATGTACGGGCCCATCAAGCCTGACACGAACAGCATGGGGAGCAGCGCTGCCACCACGGTGAGCGTGGCGACGATCGTCGGGTTGCCCACCTCGGCCACGGCCCCGATAGCCGCCGTTGTTCGCGAGCGGCCGTCCCCCATGCCCCAGTGCCTGGCAATATTCTCGATCACGACGATGGCATCGTCGACGAGGATGCCGATGGAGAAGATCAATGCGAACAGGCTCACGCGGTTGATCGTGTAGCCCATGATCCACGAAGCGAAGAGCGTGAGCAGGATCGTCACGGGGATGACGATCGCCACGACCAGCGCCTCGCGCCACCCGATGGCGAGGCCGACCAGGATCACGATGGAGATGGTGGCGAGACCCAGGTGATACAGTAGCTCGTTCGCCTTCTCGTTCGCGGTCTCGCCGTAGTTGCGCGTGACGACGACCTCGACGTCATCGGGGATGATGCGTCCCTTGAGCTCGTCCAAGCGCTGCACGATGCTCTCGGCGATGACGACGGCATTTGCGCCCGCGCGCTTGGCGATCGCAACCGTCACCGCCGGCACGCGCTCCAGCGTCTTGCCGTCGGCGTCCTTGCGGAAGTGCCACGAGCGGCGCTCGATGGGCTTGGCGCCCACGACCACGTTCGCTACGTCGCGCACGTACACAGGGCGGCCGTCTCGGGTTCCGATCACCAGCAGGCCGACATCGGGCACACCGGAAAGGGTCTGGCCGGCCGCAATCGCTACGTTGCGACCTTCCTCGCGGACGCGACCAGCAAGGAATGAGCGGTTTGCCTGCTGCACCTTGCCGACGAGCTGCTGCAGAGTGACACCATAAAGCGAAAGCTTCTCAGGGATGGGCTCGATGCGGATCTGGTCGGGGCGGCCGCCCGCGATATAGGTAAGGCCCACATCTTCGAGCTTGGCGAGTTCGATCTGGACGTTCTCGGCGAGATGATAGAGGGCATTGTCCTGATAGCGATCGGCTGCGGCGCCCTTCGGCGCCAGTGTCAGCGTGACGATCGCCACGTCATCAATGCCGCGACCGACAATGAGCGGCTCGGGGATGCCGACAGGGATGCGATCGAGGTTGGCACGCACCTTTTCGTGCACGCGCAAGATCGCCTCATCAGCCTTGGTGCCGACCCTGAAGCGTGCCGTAACCAGGGCCCGGTCGTCCTGAGTATTCGAGTAGGTGTGCTCGACCCCATTGATGGCTTTGACGATGGTCTCGAGCGGCTCGGTCACAAGACGCACGGCGTCCTCGGCCTTTAGGCCGTCGGCGCGTACCGAAATGTCGACCATCGGCACGGAAATCTGTGGCTCCTCCTCGCGTGGCAGGGCGAACACGGCAACGAGCCCGAGAGCCATGGCCGCCAGAAGGAAAAGGGGTGTCAGGGCGGAACCGATGAAGGCCTTCGTGATCGCGCCCGAGATCCCCAGCGCGTGGTCGGAAGCCGTGTTGGCCGGGTTCGAATTTTGTGGTTGAGGCACACTCATGGACGCACCAGCCTGTCGCCGCCCTTCAGGCCTGCGAGCACCTGGACCGTCTTCTGCTCGTCGCCTTCCGCCTCGGACTGCCCGAGCTGCACCACGATGTCGCTGGCCTTGCCGTCGCTGCCGGCGAGCCTCACGTAGTCGAGGCCATGGCGCTTGAAGACGAGGTCCTTTGGGAGTTCGATCGCTCTGCGAGTGCCTGCCGAGATCCAGGCCAGCGTGCGTTCACCCACGAAATAGTTGCCGAGGTCGGGGACCTCTGCATCCGCAATGACGCGGCCGCCCTGGATCTCGGGATAGATCTGCACGATCCGGCCGGACACCGTGGCCGCACCTGACGATCCGAGGCCGCGTCCACCGACCTTCAGCGCGTCGCCTTTCTTCATGAAGCGCGCATGCCTTTCTGGTACCTCGAGACGCAGCAGGTATTCGTTGGCTGCGATGGTGGCGATGCTTTCACCGGCCAGCACCACGCTGCCCTCGGTCACAGGCACGCGGAGTATGCGGCCTTGGGCCGGCGCCAGCACCTGGCCTTCTTCCGCCTGCTTCTCGGTCACGGCCCGCTCCGAACGAGCAGCGCTCAAATCGTTGCTGGCCACATCGAAGGCAGTTTTGGCCTGGTCCAGGCGGGCTTGGGGCGCAACGCCACGCTTCTGCAGCTCGCTGGTCCGGTCGAATTCGGCCCTGGCATTCGCAAAACGCGATTCGAGCGCAAGGATCTGGGCATCCGACGCCTTGAGGCGCAGCGCGATCTTCGGATCGGCCACCAGCCCCAGCACTTGGCCGGGCTCGACATGGTCACCCTCGATGACCTTCAGCGAAGCGACGGTCCCCGGCGTCCGGACCCTGGCATCGACCACGCGCTTGCTGCGCACGGTTGCGAGAACGGGCTTCAGATCCTCAACCTGTTGCTCCGCAACCGTATAGACCTCGCCTGCCGGTCCGCTGGGGCTCCGGACCTCCTCCGTGCGCCTTCGCTCTTCTCCGCAGGCCCCGAGCGCCAAGACACCCATGAGCGCCGCCGCAAACCCGGTACCCAATGCTAATCGATGCACGCCGGCCTCCCGCCCTTGACCATTACATTAGTGATAGCTAAATTAGCTAGTCCAGATGTACAAGCGGGTTACTTGGTCGCAGCAATGGAGCCGGAATGCGCAGGTGGAGCGAGGACGACATCGATGACTTTGCGCGCAAGAGCGAGCAGGCAGCCGAGCTGCTCGCGCTGCTCGCCAACCCGAACCGGTTGCGGATCCTTTGCGAACTCCTAGACGGCGAACGCTCGGTGTCGGCGCTCGAGCCGGTCGTCGGCCTCAGCCAGTCCGCGCTTTCACAGCATCTCGCGAAGTTGCGGGAAGGAGGCATCGTGACGACGCGCCGGGAGGCGCAAACGATCTACTACTCCATAGCCGACACACGCACCGAGCGTGTAATGGCCGTCCTCGCCGACATTTTCTGCAAGCCGAAGAAGCGGTCCTAAGCCCGGCCCCGTAGATCAGACCTTGCGCTGGAAGATCAGGAAGTACTGATCGGGCAGGAAGTCGTGCGCCTCGACCTGCTCGAAGCCGGCCGCGCGCATCTCGTCCTGCACGAGCGAGGGGGAGAGGCGCATCTGTTTGGGCGCTCCCCGTTGCGCGTCGAGGCGAAAATCCACGATCGCGATGCGTCCGCCGGGCTTGAGAGAGGCGGCAATCTTGCCGAGGTAGGACACGCGCGCGTCGATGTGATGGTAGGTATCCACGATCAAGACCAGGTCGACCTTTTCGGGAAGGTTCGGGCTGTCGGCGCTGCCCTTGGCCGTGCGGACGTTCTCAAGCCCCGTCTTCTTCGCGCGATCCGCAATGAAGCCCAGCATGCCCTCCTCGATATCGACGGCATAGACAGTCCCCGACGGGACGAGCTGGGCAAGCCGGACCGTGAAGTAGCCCGTCCCGGCGCCGATATCGGCAACGATGGCGTCGGGCCGCAGCTTCAAGGCCGCGAGTACCTCGTTGGGCTTCTGCCAACCGTCACGGTCGGCGGCATCGAACGCCTTCGACCACTGTTTGGGATCCTCGAAGCGATGCGGCCCGTGCAAACCGCCACCGTGCTGGCCGTAAGCAATTCCGCTCGCCAATATTCCGCAAAGCAGTGCGGCACCAACGAGGACACACATCCTAACGTGCTGCATCCGAGGCAACCTCACGCGTTACATCTCGATCCAGAGAGCAAGACCAGTCTAGCACAACTTGTACCCGCCGGTGCGCACGTCGAGCGTGTCGGCCGAATACTCGTAACCCGCGACGCCGCCCCCACCGCCATGATCACCGCACACCCCGGCGCGATCATCGATTGACGCAGATCAAGCATATATGCCGAAGTCTATATATTTTGGCGATCAGCACACGTCATGACGACAGCTGCTCATCTTGCAGCTTGCCCATCGGCAGTCGAAAGGAAGACCCTGATGTTTTCGCCAAATCAGCGTCGTGTCGCTTTGGCCGGCTTGCTCGTGTGCGCCGGCGCAGCGGTGGCCGCCTTTCAGCTGCAGAAGCCGATCGCCGTTCGCGCCGCCAAGCTCACCGAGACTGTGCCCGTGAGGGTGTTCGGCCTTGGCACTGTCGAAGCAAGGGTCGTCTCGAAGGTCGGCTTCGAAGTCGGTGCGGCCATCGTCGAGCTCAATGCGGATCATGGGGATCTCGTCAAGAAGGGGCAGGTCCTTGCACGCCTCAACGCCACGCAGCAGCGCGCGAAGGTGGCGCGCGCCAACGCGGCGCTGCAGAGCGCCGAGGTCGCCGTCAAGAAGGCCGAAGCCAATCTTTTCAAGGCTCGCGCCATCATGGCACAGCGGCTGGAGGTCAACCGGCGCAAGCAGGAACTCGTCAGCCGGCAGGTCAATTCGACCCAGACCGGAGAGGAGGCGCAGCGCGACGTTGATGTCGCCGTCGCCGACGTCCGTGTGGCGGAAAGCGATATCGAGGTCTCGAAAGCGCTGCTGGCGGACGCGCAAAGCCAGCTCGCCTACGAGACGGCGGTGCTCGAGCAGCACACGCTTTTGGCCCCGTTCGATGCGCTCGTCGTGGATCGCCAGAAGGAACTGGGCTCGGTCATCAAAGCCGGCGATCCCATTTACACGCTTCTGGAGCAAGGCTCGGTGTGGGCGCTTGCCTATATCGACGAGTCCCGCGCCGGCGCGATCAGGGTCGGGCAACCGGTCGAAGTGCGGCTGAGGTCGCTGCCCGGTCAGGTGTTCCAGGCCAAGGTGGTGCGCATCGGTATCGAGAGCGACCGCGTCAGCGAAGAACGCCGCGTCTACGTCAAGTGCGAACGCTGCCCGGACAGCTTCCATCTCGGCGAGCAGGCCGAGGTCCTGATCACCGTCGACACACTGAAGGCGGCGCGTTTCCTGCCGGAAGCTCTGGTCAGTGGCTTCGACGGATCGAAGGGAACGATCTGGACCGTGGAGGCCGGCCGGCTGCAACGCCGGAAGGTGCAACTCGGCTACCGCACGGAGGACGCCCGCATCGAGCTGCGGGAGGCGCTGCCGCCGGGCGTGGTGGCCGTGACGTACGCCGCAGGCGACCTTAAAGAGGGCTCCCGCGCCGTCGTCCGCGAGGACGCCAAATGAACCTCGCCTTCCGCGATGTGCGCCACAACCTTTTCCGCTTCGTCCTAACGTGCCTCGGCCTGAGCCTGCTGCTCGGCGTCGTTCTCGCCATGATCGGCATCTACCGCGGCATCGTCGTCGATGCGCTGACGGTCGCGCGCAATCATGGCGTCGACCTATGGGTCGTGGAGGCCAATTCGCGCGGGCCCTTTGCAGAGGCCTCGAAGATCCCTGGCGACAGCCGCGAAGCCGTCGCGCGTCTCGCCGGCGTAGTGGCGACGGGATCCGTCACCTACCAGACGGTCGATATCGTCCGCGCAAACCGCAAGGCGCGCCTCTATGTGATCGGCTATGAGCCCGGGCGCCTCGGCGGTCCGGCGCAGATCGTCGAGGGGCGGGGTATCGGCCAAAGCCACTTCGAGATGGTCGTCGACCGCAGCAGCGGTTTGGCGCTCGGGGATCGTATTCGTCTCGGGCGCATCGACTTCACGATCGTGGGGCGCACCAGCAACCTCGTTGCCTCTGGCGGCGATCCCGTGGTCTACGTGGCGCTTCTCGACGCGCAGAAACTGCAATTCGACCTCGCCCCTTCGGCGGCCCGCGTGCAAACGGCGCGAGGAACCCAAGGCGTGAGCCGCGACACGATCAACGCCGTCATCGCGAAACTCTCGCCCGCTGCCAGCGTCGAAACCGTGGCCGAAGCGGTCCGGCGCTGGAAGCACCTCGCCGCGCTGACCCAAGCCGAGCAGGAACAGATCCTTTCGGAATCCCTGGTCGACCGGGCGCGACGGCAGATCGGCATGTTCACCAGCATCCTGCTGCTGGTTTCCGCCGTGATCATCGCCCTCATCGTCTACACCATGACGATGGAAAAGCTGCGCCAGATCGCGATGCTGAAACTCATCGGCGCGCCGGACCGCACCATCGTCGGCATGATCGTCCAGCAGGCGCTGTCGCTGGGCCTGACGGGCTTCCTGTTCGGCACCCTGCTGGTGCTCGCCATCAAGGAATACTTCCCGCGCCGCGTCGTTCTCGAAGTCGACAACGCCATGGCTCTCGGCGGCGTGGTCATTTTCGTCTGCCTGCTTGCGAGCACGTTGGGCGTACGTGCGGCGCTCAAGGCAGACCCCGCCACCGCGCTAGGGAGCTGACCGATGGCCGGAGCTGAGATCCCCTCGCCCCCTCTCGTCAGCCTGCGCGGCATCTCCAAGCATTTCGGCGAGGACGAGACGCGCGTCGATGCCTTGCGCAACATTGCGCTGGACGTAACCCCTGG
>RXJK01000157.1 GCA_003963125.1 Hyphomicrobiales bacterium
ACGGATACTGCCGTGGTTGGAGGCTTCATCAACGCCGCGCACTTCAACGGTGGTGTAACGACCCTATCCGGGATAGCCGAGGCGGGTGATACCGTCACCGTCTCGGACGGGACACACGTTACCCCTGCGACCGTCTCTGCCGATGGAGCCTGGACCGCCGCAATCAGTGGTCTCTTCAACGGGCAGAGCTACAGTTATACAGCGACGGCCACAGATGCCGCCGGCAACACCGCGACCAGCGCGCCCTTCGCGTTCACGGTGAAGACGTCCACGTTCGAGAGCGCCATCACGGATGCGGCCGTGACTGGGGGCTACCTCAACGGTGCTCATTTCAACGGCGGCTCTACAACGCTCTCCGGGAAGGCCGAGGCTGGGGACACGGTGACCGTCTCGGACGGGACCCACGCGACCGTTGCGACGGTCGCAAGCGACGGCAGTTGGACAGCCGTGATTAGTGGTCTCGGCAATGGGCAGCGCTACAGCTATACGGCGACGGCGTTGGATGCCGCAGGCAACACCGCCACCAGCCAGCCCTTCGCGTTCACGGTGAAGACGTCCACGTCCGAGAGCGCCATCACGGACGCGGCCGTTATTGGAGGCTTCATCAACGCCGCTCACTTCAACGCCGGCACGACGACACTGTCCGGGAAAGCGGAAGCGGGAGATACGGTCATCGTCTCTGACGGGACACATGTCACCGCTGCGACGGTCGCGACCGATGGCAGTTGGACCGCCGCGATCAGTGGTCTTCTCAACGGACAAACCTACAGTTACACGGCGACCGCGACCGATCTTGCCGGCAACACTGCAACCAGCGCTCCCTTCGGCTTCAAAGTCGATACGCAGCCTCCAAGCCCGACAATCTCGACCGCTGGGGGAGAGGCTATCTATCCGGCCGTCATTATTTCCGGGACGGGCGAGGCTGGAACCTTGGTGCAGCTCTATGATGGGCTGACAAAAATCGGTGCTCCCGTCGCTGTCTCGGGTAATGGAAGTTGGACCGAGACCGTCACCCTTGTCGGCACCGGCTCCCACGCCATATCTGCACTGGATACGGACGCCGCCGGCAACACGGGCAAAAGTGCGAGTATCGTGTTCTCACTCGACAACCAGATCGTGGGCAACACCAACCAGTCCATAATCAGCGGCACCTCCGCGAACGATCACATCACGGTGGTCCCGAATAATCTTATCGTCAACGCCGGTGGCGGAAATGACACCATCACCTTGACGTCCGGGCCGAGCACTCAGGTCCATATCGTCGATGGAGGCGCGGGCACCAATACGCTCGATCTGTCGCAAATATCGAGCGCCGTGACGGTGGATCTGAAGCTCGGGGTCGCTTCGGGCTCCCAGGTCGGCACCGTTTTGCTGTCGTCTATCCAGAACGTTGTCGCGGGAGGCGGCGCAGAAGCCATCGTCGGTTCCAGCGGCGCCAACGTGTTCCAAGCCGGGTCTGGTATGGACAGGATCACAGGTGGTGGGGGAGCCGACACGTTCGTGTTCAGACCGGGCTTCGGCAATACCACCGTTACGGACTTCAAGGTTTCAGGCGCAAGCCACGGGACCATCGAGATTGATCATTCCATCTTCGCCACTTGGGCAGCTCTCGATGCCGCTCTCGCGGATAGCAAGCAGGGCGCCGTTATCACTGTGAATGCGGCAGAGAGCATCACGCTCAACGGCGTAACCAAGGCGCAGCTTGAAGCAAACCATCTCGCTGACTTCCACTTCATTTGATTCTCCTTGCGACGTGTCTCATGTCTAAAGCGCATATTCCGCTCGAAAGGGCCCCACGTCAGGAAGGCCTTTTCGCTTTGCTTGCACACGCAGGACCGTCTGCGCGTAAAGCGCTTGCCGGCATTGCTGCCTTCTCGGGGCTTATCAATATCCTGGCGCTGACGAGCTCGCTCTATATGCTGCAGCTCTATGATCGCGTGATCCCGTCGCACAGCGTGCCGACGCTGATCGGCTTGAGCCTGATCATGCTTGTGCTGTTCGCAGGCTACGGACTTCTCGACGTGATCCGCGCCAAGTTGATGGCGCGTGTTGGGCTTGAGATCGACCGAACTTATCGGTCAGGAGTCTATCGTCTTCTCGTCACGCTGCCCCTGAAGGCGGCGAATACGTCGGATACACTTCAGCCCGTCCGCGACCTTGATCAGGTACGTAGCTTCGTTGCGGGCGCGGGTCCGATTGCGCTGTTCGATTTCCCGTGGATGCCGTTCTATCTCGGTTTGGTGTTTCTCCTCCATCCCTGGCTCGGGCTCCTCGCGCTCGCAGGGGCCGTAATCCTCGTTGTTCTCACTCTTTTGACGGACCTGCGCAGTCGGACTGCAACGCGGGAAGCAACGGTTTACTCTGCTGTTCGTCTTGCGTTTGCCGACGCAAGCCGGCGCAATGCGGAGGCCATCGTAGCAATGGGCATGGGCACCGCTCTTGCCCAGCGTTGGTCGCACCGGAGTGAGGATGGCCTCGTTAGTCAGATCCGCGGCGCCGATATAGCGGCCACGTATGGCACATTGTCCAAAGTGCTGCGGTATGTCCTGCAGTCGGCCGTGCTGGGGCTCGGGGCCTACTTGACCATCAATGGACAGGCAACAGGCGGCGTCATGATTGCGGCCTCCATCTTGACATCGCGGGCCCTGGCCCCCGTCGAGATCGCGATCGCCAATTGGCGCAGCTTTCTAGCAGCACGTGCGAGTGCACAGAGGCTAGATGCGTTCTTCAAATCCGTGCCCGAAGCCTCCGATCGTCTGGTGCTGCCTGCGCCAACAAAGTCATTGTCCGTCGATAGCCTTTTTGTTGCGGGTCCGGGGCAATCCAAGCCGATCTTGCAGAATATCTCCTTTGGTATCCAAGCGGGCACAGCATTGGGGATCATCGGGCCGTCCGCTTCGGGAAAGACGACGCTCGCACGCGCCATCGTCGGTGCATGGACGCCAATGCGCGGTAGCGTGAGGCTTGACAATGCTACTCTCGACCAGTGGCCACTAGGGACGATTGGACGGCACGTCGGGTATCTTCCTCAGGACATCGAATTGTTCGACGGAACTGTCGCGCAGAACATTGCGCGCTTCTCGCCTGGCGCAACCTCAGAAGCTGTCGTTGCGGCAGCGAAACTCGCGTGTGTCCACGATATGATCGTCGGATTTTCCAACGGTTATGAAACACACATCGGAGAGGGTGGAGCCGTCCTTTCCGCAGGCCAACGCCAGCGCCTCGCGCTGGCACGCGCCCTTTACGGCGATCCCTTCCTCGTTGTCCTGGATGAGCCCAACTCCAATCTCGATGCCGACGGGGATGCCGCGCTTACCCAAGCGATCCTCTCCGTTCGCGCACGTGGAGGGATCTGCGTTGTTATTGCACATAGGCCTGCAGCCCTAACGGCGGTCGACCAACTGCTGGTGCTGGCACATGGCCAGATCCAGGCCGTGGGTCCTAAAGACGATGTGTTGCGGAAAGTCATGCAAAGCGTTTCACCGCCCGCTCAGGTGCCCGGCCGCTTCAAGGTCGTGACTGAGGGAGCTCCCGCCCATGGCTGAAATCAGGGGATCACTCAAAGACGAGATCGGAAGCCTCCTTGCCATGGGGTTTGCCACGGTCGGTCTTCTGGTCTTTGGTCTTGGTGGATGGGCCGTGGCGACCAACCTTGCGGGTGCCGTGCTGGCGTCTGGAACCGTTGTTGTAGAGAGCAACGTCAAAAAGGTTCAGCATCCCCTTGGCGGCATCGTCGGCGAAATTCGCGTGAAGGACGGTGACAAAGTTTCCGCAGGCGATCTGGTCATGCGCCTAGACGAAACGGTCACCAGGGCCAATCTTGGTGTGATCGTTTCACAGCTCAACGAACTCGCGATCAGACAAGCTCGGTTGAAGGCGGAGCGCGACGGCCTCGACAGCTTTTCGCTCCCAGAGTCGCTGACGGTTCACGCTGCGGATCAGGGCGTGAAGGAGATCTTGTCCGGGGAGCGCACTCTGTTCGAGAGCCGGCGCAGAGGCCGGGAGGGGCAGAAAGCACAGCTGAACGAGCGTATCGTGCAACTCACCGAGGAAATCGCAGGTCTCAGCGCGCAAACTGCCGCGAAAGCGAAAGAAATCGCGCTGGTCACGCAGGAACTGTCCGAGATCGAGAAACTGTGGGCCAAGAACCTGGCTCCGCTTTCCAAATATACGGCCCTGCAGCGCGAGGCCGCGCGCATCCAGGGCGAGCACGCGCAACTCACGGCAAGCACCGCACAGGCGCGGGCCAAGATTGCTGAAACGCGTCTCCAGATTCTGCAAATCGACCAGGAAATGCGCACCGAAGTGATGAAAGATCTGCGCGAGGCCCAAGCCAAGGAAGCGGAGCTTCAGGAGCGGCGTGTCGCGGCGGAAGATCAGCTCAAGCGGGTGGACATTCGCGCTCCGCAATCGGGCATCGTGCACCAGCTTGCCGTGCATACGATCGGGGGCGTCGTCAACCAGGCCGAGCCGATCATGCTCGTCGTCCCGGAGGGCGACACTCTCGTCGTGGAAGCAAAATTCGCGCCTCAAGACATCGACCATGTTCACGTCGGGCAATCGGCCTATGTTCGCTTCACGGCCTTTAATCAGCGCACGACGCCCGAATTCCAAGGTTTAGTGTCTCGCGTCTCTGCCGATTTGAGCAAGGATCCGCAATCGAACCAGGCCCACTACATTGCCCGCATTGCGCTGGACGTTGAGATGCTACGCCGGGACGGGTTCCGTCTTGTGCCGGGTATGCCGGCCGAGGTCTATATCAAGACCACGGAACGTTCGGCGCTCTCGTATCTGTTGAAGCCTCTGTCGGACCAAGTCGCGAAGGCGTTCATCGAACGGTGACGTCAGTGGCCTTTCTGCTGCGCCTCCGTGTCCATGTTGTCAACTTCATGTTTGCATGCCCCAGCGGCGGACGGTGACATGCTCGATGCGGCGGAAGACGATGCCTTCGACGAGAAGGCCGATCACAGTCACCATGAAGAGGCCGGCAAACACATTCGCAATCTCGAGCGCGTTCTTGTTCTCGAAGATGTACCAGCCGAGGCCAGCTGATCCCGCGGACGAGACACCAAAGACCAACTCGGCTGCGACCAGCGTGCGCCATGCAAAGGCCCACCCGATCTTCAACCCTGTCAGAATGTGCGGGAAGGCCGCCGGGATCAAAATGCGCAGGATCATTCCCAATCCCGACAATCCCACAGTGCTTCCAACCATTCGCAAGGTAGGAGAAACCGCCCGAAACCCGCTGTAGGTGTTGAGCGACACCGGCCATAGCACCGAATGGACCAGCACGAAGACGTAGCTTGCAGTCCCGAGCCCAAACCAAACCAGCGCGAGGGGCAACAAGGCGATCGCGGGCAAGGGTGTCAGCAGTGCCGTGAGAAGCTCGAGAAGATCTCGTCCCGGCGTGGTTGCGATCGCCAGCGAAGTCAGCAGCCCGGCGATCACGACGCCGACCACATAACCCGTCAAGAGAACCTGTAGCGACTTCGCCGCGCGCAGCAACAGTGGTCCGCCCCAGACCTCGTCCACGAACGCTTTCACCGTCTCTGTGAAAGTCGGGAACACGAGCGGATTGCCAAGGTGTCGGGCGTAGAGTTCCCAAACGGCCGCGAGGAGGAGCAACCACACCCCTTTGCGCAGCACGGGACTGCCCCATATCCGTTCCAGAAGCCCCAGCGGCTTCTCCACGATGCCGAAGCCCTCCGATTTCGTCTCGTAGATCGCGTCGGGCCTCGAGGCCGAGGAATGCTCCATCACATCGTCCTCCGGCTAAGGGGTATCTGCAAAAAGCAGCGTTTCGATCGTCTTCTGTAATTCTGCCGAATGATCTGGGTCTGCTCGGCCGCGGCTCGAAAACTCGGCCTTGACTTGCCCCGGATGTGGCGAAAGCACCAGGATGCGATTGCCGAGAAGGATCGCCTCGCTGATCGAATGCGTGACGAAGATGAAGCTGAAACGCGTGTCGTCCCAGAGCTGGAGCAGCTCCTCCTGCATACGCTGCCGCGTCAATGCATCGAGCGCGGCGAAGGGCTCGTCCATGAGCAGAACGTTCGGGCCAAGTGCCATCCCGCGCGCAATCGCAACGCGCTGCTTCATGCCGCCCGAGAGCGTATGGGGGTAGCTGTCGGCGAACTTCGTCAGCCGAACCTTGCCGATGTAGTCCAGGGCGCGGGCCTCGGCCTCCCGCTTCCCGAAGCGACCGCTCGCCGTCAACGCGAACACGACATTCTGCTTCACGGTCTTCCAGGGCAGGAGCTGATCGAACTCCTGGAACACCATCATGCGGTCGGGGCCCGGGCGCCGGATCGGCTTTCCCGAGAGCCGGATCTCGCCCTCCGTCGGCTTGAGATGGCCGCCGATCGCCTTGAGAAGGGTCGATTTCCCGCACCCTGACGGGCCGACAATCACGTACCTGTCGCCCTCCAACACGTCAAAGCTGACGCGATAGGTTGCGGTGACGAGATGGTCCTTGGTCTTGTATTGGAGGGTGACGTTGCGCACGGACAGAAGCGGCGCGGCTTTGGCTAGGTCAGGTCTTGCTCGATCTGCTTCGGTCACGAACCGCTCCAGGGCAACTGCGGGTCGCTGGGCTCACTGCGCCATCGGGTAACACCAGGGGCACGCATCCTCGTGGGTGCGACCCAATGGATCCCATTCCTCGAGCGTATCCCAGATCTGTTCCCCTGCTTCCTGCGCTTGGCTCCGCAATTTTGCGAAATCGACGCCGGGGATCACGCCGTCCTTCACGACGATACGTCCATCGACGATGACGGTCTCGACGTCGTCGCCGACCCCACATTCGACAACACTCTTCACCGGATCGCGCACGGGACCGTAGCGCAGCGTGTTGCGCCCGCTGAGATCGATGATGATGATATCGGCGAGCGCACCGGCCTCCAGACGACCCAGGTCGTCACGCCCGACCGAACGCGCGCCGCCGAGTGTCGCCGCTTCGAACACTTCGGCCGCCGGTGCTGCGAAGTAGGAATGCCCCGTGATCTTGCCAAGATAGGACGCCGTCCGCATGTTCATGATCATGTCACGAGGATAGGTGTCGGAGCCGATGCTGAGGTTGACGCCGGCTTCCCGATAGCCCTGCCAATTGTCGAGCGTGCGAGCCCGGCGCACGATGTTGATCGGGCAGTGCGAGATGCTTGCGCCGGCGCGCCCCATCAAAGCGAGGTCATTGTGCACCGAGTAATTGAGGTTGGGGTTGTCGGAGATGAAATTGCCATGCCCGATGTTGAGGGTGGGCCGCAGCATGCCGATGCTGTCCAGCAACTCGATGGGCGTCTTCAGGTGCTCTTTCACGACCTCGTAGAATTCGATGACGCTGTAGGCTGCGTGCGTCGCCATCGGAAGTTTGTGCTGATCGGCCGCTTCCACCGTCATCTTGAGGACTTCAAGGCTCGAAGTCTCGACTTCGCGAGGGACCAGGATGCCGCGCACGCGGCCTCCGGCGGCTCCATCGTTGCGTTCGATCCATGAGAGCGCGGTCTTGAAACCATCGACGCCGAGCTGGTCATTGCGGACCCTCTTCAGTCGTCCTTCCTCGTCCGCCACCCAGCGCCCGCAGTCGTAGCCAGGCGCCAGATAGGCGCGCCCGCCGAGGCGCGTCACCTCGGCAAGAAGGGCATCCTGCACGGAGAGCTGGCTGCCGTACTCGACGAAGGTGGTGACGCCGTTGCGCAAGAGTTCGGCGACGGTGAAGCTCGCATTGAGTTCGAAGGCTGCGGCAGATCCCTTGTCGCCGTGCTTGAGGTAGCGCGGATCGCCTTTGACGACCTTGCCTTCCTTGGGAACGGAAATCTCCAAGAATGGCTGCCCATAGTACATGGGCCTCCCTGTATCCGTGATCAGGCGATGCGAAGCCCGGTGTCCCGAATGCACGTGCGTATCGATGAAGCCCGGTGCAACGAGCTTGCCCTTCGCGTCGATGACCGTGTCGACTTCGCCGGAGAATTGCTGCCCGACGAAAACGATCTTGTTGTCTTCGTAGACGAGCTCGCCGTCCCGCAGCAGGATGTGTTTGCCTTTTTGATGAGCGACGATCCAACTGGCTGCTATCTTTGTGCGCATGATTTTGGTTCGTCTTCCACGTGGCGACGGAGGTGAAGGCAAGATCGATTGGCACGCTACGTGATAGTGGAATTGAACCGACGTCAACCTATCTCCCTGAAGAGGTCTTCGATGCGAACGATCCGGTCGCTCTGTTCCGCGCTACTGATCACGTGTTGCGTTTTGCTGATTGGAACGAAAGGTGTGCGCGCGGAGAAGGAGCTGCGCATCGGGGTACAATTCGGGCTCGGATATCTGCCGATTTACGTAATGCGCGATGCGGGTCTCTTCGAGAAGCACATGAAGGCGCTGGGTGCGGAGCCGATGCCCGTACGCGTCGTCAACTTCACGGGAGGCCCGCAGATCCAGGATGGGCTTCTCTCGCAGTCCCTCGACATTGGGACGGGCGGCATCACGGTGATGCTCATCGCGTTCGACAAGACGCAGAAAGCGGGCGACCAAGCGATGCTCGGCCTCACAGCGTTGTCATCCGTGCCCTATGACCTGTGGACGTCAGACCCGGCTTTGAAGTCGCTCGAGGATCTGGCCGCCGGCCGTAACAAGGTCGGCGTTCCGGCTATCAAAGTATCCGTACCCGCGCTCTTCCTGCAGATGGCGGCCGAGAAGCTGTATGGGCCCGGCAAGCACGGCGCTTTCGATGCGAGTACCGTAAGCTTGGCGCAGCCCGACGGCGCGATCTCTCTCACAGCAGGTGGTGGCACCGTCGATAGCTACATGTTTTCGCCACCCTTCACGCAGCAAATGAAGAAGACGGGAAAGGTCCACCGGGTCTGGTCAAGCAACGAGCTTTTCGGCACGCCCATCACGGCGCTGTCGACCTGGACTACGGCCCGCTTCCGGAAAGAGAATCCCAAGGCCGTCGTTGCGTTCGTCGCGGCCATGCGAGACGCGATCGATCTGATCGCGAAGGAGCCGTTGCGCGCTGCGCAGATCTACGCGAAGGCGGAATCGAGTAAGCTGTCTGCGGAGTTCCTCGCCGAAGTGCTGGCCGATCCCGACGTGCGGTTTACCCTCGCTCCCGAGAACAGCGTGAAGGTCGCCGACTTCCTTTCGCGCGTTGGCACGCTCAAGTCGAAGCCAGCTAGTTGGAAAGACTATTACTTTCCCGAGTTGCACGGCGAGAGCGGGAGCTAGGTGCGGGTAGGTACGTGCATTCGTCGCTCGAAGCCGCGAACTATCGCTACCCGCCGCTGTTGTGCGGTTGCCAGCGGAGGAGGTAGGTCTGCAGGCGCCAGATGAGGGCGGAGAGGATGACGCCGACGAGCATCAGGGCGACGACGGCGACCATCATGCCTGAGGCCTCCGCGCGGGCCTCAGCCTCGATGATGAGGCGACCGATGCCGCGCTCGGCGCCGATGAACTCGCCCACGATGACGCCGATCAGCGCGAATGAGATCGCTGGGGACAGCGAGGCGAAGAGCCACGCCATCGTCGAGGGGATGATCACCGTCCGCGTGATCTGCCATTCGGTCGCTCCCAACAGGCGGGAAACATTGATGAAGCCCTGATCGATCGAACGCGCCCCTTCGAAGGTATTGAAGAAGACCAGGAAGACGACGACGATCCACGACGTCACGATTTTCGATGTGTCGCCGATCCCGAACGCGAGCACGATGATGGGAGCCAGCGCGATGCGCGGAATGGAATTCACGGCCGTGATGAAGGGCTGGAAGATCGCGCTGAGCGTATTCGAGCGGCCTAGGACGAGGCCCAGAACGAAGCCGCTCGAGACACCCGCCAGGAAGCCGAAGAGCGTATTCCGGAGCGTCACCGCGAGCGCGGCCCAGAGGTTGTTTTCGTAGCGGTCGAGGCATTGGTTGAATGTGCCGTCCCACAGGCTGTTCCAGGCGCCCATGCGCGTCTTGAAGCACGACAGCACCAGAAACTTGTCGAAGATGTCGGAGGGCTTGGAGACGAAGTAGGGGTCGAGCAGGTCCGGTACGGCCCACGGCGCAAAGCTGCGCGCGGCGTAGCCCCATTGCCAAATCGCCAGCAGTAGCAGGCAAATGAGCATTTGCCAGCCCAGGACACTGAAACCGGACGGGGCTTTCTTCATGGCGCTCGGCTTCTCGTGGCGAGGACTTCGGGCGATGCGGGGATCATTCGCTGCGGCCTTTGGCGAATTCCTCGCCGAGCGAATGCCAGATGCGCGTGTAGAGTTCCGCGTAGCGCGACGTCTCGCGCACCTTCACGGGATCGCGCGGGCGCGGAAAGTCGACGTCGAAGGCTTCCTTGACGCGTCCGGGCCGGGCGGAAAACAGGATGATGCGGTCCGCAAGGGTCAGCGCCTCGCTCAGATCGTGCGTTACGAAGATCACCGTCTGCTTGCCCCGCTCCCAGAGGCTCAGCAGCACCGCGTGCATGTCGATCTTAGTATGCGTGTCGAGCGCGCCGAAGGGCTCGTCCATGAGCAGGATGCGCGGCGCGACGATGAGCGCACGCATGAGCGAGACACGCTGGCGCATGCCGCCCGAGAGTGCGGCCGGATAGGCATTCTCGAAGCCCTTGAGACCGGCCTGCGCGATGCAATCCGTCACGCGGCGCGCGCGCTCTTCGCCCTTGATGCCGGTGAGATCGAGCCCGTAGCCGATGTTGTCGGCCACCGTCCGCCACGGAAATAGCGCGTCGCGCTGGAAAACGTAGCCGACCCCCGGCGTCGCCTTGCCCGCGACGACGGGGCGGCCATCGATGGCGATCGTGCCGCGCGTGGGCTCCAGCAGCGTCGCGATCATGTTGAGCACGGTGCTCTTGCCCGAGCCCGAGGGACCGAGCAGGGCCACGAACTCCCCCTCACGCACGTCGAACGAGACGTCGGACACCGCCTCGATGTCACGGCCCTCCAGACGGAAGCTCTTGCCGAGCCCGCGCACTTCGATGCGTGTCGTGCCGCCGAGTAGCCCCGCGCCGTTCATGTGCCCGCCAAACCCCATTCTCCCGCGCCGGTCCAAGTCAGGCCTTCTTGGCGGCCTCGACGAACGTGGTCGTGACGACCTCCTCCATCTTCAGGGGCTTGATGCCGGTCATCTCGCGGAACCACACCTTGGAGCCGCGCTGGTAGCTAGCGGCATCGATGATGCCCTCGAAATCGGTGATCTTCTTCATGAGGTCGATGTCGAAGATGTTGGCGTCACGCGACGTGCTCGCCACGAAGGGCTCGATGACGCCGTAGATCTCCTCCGGCGTGTGCGTCTTGATCCATTGCGTCGCCCGCCACAGCGCCGTGACGATCGCCTGCATCTTCGCGGGATCCTTGTCGATCGTCGCCTGCAGCGTGAAGTGCGCCGTGACCGGGATCTTGCCGCCGATGTACTTGTTCCAGTTCGCTTCGTCTCCACCGTCGAACAGCAGCGTGCCCCAGCCCTGCTCCTCGCACTCCTTCAGGATGCCCGCCGCATTGACGAGGACATCGACCTGCTTGGTCTTGAAGGAGCCGAGCATGGTGTCGACGTTGCCTGTGCCGAGAAACGTCACCTTCTGATCGAGGCCGAACAGTTCCATGTAGTAGGAGGACCAGACGTGGTTCGTGCCGCCGATGGAGGAGACCGAGATGATCGGCTTGCGTCCATCGGGCCGCTTCCAGTTGGCGAAGGCCTCGAGCGTCTTGATGCCCTGGTCCGCCAGATCCTTGCGGATGATGAAGACGGCCGAATTGCTGCGCGTGTCGACCGGCATCAGGGCGCGCCCGCCGCGACCGTGATTGGCGAGCTGCATGGGATGCGTGATGTCGCCGATGCCGAGATCGGCCTGGCCGGAGGCGACGATCTCGCGGGTTTTCACACCGCTTCCGCCTTGGGTGAGCTTGCAGTCGAGGCCCGCGTCCTTGAAGAAGCCGCCACGGTCGGCGACGTACTGGGCATAATAGATCGGCACCGCCACGGGGTAGATGGCGCGGGCGGCTTTGGCCTGCGCCCAGGATGGCGTCGCGGCCATGGCTCCGGCGCTCGCGACGATCTGGACAGCCGACCTGCGGGTGATGAAGGGCGCCATAAAACTGAATCCTCCCGAGCTCTTTCGTTTTGGATCGAGCCGTTGAGTCCGGCTCGTTGTCTGCTGATACGCTTTGGCCTAGGCCAGCGCATTCAAGGCATCGATCACCGCATCACCCATCGCCGACGTGGTCAAGATCCTGGCGCCCTTTTCGGCGATATCGGCGGTGCGCGCGCCTTTTGAGAGGGCCGTATCGACGGCCTTTTCCAGGAGCGCTGCATCCTGTGGGCGATCGAGCGAGAGCCGCAGCATCATGGCGACCGAAAGGATGGAGCCCAGCGGGTTGGCGATACCCTTGCCGGCGATGTCGGGCGCGCTGCCGTGGACGGGCTCGAACAAGGCCTTGCGCTTGCCGAAGCGATCGACGGGACCCAGCGACGCCGAGGGCAGCATGCCAAGCGACCCTGCGCACATCGCCGCGCAATCGGAGAGAATGTCGCCGAAGATGTTGCCGGTGACCATGACGTCGAACTGGGCCGGCGCGCGCACGATCTGCATGGCCGCGTTGTCGACGTACATGTGGGACAGCTCGACGTCGGCGAATTCCGCCTTGTGAAGCGCGATCACCTCTTCGCGCCAGAGGACGCTCGCTTCCAGCACGTTGGCCTTGTCGACGGAGCAGACCTTGCCCCGCCGCTTGCGGGCCAACTCGAAGGCCGTGCGCGCGACGCGCTGGATCTTGTCTGTCGTGTAGACCTCCGTGTTGAAGCCGCGGCGGCGCCCGTCCGGCAAGGTCTCGATGCCACGCGGCTCGCCGAAGTAGATGCCGCCGGTTAGCTCCCGCAGGATGATGAAGTCCACGCCTTCCAGCACGCTGGGCTTCAGGGGCGCGGCTTCGACGAGCGCCGGGGCGGCCACGATGGGACGGAGGTTGGCGTAGAGGTCGTATTTCTGGCGCAGTTTGAGGAGGCTTGCCGCCTTGCGTGCCTCCGGCGGGACCTCCTTCGTTTCGGGGCCGCCGGTCGCGCCAAAAAGAATGGCGTCGGCTTCTTCGATGGCTTCGACCGTCGCCGGCGGCATCACGTGGCCCGAGGCGAGATAGGGCACGACGCCGTACTGGGCCTCGCGGAGGGTGACCGGCGCGGCGCGCTTTTCCGCGAACCATCTGAGCACGCGTTGCGCTTCGGCCGTGACCTCAGGGCCGATGCCCTCGCCGCCGATCACGGCAACCTTCAGCATGTTCGAAGTTGTGCTGCTCACGGATGTGATCTCCCGGCGTAGATCCAGGGACGGCGCGCCTTGTCCGCCTCCTGGAAGGCTCTGATGGCATCGTCGCGGCGCAGCGTCAGCATGATCTCGTCGAGGCCTTCGACGAGCCCCACTTTGCGCCGCGGATCGATATCGAAGCGATGCATCTTGCCCGAGGGCGCG
>RXJK01000029.1:0-8471 GCA_003963125.1 Hyphomicrobiales bacterium
CGCGCTAGATGATCTTTTTGCGCTGGTGCTGGCCGAGCGCATTCGACCGGTACCAGATCATCTTGATGGCGAGGTCGTTGGCTTCGGACCCGGAGTTGGTGAAGTGCACCTTCGACATCGGCACGGGCGCCATGCCGATCAGCTTCTCGGCGAGCTCGATGACGGGGCCGTGCGCCTTGTGCCCGAACGAGTGGTAGTAGGGCAGCTTCAGCATCTGCTCGTAGGCCGCCTGCGCGAGCCGCTTCTCGCCGAAGCCGAGGGCCACGCTCCAAAGACCGCCCAGCGCCTCGATGTAGCGCTTGCCCGTGTTGTCCTCCACGTAGATGCCGTCGCCCTTCGTCATCACCATCGGCCCGACCTCCTCGTGGAGGCGCAGGTTGGTGTTGGGATGGAAGTGATAGGCGATGTCGCGGGCTTCGATGGAATTCGGCAGGGGGTGGGACATCTGGGGTTCCTCGTGGCGTCTGGAGCAGACTTATAGCGCGGCGCGGGTGGCGGTCAGATAGGCTTCGGCATTGCGGGCGAGCGAGGGGCCGAGATAGCCGCCCTCCTGCACCAGGACGGTCGGCAGCTGCAAGGCGACGATCTCCCGGGCCATCTGCGCAAAGCCTTCCGTGGTCATGCCGATGACGGACAGGGGATCGTCGCCGGCCATGTCGAACCCGAGCGAAACCACCAGCGCCTCCGCGCCGAAGGCCTTCACCGCGTCGAGCCCTTCGTGCAGGCGCTTCATGATGGCCTCGACGCCGTCGCCGGGCTGAAGACAGAGGTTGAGGCTGGCCCCGAGGCCGGCGCCCGCACCCCGTTCGTCAGGATAGCCCAGATAGTATGTCGGATAGTTGTCCGGGTCCACGTGCAACGAGCAGACCAGCACGTCGCCGCGGTCATAGAAGATGTCGAGCGTGCCGTTGCCCGTGTGCGTGTCGACGTCGAGCACGGCAACCTTGCCGAAGCGCTGGCGCAGGTGCTGTGCGGCGACGGCCGCGTTGTTGAAGGCGCAGAAGCCATTGGCGGCGCCGGCCAGCGCATGGTGTCCAGGCGGGCGGCAGAGCGCGTAGACCATGCGCGTGCCGTCGGCGACGCGCTGGGCGGCCTCGATAGCCGTCTGCGCCGACCAGTAGATGGCCTCCCAGGTGCCCTCGGTCAGCGGCACGGACGTGTCCGTCATGTACCAGCCGATCTGGCCGAAGATCGAGCTGGAGGGGCGGCCGGCCCGGCGCCCCGGATGGCAGTGCGGGATCGGCTCGGCGTCGCCGGCTTCCGCGCGCCAGCGGGTGTAGGCGTCCTTCCAGAAGTCGACGTAGGCCGGATCGTGCACGGCCTTGATGGGCGCATCGCCGAAATCGCGCGGCCGCTCGATGGTGAAATCGTTGCGCACGAGCATGTCGCGGATGAGGATCGCGCGCTCGGCCTGCTCGGGATGCGGGATGTAATCGCCGCGCCGGAAGTAGCGCTGTGGTGTGTGGCGCAGTTGGCGTTCGTCGAAGATGGCTTTCATGGGGTCGGGCTCGCTGGGGTCAATAGCCGTTGCTGCGGTTCACGGCGTTGAAGGGAATGCGCCCCGCCAGCACCTCGCCGAGCGACTGCACGACCTGCGCCGCGACGAATTCGGGCGAGGTGTCGCTGGCCAGATGCGGTGTGACGAGGATCTTGGGATGCCGCCACCAGGGATGCGCGGGCGGCAGCGGCTCCGTGGCGAACACGTCGAGCGAGGCGGCCGAAATCTGTCCGCTGTCGAGTGCGGCGTCGAGGTCGGCCTCGACGAGATGATCGCCGCGGCCGAGCTGGATCAGCACTGCGCCGCGCGGCATCCGCGCGAAGAGATCCCGGTTGAGGATCCCGCGTGTTGCTTGCGTGAGCGGGAGGACATTGATCAGCGTGGTCGCCTTCTCGGCAACCTGCTGCACGGCATCCGGCGCGCTGAGGACGGTGATACCGGGCCCGGCGTCGGAAACCGGACTGCGGCTCGCGGCGAACACCGGAAAGCCCAGCGCGGCAACGGCGCGCGCGATGGCCCGCCCCATCAGGCCGAAGCCCAGGATGCCGACGGGGCGTCCATCGGGCGCGAGATCGAGCGGCGTCCCGCGCCAGCGCCATGCGCATTCGCGCACATCGGCGAGAATGGCGCCCATGTTGCGGTGGTGCCAGACGAGATGCCAGACGGCGAAGCCCGCCATGAGCTGCGCTTGCGCGTCGTCCCGCACGCGCGTGACGACAGACTTGGCAGGCAGCGACGGGCAGCCGAGCAGGCTGTCGACGCCCGCGGCGATGGACGACACCATCACGCAGTTCGGATAGCGCCGGAAGGCATCGGGCGGTGGCAGCCAGGCAAAGGCGAAGCGCACGGTCTCAGGATCATCGATCGCATCGGGCGTGCGCAGCCGCACCTTGTCCGCGAACGGCGCGAAGGCCGCCCCGAACATGCCCGCGAGATCGAGCGTGCCGCTGAGATAGACGCCGTCGATGGGAGCGCTCATCGGGCCGCCGCAGCCACCGCCGCCTCGTCCATGGAGCGGCCCGGAATGGCGTCGAGCAGCAGGCGCGTATAGTCCTGCTGCGGCCGCGTGAAGATGTCGTGCGTCTCGCCCATCTCGACGATGCGGCCCTTCTGCATGACGATGATGCGGTCGCAGATGGTAGCGGCAACGCGCAGGTCGTGCGTAATGAAAACGAGCGACAGGTTCAGGCGCTGCTTAAGATCGGCGAGGAGGTCCAGCACCTGCGCCTGGATCGACACGTCGAGCGCGGAGACGGCCTCGTCGGCGATGATGACGCGCGGCTCGAGCGCCAGCGCACGCGCGATGCCGATGCGCTGCCGCTGGCCACCTGAGAATTCGTGCGGATAGCGCGCCAGCGCGGAGGAGTCGAGCCCGACGAGCGAGAGCAGTTCCGCAGCCTTGGCGAGCGCCTCGGCCTTCGGCACCCCGTGCGCGATCGGGCCATCGGCGATGATGCGCCCGACCGTCATGCGCGGATTGAGCGACGCGTAAGGGTCCTGGAAGATCATCTGGATCGTCTTGCGCGCGGCTCGCAGCGCTTCGCCCTTGAGATGCGCCATGTCGACCCCGGCGAGCGTCACCGTGCCGGTGTCGGGTTCGATGAGGCGCACGAGACAGCGCCCCAGTGTCGACTTGCCCGACCCCGATTCCCCGACGATGCCAAGCGTCTCGCCCTCGAACAGCGTCAGGTTCACCTGATCGATGGCGCGCACGACGCGCTCGCTGCGCCCGAAGAGCCCGTGCGAGGTGCGGAACGTCTTGTTGAGCCCGCTCACCTGCAAGAGGGGCGAGGCCTTCGTCGCGCGGCGGCCTTGGCCCGCCGCGAGCTTCGGGATCGCGGCAAGGAGCTTGCGCGTATAGGCGTGCTGCGGCGCGCCGAGCACGGCGGTCGCAGTGCCCGTCTCGACCACCTGGCCCGACTGCATCACCGCCACGCGGTCGGCGATCTCGGCGACGACGCCGAAGTCGTGCGTGATGAACATCACCGACATGCCGCGGCGGCGCTGCAACGCGCGGATGAGGTGCAGGATCTGCGCTTGGGTGGTGACGTCGAGCGCCGTCGTGGGCTCGTCCGCGATGAGCACCTCCGGCTCGAGCGCCAGCGCCATGGCGATCACGACGCGCTGCCGCTGCCCGCCCGACATCTGGAAGGGAAACGCCTTCGCGGCCTTCGGCGGATCGGGGATGCCGACTTCCTCGAGCAGCTTCACAGCGCGGGTGCGGCGCTCCTGCGGCGTATGAAGCCCGTGCGCCTCGAACACTTCCGCGATCTGATCCTCGACGCGCATCAGCGGATTGAGCGCGGCCATGGGCTCCTGGAACACCATGGCGATCTTGCGCCCGCGCATGTCGCGCAGGTCCGTCTCGGACAGCGTCAGGAGGTCGACGCCAGCGTAGAGGATCTTGCCGGCGACAGGCGCGACGCCTTCGGGCAAGAGCCCCATCAGCGCGTGCGCCGACATCGATTTGCCGGACCCGGATTCGCCGACGATGCACAGGATCTCGCCGCGCTTCAGGTCGAAGCTCACGTCCTCCACGGCGTACGGGCGGTCGGCGCCGGCGGGCAGCTTGATGGTCAGGTGATCGACGCTGAGGACGGGCTCGCTCATCGCTATTTGCCCTTCCGCGACAGGCGCGGATTGAGCGCATCGTTGAGGCCTTCGCCGATCAGGTTCAGCGCGAGCACCGTCAAGAGGATGGCGACGCCCGGGAAGAACGACAGCCACCACGCCTGCCGGATGACGGTGCGCGCCGCGCCGATCATGTAGCCCCAGGACATCAGGTTCGGGTCGCCGAGGCCCATGAAGGAGAGCGAGGATTCGAGCAGGATCGCGGTTGCCACCATCAGCGATGCGAGCACGATGATGGGCGACAGCGTATTCGGCAGGATCTGGCGCAGGATGATCGTGGTGTTGGTCTGGCCCGACAGGATCGCCGCTTCCACGTATTCGCGCGAGCGCAGCGACAGCACTTCTGCGCGCACGAGCCGCGCCACCGGCGGCCAGCTCACGATGCCGATGGCGGCGATGATGGAGACGATGCTCGGCTGGAAAATGGCGACGAGCACGATGGCGAGCGCGAAGCTCGGCACCGTCTGGAAGAATTCCGTGAAGCGCATCAGCACGTCGTCGACGAGCCCGCCGAAATATCCGGCAATGAGCCCGATCGGGATGCCGATGAGCAGCGCCGCCGCCGTCGAGATCAGGCCGATGATGAGTGACACCTGCGCCCCGTAGGCGAGCCCGGCGAGCACGTCGCGGCCGAGCGCATCGGTGCCGAGCGGAAAGCGGTCCATCGTGAAGGGCGGCAGGAACGGCCGCTGCACCATGCGCCAGGGCGACGAGGGGAACAGCATGGGCGTCAGCACCGCGATGGCGACGATCAGCAAGAGGAACACCAGGCCGATGACGGCGCCGCGGTGGCGACTGAAGCGCTTCCAGAACTCCATGTCAGCTCGCCCGGATGCGCGGATCGACGACGCGGTAGGCGACGTCGGTGATGAGGTTGAACAGCAGCACCATGGCGGCCGAGATGAAGAAGATGCCGAGCAGCAGGTTGTAGTCGCGCTGCGCCAGCGCTTCGAACATCAGGCGGCCGATGCCGGGCCAGGCGAACACCGTCTCGGTGAGCACGGCGCCGCCGACGAGTTGACCCGCCTGCAGGCCCGCGAGCGTCACGATCGGCAGCATGGCGTTGCGGAACACGTGCCGCCACAGGATGGTTCGTGGCGCGAGGCCCTTGGCGCGCGCCGTCTTGACGAAGTCGAGGCCGCGCACTTCGAGCATCGAGGCCCGCGTCATGCGCATGTAGACGGCCATGAAGAACAGGCCGAGCGTCAGGGCCGGCAGGATCAGGTGCTCGGCGATGTCGAGCACACGCCGGAGGCCGGTGTAACCCGCACCGACGGTTTCGTAGCCGAAGCCCGGCAGCCAATCGAGCGTCACCGAGAACAGGATGACGGCCATCAGCGCCACCCAGAACAGTGGCGTGGCATAGAAGATGAGCGCGGCCGTGGAGATCAGCGTGTCGGCCCAGGAGCCGACGCGCGCGGAGGCCAGCACGCCGGCGAGCGTGCCCAGCACGAGCGAGATGGCGAACGCCGAGAACGTCAGCAGCAGCGTCGCGGGCAGGCGGCTGAAGATCAGGTCGGCGACGGGCATCTGCTGGCGATAGGAGTAGCCGAGATCGAGCGTCAGCACGCCCTTCATGTAGAGCGCCATTTGCTCGGGCAGCGACTTGTCGAGGCCGAACTGGGTGCGCAACTGCGCGAGGAACTTCTCGTCCGAGGCGCCGGCTTCACCCGCCATGACCGCGGCCGGATCGCCCGGCGCGGCATGGATCAGGAGGAAATTGAGCGCGACGATCGCGACCAGGATGGCGGCCGACTTGCCGAGACGCGCGAGTATGAAGCCGATCATCGCTCAACAACTTTCGAACCGGTGCGGCGGTCGTGCCGGCCGCACCGGACTGTCGCGGTCTCAGTTCTCGA
This sequence comes from Hyphomicrobiales bacterium, assembly GCA_003963125.1. Taxonomy (GTDB): domain Bacteria; phylum Pseudomonadota; class Alphaproteobacteria; order Rhizobiales; family Hyphomicrobiaceae; genus AWTP1-13. The sequence goes on from RXJK01000029.1 coordinate 5,989, forward strand.
TCCAGGCATCCTTGAAGCCGTCGTTGACGCCGATGCCGGTGGTGACGAGATTCTTGATGCTGCAGCGGTGGATGGTCGGGAAGCCGAGTTCGAGCAGCCACGCGACGGGCACGTCCTCGGTCAGGATCTGCTGCACCTTGGTGTAGGCGTCCTGGCGCTCGTCGGCCTTGGCGGTCGCGGCACCCTTGGCGAAGAGATCGTCGACGGCCGGGTTGGAGTAGCCCTCGACGTTGTTCCAGGGCGAGCCCTTGGCGATGTTGCTCGACACGTAGTTGCGCGACACGCCGAGCGCCGGATCGCCGTACTGGTAGAGGTACGTGAAGGCCATGTCGTAGTCCCAGTCGGCGACCTTCTGGTTCCAGCCGGCGACGTCCGTCGACACCATCTCGACCTTGATGCCGACGTCGATGAGGTTCTGCTTCACCGCTTCCGCCCAGCGCTGCCACGTCTCGCCGTAGGGCAGCGGCAGCAGGCGCACCGTCTCACCCTTGTAGCCCATCTCCTTGAGAAGAGCCTTCGCCTTGGCGGGATCGTAGTCGTACGCCTTGACCTTGTCGGTGAAGAACTTGGTGGAGGACGACACGGGGCTGCCGGCCACCTTGCCGAAGCCGTTCCACAACGCGTCGAGCGCGAACTTGCGGTCCATGGCGTGCATCACGGCCTGGCGGAAGCGCTTGTCGGCCGTCGGGCCCTGGCGGTTGTTGAGCCACAGCCACGAGTGTGGGCCGAAGAACTCCCAGCCCTTGTCCGTGCTGCACGTATTCTTGAGCTTGGAGACGCGGCCGACGTCGAAGTTCTCGATGGAGCCGCCGGGCAGGATGTCGACCTTGCCGGTCTCGTAGGCGACCGAGCGTGCGGCCGCATCAGGGATCACGTGCCAGTAGATCTCGTCGAGCAGCGGCTTGCCGGGCTCGTAGTAGTCCGTGTTTTTGACGAGTAGGATGTGCGAGCCCTTCACCCATTCCTTGAACTTGAAGGGGCCGGTGCCGATCGGCGTGTTGTTGGCAGGATTGGCCTTGAAGTCCGTGCCTTCGTAGATGTGCTTGGGCACCATCGGCATGGTGCCGACCTCGAAGATGCCGATGAAGGGGCCGAACGGCTGCTTCAGCTTGAAGACGACGGTCTCGGCATCAGGCGCCGTGATCGTGTCGACGTAGGCGAGCGAGGCGCGCAGGCGCGCGTGCGTCTCGCGCAGGAACACGTTGGCGGAGAACACCACATCGGCCGAGCTGAACGGCTTGCCGTCGTGCCACTTGACGCCGCTCTGCAGCTTGAAGGTGTAGGTGAGGCCGTCGTCCGAGATGGTCCAGGACTTGGCGAGCTGGGGAAGGGGCTTGAGCTGCGGATCATAGCGCAGCAGACCCTCGTAGATGTTGCCGGCGACCATCTGCGTCGGGCCGTTCTGGATGATGCCGACCATCAGGCCCGGCGGCTCCGGCTGGATCACCACATTGGCGCGTCCGCCGGGCTTCTGCGCGTAGGCAGCCGTCGACAGCAGCAGGGCGGCGGCCACCGGCATCAGACGTTTCAACATGATCTTGGTCCCCATCGAAAATTTGCCCCGTGATCCTGCGTCGATATCAATTGGCGAGGTCTGGGTAGGTCTGCAGTGCGAGGCGCTGGAAGGCCTCCCATTCCGGGCTCGGAACGTTGCCGGAGTGCAGCTTGCCCCATTCCTCGTACTGCGCCGCCGTCATCTCGCACAGGTCCGCCGCCAGCTTCCGCGGCTTGCCGCCCGAGGACATGATGGCGAGCTGCGCTTTGCAGGCCCGCTCCAGGTTGTGCATCAGGATGAAGGCCTCACCGACCGTCGCGCCGCAGGTGAGAAGCCCGTGGTTGCGCAGGATCATGACCTTGCGGCTGCCGAGATCGCGCACAAGCCGCGCGCGCTCCTCGAGATTGAGCGCGATGCCCTCGTAGTCGTGATAGGCGGTTCGGTTGTGGAACTGCAGCGACCACTGGTTGAGCGGCAGCAGGCCGTCCTCCATCGAGGAAATCGCCACGCCGGCGACGGTGTGGGTATGCAGCACGCAGTGGATGTCGGGGCGCGCCTCGTGGATGGCGCTGTGAATGGTGAAGCCGGCCTTGTTGATCCCCGCGCCAAACGTATCGCGCAGGATGTTGCCTTCGAGATCAACGGTCACGAGGCTCGACGCCGTCACCTCGTCGAAGCGCATGCCGTACGGATTGATCAGGAACGCGTGCCCGCCTTCCTCGGCCGGCGCGCGCGCCGAGATGTGCGTGAAGATGCTGTCGTCCATCTTGAGATGCGCGACGAGGCGATAGGCCGCCGCGAGTTCGACGCGCTCGGCAGCGGGCTGCGATGCGGAGCCGCGCGATGACAACGACGGCGTCGAGATGCTCATGGCCTGCCTCGGGTGGATGCGCGACGAGAGCCCGATAAGCCTGTCCGCAACGACGATCGGCAACGGCACCTTCGCCGCAGCCGCTGGCAAGCAATCATAGTCATTGAGGCATGTCAA
>RXJK01000029.1:8521-9292 GCA_003963125.1 Hyphomicrobiales bacterium
CAGCATCTTGCAGAGCTGGCCGCAGATCCGAATGCCTCCCGCACACATGTTCGCCCCCATCTCGCAGCCCGACCTCGTCACGATCATCGCGCGACGCATCGCCGATGCGATCGTCAGCGGCCGCCTGGCGCCGGGCGCTCGCCTCAACGAACTGCACCTCGCGCGGGACTTCGGCACGAGCCGTGCGCCGGTGCGCGAGGCCGCGCGCCTCCTCGAAAGCCAGGGGCTGGTGCAGGCGAGCCCGCGGCGCGGATTCTTCGTGCGCACGCTGACCGCGACCGACCTCAAGGACATCTACGAACTGCGCATCGGTCTCGAGATCTTCGCCTCGGAAATCGCGCTCGCGCGCATCACGGCGGCCGAGATCGGCAAGCTGAAGCGGCAAGTCGACGTCATGTTCGCGCTGGCCGATAGCGGCTCGGTCGAGAAGCAGGTGCTGGAGGACTTCGCCTTCCACCGCATGCTCTGCGCCATGAGCGGCAACGCGCGCATCCTGCGCGTCTACGACGAGATCGCCAACGAGATGCGCGCCGGCATCGCGCTCATCGGCAAGCTCTACGACGATCCCCACAAGATTGCCGAGACGCACAACCCGATTGTCGAGGCCATAGAGGCGCGCGACAAGGCCCGCCTGCGCGACGCGCTCGACTATCATATCGGCACGGCGAAGACGGCGGTTGTCGAGCTGTTCGCGGGCCTGCCCGAGGCGCAGGCCGGCTAGGCCGTCACGGCTTCGGGTCCTTCACCGTCCGCGACAGGTAGCGTGCGAGC
>RXJK01000029.1:9342-12926 GCA_003963125.1 Hyphomicrobiales bacterium
GGATCATGACGAGGAGAAAGCGGGCAAGCTGCATCGCCATGATGAAGGGCACGTCGACCTTGGTCGAGGCGGCGATGATGGCGACGGAATCGGCGCCCCCCGGATTGGTCGCGAGATAGGCGGTGAGGAAGTCCACGCCGGCGATGTGCGACAGGACCCAGCCGAGCCCGCCGCAGATGGCGAGCAGCACGAGCACCGACAGCAGCAGGCGCGGGAAGATCGACGCCGCATGCCCCATCACGTCGATGGTGAAGCGCATGCCGATCGCCCATCCGAGCAGCGCGTAGGAGATTGCGAGCACGCTCGGCGGCAAGGCAAGGTGTGCGAGCCCCGAGAGGTTGATGGCGGAGCCGAACAGCATCGGCAGCAGCATCGCCCCGCCCGGCACCTTGAGGCGGACTCCGATCGCGACGCCGGCGACGACGAGCCCGCAAGCGAGAAGCGCCGGCGCCCACTCGACGGGAGGAAACAGCGTGAAGCTCGTGGCGGCGGTCATCGGCACGCCGAGCGCGCGCGCCACGATGGTGGCGACGATCGTGCAAAGTGCAACGCGCAGGTACTGCATCAGCGCGACGAGCCGCATGTCCGCCCCATAGTCGGCCGACAGGAAGGTCATGACGGATGCGGCGCCGGGCGCCGAACCCCAGATCGCCGTGGTGCCGGGCACGAGGCGGGCGCGCATGATCATCCAGCCGATCAGCGACGAAGCCACCAGCGTCGAGAGCGTACCGAACAGAAATACGGGCCAGTCCCGCGCGATTTCCGCCACGGTCGACGGCGGGAACATCGTTGCGATCATCATGCCGACGACGCCCTGCGCGAGAAGGATGGCGTTGCGCGAAAGCGGCACGGGGGCGCCGGCGACCGAAAGCGCGATGGCGCCCATCATCGGCCCGAGCAGATAGGCCGCCGGCAACTGCCCGACCTTGAAGAGAACGACCAGCACGATCGAGACGGCGAACAGCGTCACGGCGCGCCTGAGGCGCGACCACGTGCGGGGCGGGGCGAACCCGAGAGAAAATCTGCGTCGAAACACTCTCGGTGCCTGCCCGTCCAGCCGCCGTGCCTGCAAGGCACGCCTGCGAGTGCCTCTCGTGTCGTGGCTAGCCGGAAACAGTCGCGCGCGCAACGGAAAGCGCGGCCCGAGCTATGCAGGGCGGGAAGGCGCCTAGTCCCGCGCCGCAAGGGGCCGCGCCACGCTCTCGAGCGAGCGGCGTTCGGCGCGTACGGCACGGCGCGCGGCGACGACGGCCGCAAGCAGCATCAGCACGGCGCCGAGGGCATAGCCGGCAAACACGCTCCAGCGCGAGCCCGTCTCGATCAGCCGGGCGAGCAGCCACGGCCCGATCACGCCGCCGATGCCCGTGCCAATGGCGTAGAAAACCGCAATCGCCAGCGCGCGGATCTCGAGCGGGAAGGTCTCCGCGACCGTGAGGTAGGAGGCGCTTGCAGCCGCCGATGCGAAGAAGAAGATGCACGACCACGCCACGGTGAGCTGCGTCGCCGACACCGCATTGCGCGCGAACAGAGCCGCCGTCACGAGCAGCAGCAAACCCGACAGGCTGTAGGTGAGAGTGAGCATCGGCCGCCGACCCCAGGTGTCGAAGAAGCGGCCGAGCACGATGGGGCCGAGCACGTTGCCGAGGGCGAACGGCAGGATGAACCAGCCGACCTGGTCCTGCGCGATGCCATAGAAGTCAGTCAGAACCAGCGCGTACGTGAAGAAGATGGCGTTGTAGAAGAAGGCCTGCGCGCCCATCAGGCAGAGGCCGACGAGCGCCTGCTGGCGATGCGTGCGCGCGAGAACGTCCCACACATCGATGAGCGGCGTATGCGTGCGCGGCGCGAGCCGCACGCGCGGGAAGGGGCCTGTTGCCAGCACATGGCCGTCGCGGCGGAAGCGCGCCTCGAGGTCATCCATCACGCGGTCGGCTTCCGCCGCGCGTCCGTGCGTGACGAGCCAGCGCGGGCTCTCGGGGATCCACAGGCGCATGAAGAGGATCACCGAGCTCAGGATCGCGCCGAGGCCAAAGGCGAGACGCCAGCCGACGTCGGTGGAGAAATGCGCCGGATCGAGCAGCACGACAGCGAGCGCTGCGCCTGCCGCCGCACCGATCCAGAAGCTGCCGTTGATGATGAGGTCCGTCCAGCCGCGCACGCGCGCCGGCATCAGCTCCTGGATCGTCGAGTTGATCGCCGCATACTCGCCCCCGATGCCTGCGCCTGTCAGAAAACGGAAGGCGGCAAAGCTCCAGAAGTCCCAAGCGAGGGCCGTGCCGATGGTCGAGGCAAGGTAGACGCCGAGCGTGATGAAGAACAGCCTCTTGCGCCCGAGGCGGTCGGTGAGCCATCCGAAGAACAAGGAGCCGCTGACCGCGCCGGCGAGATACGCGCTGCTCGCGAGACCCACATCGACGTTGCTCATGCGCAGCGTCGGACTTGCCTTCAAGGCGCCCGAGACCGCGGCGACAAGTGTCACTTCCAGCCCGTCGAGGATCCACGTGATGCCGAGCGCGACGACGACGAGCGTATGAAACCGTCCCCACGGCAGCCGGTCGAGCCGGGCCGGGATGTCGGTCTCGACAAGACTGCCGGTGCGCCCTGCGTCGTCGCTTTCCTGGAGCATCTCACGGTCCCGGCTGCGCCACGCCTCGCACAATTCTGCGCAGCTCAAGGACAGCGAACGAGCTTCGCCATCCGATGTTCCAGGAGCGGAACTCCGTAGACAGATCGCACCGCGTCTTAGTCCGCGAACGGAAGAGACGGATGCGATTGCGAAAGGCTTCGGTAGAAAGACAATTCCGGGCGGCAACTTGCTCGCCGCGTGTTGGAACATCGCCTCGCGGTGTCGAGTTGACCATGCACTCGCGGCATCGCGTGGCAACGATCCCCACCATCCGGAACGTCCAATGGCACCAAGGAAGTCTACCAAGACTCGCACGGAAAAAACCGATGCGACGGCGTCGACGACGACGGCGAATGCAAAGCCCCAACAGAACGAAAACGGCCTCGAAATCCTCAAGAGCAAAGGTCGCGAAGTGCGCCAGCTTGCCGAGAAGGTCGCGAAAGCGTTGGGAAAAGGCAAAGGAAGCCGCAAGTCTGCCGGCAACAACGGCGAAGCGCAAGCGGGGCACCATGATGAGCCGCACGCGCAACTGCGCGAATTGGGACGGTCATGGCTTCGCCTTGGCGAGGTCGAGGAGGAGATCGTGTTCCCGATGCTCGCGGACGCTGGCGTGACCGAAGCGGATCTCTGCCATGCCGAGATCCAGCGAGATATGGCGACGCTGTTGTTCGCGGACATGGTCAAACGCGAAGACAACGATCCGCTTCTCGCGGAAGAGGCCGGCATATTCTGCGACATGGTGCAGAAGCTGTGCCGCTTCGAGGAGACGAAGCTTCTCAACGCAGCCAAGAAAACACAACTCGACACGTCAGCGCTTGCCGAGAGCCTGAAGGGCAAGCTCGACGAGAGCGAAGACACGGCGGAGGAAAACATCAACATACCGGGGCCCCGACACCTCCGCGTCGCCGGCCTCACGAGCAAGGAGTACGAGCATATGCCGATGCGTGGACAGAACAGA
>RXJK01000029.1:12976-13487 GCA_003963125.1 Hyphomicrobiales bacterium
ATGATCATCACGCCGATGATCAGCGCATTGATCTCAAGGAACATGGCAGCGAGCAGCGGAATGCCGACCTCCCCGAACATCAACAGATGGATGAGCGATTCCTTCGCACCGGTCGTCGATTCGATATGCGTGGCGCGATGGCAAAGCCAGTCGGCGAAGCCTGCGACAAGCCAGACCGGCAAGACGAAATACATTAGGATGATCACCATGGAATCGGCTGGCATGTAGCGGCACTCGGCGTTGACGTCATCGAGACGCGACTGCGGCTCGATAGACCCTGGTTCTGCGGGAGCCGAACCGATCCGAGGCCAGATGGTTCCGCGCAGTGACAAGCCAATCAGTAGCGTGGAACGAGTGCGGGCTTGTTGCGTTGTGCAGTTTTCATGGCGGCGGCGCCGAGCATGCCTCCCACACCATATATGCAGTCTCGCCTGCAAATCGCTGATTACGGAAGACGAAAGCGAGTGACCATGCGCAATCTGCGCGGACTGCATATCTTGATCGTCGAAGA
>RXJK01000013.1:0-2410 GCA_003963125.1 Hyphomicrobiales bacterium
AACGGTGAAGGCAAACTGCAGGCGTGCCAGCGTCAGGGCGTCGAGATCCATGGCCCAGCCTCTCCAAGCTCGGGGCAATCGGTCTTCCACCACCCCGCGCTCGTGATGCGTCGGCCTTTACGCCTTGGCCTCCATGCTGCGGACCGGCTTGGGGTCCGCGAGGCCGCTTTCCGGCGCAATGGTCTCTGCCTCTTCCGTGCCAGGATCGTCAGGAGCCCGGGGTGGCACGAAGATCCTTGTCTCCGCAGATTTGGCCGGTTTCTGCACTTCTCCAAGGGCGACGTTTGCCGCTGGGGAATTTGGCCGCACGTAAGCGTGCGGTTGCGCTCCTTCCGCAGGCCCGGTGCGCTCCTTGGGCGCAGTGGGTCGTGCGGTTGTCACATCGGGAAGCTGCTCGATCACTTCGTCTGTATGCGCGCCGAGCGAGACGAGAGCGTCCACCTTCGCGGCGAGCAGTTCGCCTTCGGCCTGATCGATGGCCTCAACTGGCACCCGCCATTGGAAAGCGTCGAGTTGCCCCGTCACCGGCGACATCGGGGCCCACCGGTCGGATACGACGCCGTCAGCCGTCCAGGCCGGATCACGCGGTGCGTTGACGGCACGAGCCAGCCACTCGCGCACTTTGCCGGTGGCACCGTGCTCGCCGTTCTCGATCCGGGCCATGAGCGTGCACACGCGCTGTGTCAGGCGATGTTCCGTCAGCGGTTCCAGCGCCTTGCGGGCCTCGGCCCAATCGTGCGCTTCGAGCGCCGTGACGGCGATGGCGATGTTGGCCTCGGCCGAGTTGGGCGTGATACGTCCGAGCTGGCGCACGCGGGCCAGCCGGTCGCGTGGACTGTCGCCGGGCCGTGCATAGGCATACGCAGCGGCAATGTCGGGATGCGGCGACAATCGCCAGGTCTTGAGCAGCACACGCGCCGTACGCGGCGTGGAGCCTTGCGAGGCAAGGATGCGGCCAGCGATGGCCGCTGCCGGCACGAGATCCGGCGCGAGGCGATGCGCTTCGAGCGCCATCTCCAGCGCCTTCTGCGGCAACGGCTCTTCGCTTGCCTGCGCCAGCGCCGTCAGCAGCACCGCGCGCCGGCGATTGAACACCGGCTTCTCGATGAGGTTCTGGCGGCGCGCGATGTCGAGCGTCTCCAGCGCCCCCTGCCAGTCCTGGTCGCGGCACTGGATGTCGAACAGCGCTTCCACAGGCCAGTCGAGCTTGGCATTGAGCTTCAGCGCCCGCTCGGCGTACTGCCGCGCGGCGTCCTTCTCCTTCTCGCGCTGCGCTTCGAGGAACAGGCCGCGTAACCCGAGTTGCTCGGTATCGGGCGCCCCCAGCATCGCCTCGAAAATCCGCCGCGAGGTCGTGCGATCGCCGACGAGTTCTGCCGTCTGTGCGCGCAGAAGATGCGTCAGCGGCTCGTTCGGCAGCGCCTTGCGCGCCTGGCTGGCGTAGCGCGTCGCAAGCGCGCGATCGCCAGCGCCGACGGCGATGATGCCGCCCGAGATCGCTTCAAGGCCACGCTTCTGCCGCCGCTTATGAAAATAGCGCCCGAGGGTGGCGGGGCTCATCCAGATGCCCCGCAGCAGTGACCAGGCCAGGATGGCCGCCGCCACAAGGATCAGCAGACCAACGAACGCGCGAAACACGCTCGTCTCCGCAACGTAGTCCTGCCACTCGATGACGATGCTGCCCGGCCGGTCGGCCAGCCAGTGCAGCCCCATGATGGCGCCGAGGACGACGATGAAGAACAGGACGACGCGGATCATCGTTGCGCCTCGCCGAGGGAAACCTTGAGCTGCTGCTCGATTTGGGCGTTCGCCGTATTCACCGCCTGCCGCGCCTCGACTTTCTTCAGGAAGTCTTCGGCCGCCAGCGCCGACTTCGGCGGCAGCTTCTTGCCCTGTGCGAGCACCTCGCCGAGCTGGCCTTCCTTCAGGGCGGCTTCCATGCGGCCGACCGTGGCCTCGACGCTGGTGTCGTCGGAGGTATGGCCTGCCTTGCGCACGCGCACGACCGACTTCGCACCGGACACGAGCCGGTCCATCAGCGTCGCGTTGTTGGGCTCGGACTCGGCATCGATGATCGAATTGGCGATGCGCCGGAACGCCTTCTGCAACTCGGGAACGGGCGGCACGCCCTCGAGCACGTAGCGCTCCATGGGCTTCAGGTCGACGCGGCCCTGCGCGACGCGCTGCACCGCGGCAAGCTCCGTCGGATAGGGCTTTCCGCTGTCGATGGCTCGCTTCAGGTTGCCGAGTTCGAGCAGCAGCACGATGCGCGAAGCATTCGCATTGCGATCGGCCTCCGAGCGCGTGAAGGCCTGCACGTCCTTCTCCATCGCCGCGACCTTGGCGGCGAGCGGCCCGAGATCGGAGGCGCGCGCCGCGCCCGACAGCCGCTCTTCGACTTCGCCCTTCA
>RXJK01000013.1:2460-34909 GCA_003963125.1 Hyphomicrobiales bacterium
GCGCCCCGCAGCGGGCGTCGGTACCGTCGCCAGGATCTCGTCCATCTTGGTCAGGCGGTCCGCAAGGCCCGGTGGGATGTCCTGTCCGCCGATGCGCGCTTCGAGCTGCCGCGTATCCGACGCGCTCTTGGCCTGGGCATCTTTCAAGGCCGTGATCGTGCGCTGGGCGTCATCGAGCCGGGCCCGCAGGCCCTCGGCTCCCGGGCGCCCGCCGATCGCCGCTTCCATGTCCGCGACCCGCTTCGTCACTTCGCTCAGCACGACCGCCTGGCGATTGGCTTCATCGCGCGTCGACGTGAGATACTCGCCCGCGAGATAGACGAGCGCCGCTCCGACCGCCCCGGCGGCCAGATGCGTCACGATGCTGCCGGCCGAAACACCCCGCGCGGCAGGCTTCGCTGCCGGCGCGGCATCTTCCGGCCTCTGCGCGGCGGAGGCGGCCTCTTCGGGCTTCGCTTCGGCACCGGGCGGACTATCGGCGGGTGCCTTGGTGTCGCCCTTCGGCGGCTCGACCTCGGTCGCCTTAAGATCGATCGTCGCGTAGGACCGCTTGCCCTCGCCGCCACGGCCCTGATGGTCATCCGAACTGTTGGACATGATGTCCGCCTGGCCTCCAACTCGACTTGCGCGCATCGTCGCGGTGGCGGTCGCGCCCCGGCAACCGGGTCTCGCACGACCGTCTTGATAAGGCGTTGACGGCGATCCTAAAGATCGTCCTCGTCACTCGCCGTGTGCACCATTCCGCCGCTTCTCGGAATGGAGGCGAGGACCTGCCGCAGCGACGGCTCCGCCGCAACCTCGACGCTGACTTCTCCCAAAGGTTCCAGCCGCTTGGCTACCGCTTGTGAAAGGCAAAAGTGCGTCAGGCCCTTCACGTAGTCGACGAGCCCGAACTTCTTGATGAGGCTCGCATACACCGTGGCGGTGTGAGGCGACAAGAGGATCACGCCCTCGATCTCGCCCATCGCCAATTGGTCGAGCGTGTCGCTCGAGAACCCCCGGGCTGCGACGGTGCGGTAGACCACGACTTCAAGCACGCGAAATCCCTGGGCTTCCAGGTCACCCGCGAGATCGACGGCGAGACGATCTCCCGCGACGTGCATCAGGAGACCGGCGGCCGGATCCACCACCGAGACGATGTGGTTCATGAGTTCGCGTGCGTTGCCGGCGCCCGTGATCACCGTTTCGAAGCCGAGCCCGCGACCTTCCTCGGCGGTCGCCTTGCCGACGGCGAACAGCGGCAGCTTCACCGCGTCCTTGCGCGCGGGATGATTGCGCAGGGCGCGCAAGGCGTTGCGGCTCGTCGCAATCAGGGCCTGGACGCCTTCCAGGTCGATCTCGACACCCTCGATGAATTCCACCGACAGCAGCGGCTCGACCGTCGCCTCATGGCCGAGGCGCTCGAGCGTGGCCTGCAGCTTGATGGCATCGGGCTCGGCCCGGGTGACGAGCAGCCGCATCGGGCTCACGCGGTCGCAAGGAAGTCGGGGCCCGCCCGGCCGAGCAGCTCTTCCGCCGCTTCCACGGCGGCCTTAACCGCCTCGTGCGAAGCCACATGCCGTTCGGTGGCATGCGCGACGCTGCCGTCGGGTTTCAGGATCATGCCCCGGAAACGCATCTCGCTGCCCTTCAGTTCGGCGAGGCCCGCGATGGGCGTCCGGCAGGAGCCGTCGAGGCGACGCAGGAACGCGCGCTCGGTCTCGACCACGAGGGCGGACGGCTGGTGGTTGATCGCCGCCAGGATCTCGGCGATGACCGTATCGGCTTCGCGCATCTCGATCCCCACGGCGCCCTGCGCGCAGGCAGGCAGCATGTCGTCCGTCGAAATGACGCTGGTGATGCGGTTTTCCAGCCCCAGCCGCCGCAGCCCGGCACACGCGAGGAGCGTCGCATCGGCAACCCCTTCCTCGAGCTTCCGGAGACGCGTCTCGACATTTCCGCGCAGCCCCACGACCTGGAGATCGGGCCGCATGTGCCGGACCTGCGCCTGCCGGCGCAGCGACGCCGTCGCCACCACGGCGCCGGGCTTCAGATCGGCGAACCCGCCGGCCTTGTGGCTGATGAAGGCGTCCCGCACGTCCTCGCGCGGGAGAATGCAGCGGATGGCGAGGCCCTCAGGGAGCACCGTCGGCATGTCCTTCATCGAGTGCACGGCGATGTCGATGTCGCTCGCGATCAGCGCCTCTTCGAGCTCCTTCGTGAACAGGCCCTTGCCGCCCGCCTCGGACAGCAGCCGGTCCTGGATGCGGTCACCCGACGTCTTGTAGATCTTGACCTCGAAGGCGAGCGTGCCCTTGCCATGGGCCGCTTCGAGCCGTGCCTGCACCTCGCGCGCCTGGGCCAATGCCAGCGGGGATCCGCGCGTTCCGATGCGGAGGGGCGAGGCTTGCACGTGAAGGTCTCCAGATGCTAGGCGGTGCGGCGGTTCGGCCAGCCGGCGCGGACCTGCCGAAGCGCTGCCCTGACAAAGGTTTGCGCGCTTCCAACCGGAATACAAGGCGCCATTAAGCTCATGTCGGCTCCGAGCGCAAATGGATCGATGCGCCGGGCCGCTGCAGCGGGGTCCGGAACGGGCGACCTGCGCGTCCTCGGCATCGAGACGAGTTGCGACGAGACGGCGGCATCCGTCGTCCTCCGCCGGCCCGACGGGGTCGGCGAAGCCCTGTCCAACGTCGTGCGCTCCCAGTGGGAGGAGCACCGGCCGTTCGGCGGCGTCGTTCCCGAGATCGCCGCCCGCGCCCATGTCGAATGCCTCGACGGCATTATTGCCAAAGCGCTAACCGACGCCTCCCTCTCCCTGTCCGACCTCGACGCCGTCGCGGTGACGGCCGGGCCGGGCCTGATCGGCGGCCTCCTCGTCGGCGTCACCACGGCGCAGACATTGGCCCTGGTGCACGGCCTTGCGCTCATCGCGGTCAACCATCTCGAAGCCCATGCCCTGACCGTCGGCCTGACGGAAGGTCTGAAGCCGCCCTATGTGCTGCTTCTCGTTTCGGGCGGGCATACACAGATCCTGGTCGTGGAAGACGTTGGCCGCTACCGGCGCCTCGGCTCGACCATCGACGACGCCCTCGGCGAAGCCTTCGACAAGACGGCGAAGCTCTTGGGGCTCGGTTTTCCCGGCGGTCCCGCCGTCGAGCGCGCCGCCTCGTCCGGGCGTGAAGGCCGCTTCTCGTTGCCGCGGCCGATGCAAGGCCGCCCCGAGCCCAACTTCTCGTTTGCGGGTCTGAAGACGGCCGTGCGCCACCAGGCGCAGGCCCTCGTCCCGCTGCACGAACAGGACATCGCCGATCTCTGCGCGGATTTCCAGGCCGCCGTCGCCGACGCGGTGGCCGATCGCATCGCCCGCGCCTTGGCGATCGCGAGCGAAACCCTCGAACCCGGCAAGGGCCGGCATCTCGTGGTCGCGGGCGGGGTGGCGGCCAACAAGCGCCTGCGTGATCGCCTCAAGGCTGCCGCGCAGACCGCCGGCTACACCCTCCACGTCCCGCCACCGGCCCTCTGCACCGACAACGCCGCAATGGTGGCTTGGGCCGGTGCGGAACGCTTGGCACGCGGTTTGTCCGACGATCCCCTGACCGTCACGGCGCGTGCGCGTTGGCCGCTCGACCCCGATGCGTTGCCGGTTCTCGGCTCAGGCCGCCAGGGCGCCAAGGCCTGACCAGGCAGCCTTGCTTCAGGACCGCGCTCGGCCGAACCCGATGACCAGCGCGATCCCGCCCAGGATGGCGATCGACGACAGTGCAAGGCGCAGCGTCACAGACTCCGACAGAAGTACCGTACCGATCAGCGCTGTGATGACCGGCGCGCTCAACTGCACCGAGGAAGATTGCGCACGCGTCAGGCCCGGCAATGCGGCGTACCAGATCGTATAGCCCAGGCCCGACGTCACCGCGCCAGACAGCATGGCATAGGCAGCCCCGGCGAAACTCCACGTCTGCCCGAACCCCGCGGCCAGTGCCCACAGGACGACTGCGACGGGAATGGAGCGGAGAAAATTCCCCGCCGTATCGGCCATGGCGTTTGTCGCCCCTCGGCCGATGAGCGAGTAGGCGCCCCACGCGAGGCCTGCGCCGATCATGAGGATGGCTCCGCCCACGGGCGGCGCGGAAACACCCGGCGCGACCAACATGACGAAGCCCGCCACAGCCGCTGCGAATCCCATCCACTGCAAGCCCGCAAGGCGCTCGCCTTTGGCGAGGCTCGTCGCAATCATCGTAATCTGCACGGCCCCGAACAGGAACAGCGCGCCAGCCCCTGCCTGCAGGGTCACATACGCAAACGAAAAGGCGAACGCATAGGTGAGCAGCGCCACGGCGCCGGCCCACGACCCGTCGATCTTGCCACCGGACGGCCGCATCAACAGCCACAGCGTCACCCCGCCGGAGGCAAGGCGCACGAGCGCAAAGGACGCGGGGTCGATGGCATCATGCGCAAGGGCCAACCGGCACAGGAGGTTGTTGCCGGCGAACGCCAGCATCGCGATCACCGTCAGTACGACCGTGCGCAGCGACGGAAGGTGCGTGGCTTGATCCGTCGGTGAGGATGCCATCAAGCCGCCTTTCGCTGCGGGCTGCTTCACTTTTCCACGAACGCGCGCTCGACCACGAACTGCCCCGGCGTGTGGTTGGCGCCCTCGATGAAACCGCGTCCCTCGAGCATCACCTTGAGGTCGGCGATCATCTGCGGGCTGCCGCACATCATAACGCGATCGTGCTCAGCATCGAGCGGCGGCATCCCCGTGTCCGTAAACAGCTTGCCGGTTTCGACGAGTTCGGTGATGCGCCCCTGGTGCCAGAACGGCTCGCGCGTGACCGTCGGATAATAGATCAGCTTCTCGCGCACAAGCTCGCCGACGAATTCGTCCTTCGGCAGTTCGTTGCGGATGCGGTCGCCGTAGGCGAGCTCCGCCACCTGCCGGCATCCGTGCACGAGGACGATCTTCTCGTAGCGCTCGTAGGCTTCCGGGTCGCGGATGATGGCGAGGAATGGCGCAAGCCCTGTCCCCGTGCTCCAGAGATACAGCACGCGGCCAGGGGTGAGATTGTCCAGCACCAGCGTACCCGTCGGCTTGCGGCCGACGAGAATACGGTCGCCCGGCTTGATGTGCTGCAGCCGTGACGTCAGCGGACCATCCGGCACCTTGATCGACAGGAATTCGAGCTGCTCGTCGTAGTTCGTGCTGGCGAGGCTGTAGGCCCTGAGCAGCGGCTTACCCTCCAGCTCCAGCCCGATCATCACGAACTGCCCGTTGGCGAAGCGGAACGAGGGGCTGCGCGTCGCCGTGAAGCTGAACATGCTGGGCGTCCAGTGATGCACGTCGAGCACGGTCTCGGATTGCAGGGCGCTCATGGCGGAAGGGGCTCCGGCAGGGGGAGAGGTGATCGAGGGCATCGCTACCCGAGGTCCCTTGTCAGGACGGTCAATTTCTTTGCAGCGGAGGCAGTTTGCGCCGGCGCCCCCTTTCGTCCGGGCGCTGGCAATTAGTTGCTATCGACCGGTTCGCCTCGACGACATGCTTGTCCCATCGGTCGTCAAAGGCCTCGCGCCGGCGACCACCAACATGGGTCACGCATGCAACCGGTCGCCATAAATATCGAGGACGAAGGCCGCTCCCTCACGCTCGTGATCGCCGATGGCCGCATTGTGCGCGTCGGCGCCGACGTGCTGTGGTGCCACTGCCCGTCAGCCCTGCGCCGCAGCCGGCGGATGTCGGGCCTCGACCTCGCCGCCCCGTCCGGCATCCGGATCGCGCGCGTCACGCCGATCGGCAACTACGCGCTCAACATCGCCTTCAGCGACGGGCATGACCGCGGCGTCTTCCCGTGGATCCTGCTCGCCGATCTCGCCGGTCGCCCGACCGTTGCAGATTTTCTCATTGCGGATGCCGCTCCATGCGCGTCCCGCACAGTCCAGAACCACGCGCTCTAGGATAGCCCCATGACGCTCGATGCCATCGTCGACGGAATTTCGGAAGTCGCTTGCGACGTGCTCGTGATCGGCGGCGGGACGGCCGGCCCCATGGCCGCGCTCAAGGCCAAGCAGAAGAACCCGAAGGCCAACGTCATCCTGCTCGAAAAGGCGAACGTGAAGCGCTCCGGCGCCATATCCATGGGCATGGACGGCTTGAACAACGCGGTGATCCCCGGCTACGCCACGCCGGAGCAGTACACCAAGGAAATCACCATCGCCAACGACGGCATCGTCAACCAGAAGGCCGTCCTGAAGTACGCCCAGAACTGCTACAAGATCATCGAGGAGCTGGACAGCTACGGCATCCGCTTCCTCAAGAACGAGAACGGCGATTTCGCCGTCAAGAAGGTGCATCACATCGGCACCTACGTGCTGCCGATGCCCAACGGCGAGACCGTGAAGAAGGCGCTTTATCGCCAGCTCCGCCGCGCCCGCCTGCTGATCTCCAACCGCTACATGGCCACCCGCCTCCTGACCGGTACCGACGGCCGCGTCGCGGGCGCCATCGCCGTCAACACGCGCACGTCCGAGTTCCTCGTCATCAAGGCGAAGTCCGTGATCCTGTGCATGGGCGCTGCCGGCCGGCTCGGCCTGCCGACGTCGGGCTACATGTACGGCACCTACGAGAACGCGGCGAACGCGGGCGATGGCTACGCGATGGCCTATCACGCCGGTGCCGCGCTCGCGAACCTCGAGTGCTTCCAGATCAATCCGCTTATCAAGGACTACAACGGCCCCGCCTGCGCCTACGTCGCCGGTCCCTTCGGCGCCTACACAGCCAACAACGAGGGCGCGCGCTTCATCGAGTGCGACTACTGGTCGGGCCAGATGATGCTCGAGTTCTTCAACGAGCTGCAGTCCGGCAAGGGCCCCGTATTCCTCAAGCTCAACCACCTGCACGAGGACACGATCAAGGAGATCGAGACCATCCTGCACAAAGTGGAACGGCCGACGCGCGGCCTGTTCCACGAGGGCCGCGGCACCGACTACCGCAGAGAGATGATCGAGATGCACATCTCCGAGATCGGCTTCTGTTCCGGCCACAGCGCCTCGGGCGTGTTCGTCGATGATTTCGGCCGCACCACCATCCCAGGCCTTTATGCGGCGGGCGACATGGCGAGCGTCCCGCACAACTACATGCTAGGGGCCTTCACCAACGGCGCCATCGCCGGCGAAGATGCTGCCGAGTACGCGGCCAACGTCGATTTCGCGTCCTTCGATGCCGGCGCCGTCGCGCTGGAGAAAGAGCGTGTGCTTGCGCCGACGAAGCGCGAAGACGGCATTCCGCCCAACCAGATCGAGTACAAGACGCGCCGCCTCGTCAACGACTACCTCCAGCCTCCGAAGGTGACGCGCAAGTATGAACTCGGCCAGACGCGCCTTGCCGAAGTGCGCGACGACCTGGAGAACCGCATGATGGTGCGCAATTCGCACGAGTTGATGCGAGCGCTCGAAGCCCACTCGATCCTCGACTGCGCGGACATGGCAGCCTTCGCCTCGCTCTATCGCACGGAAAGCCGCTGGGGCCTCTACCACCTGCGGACCGACTTCCCGCACAAGAACGACGAGGATTGGTTCTGCCACACTCTGCTGTCGAAGAAGGACGGCCGAATGGCCTGCGAGAAACGCGCCGTCGACCCTTATGTCGTCCCCATCGCCGAGGACGAGCGCGATCTCTACGACAAGCAGCGCATCCGTGCGTCCGCCTGATCACGCTATTCGAACGAGGAGCTTCGCTTCATGCCGCTCGCGCCAACCTTCACCACCGTCCCCGTCGTCGTCGATGACGCCAAGTGCATCGCCGAGAAGGGCTGCACGGTCTGCGTCGACGTGTGCCCGCTCGACGTCCTGCGCATCTCGGACACGACAGGCAAGGCCTACATGGCGTACGATGAGTGCTGGTACTGCATGCCCTGCGAGGCCGATTGCCCGACGGGCGCGGTGAAAGTGAACATCCCCTACCTCCTCAAATAGCGGCGCCCCTCATGTCGGATCCCTTCGAGAGCTACAGCGACCTCGACGACCTCGCAGAGCAGCTCGCCTCTGACGACGCCGGCGAGCGCCGCGTTGCGGTCATGGAGCTTGCCGACCTCGGCGATCCGCAGGCGATCCCGTTGCTGGCGCGGGCCATGGCAGACAAGGACGCGGGCGTACGCCTGCAAGTCGCGCGCGCGCTGGAGTCCTATGATGGCCCGGCGGCCGCTGCCGTTCTGGTCACCGCCCTGACCGACCCCGACAAGGAGGTCGCCAGCGCCGCCTCCGAAAGCGCCGCCGAATTGAAGGACCCGGCCTCCGCCGACCCTCTTTTCCCCCTCGTCGAGCACACAAGCCCCTTCGTCCGCGCCTCGGCGCTGCGGGCGCTCAAGGAACTGCGCCGCAAGGAATCCCTCAAACCCGCCCTGCAGGCCCTGCGCGATAGCGACCCGCAAGTCCGCGTGCAGGCCGTCGGCGTCGTCGGCTTCCTGAAGCTCGAGGAAGCGGTGCCGGCCCTGAAGAGCGCGGCGGCCGACCCCGACCCGCTGGTCCGACGGGCCGCCATCAGCGCCCTCACCTTTTCCCATACCCAGACGGCTACGGAAACGATCGCCAAGGGCCTTGCCGACAGCGACTGGATGGTGCGCGAGATCGCCGCCGAAACGCTGGGATCTGCCCACGGAGAAGGCGCCGCCGCCCAGCTTCTAGCCACCCTCTCCGATCCCTTCTGGCAGGTGCGCCTCAAGACCATCCGCAGCCTCGGCAAGCTCAAGCACAAGCCGGCGATCAAGGGCATCTCGGAAGCCCTTGGGCACGCCCAGGCCAACCTGCGCAAGGAAGCGGCCGCCGCGCTGGGCGAAATCGGCGATCCGAGCGCGAAGCCGGCCCTTGAAGCGGTCGCCGACGATCCCGATCCCGATGTCCGCAAGAACATCCGCTGGGCGCTGCAGCAGATCGCAATTAAGGCCGCAGCGAGCGCCTGAAATTCCGCCGTGTTGGCACGACGATTGCGCTTGGCACGCCGATTGCGAATGCCGATCCCGGAAGGGCTTGGACCCCCGGCGCTATGACCAAAACGCTCGCACCGCCCGGCAAACGCACCCGCGCCCCCAAGGCGGCACGGTCGCCGAAATACGCGATCATCGGCGACTGGCTGGGCAAGCGCATCGCAGCCGGTGACTTCAGCGCCGGCGAGCAGCTGCCCAGCGAGCACGACATCATGCAGCGCTTCGACGTCAGCCGCGTCACCGCGCGGCAGGCGCTCGAGACGCTGAAAGCGTGCGGCCAGATCGAGAGCCGTCACGGCAAGGGCTACTTCGTCCGCCGCCCGCAAGCCGTGGCCCGACTGGAGCGCCTGCAGAGCTTCGGCGAGATGATGGCGCCGCTCGGCATCGCCACGCGCTCGAACGTGATTGAGCTGATGGAAGTGCCGGCAACCCGAGAGGTTGCAGACGCGCTCCGCGTGGCACTCCGCACCCCTGTCACCCGCATCGTGCGCCAGCGCATTGCCGGTGAGGCGGCCCTCTCGCTGGACATCAGCTTCTTCCCGCTCGATGTCGGCCGCAAACTGGCACTGCTCGACTTGCAGCGGGAGGATGTGTTCCTGCTCCTCGAACGCAAGCTCGATGTCGAGCTCGGTTACGCGGATCTGACCATCGACGTCGTGGAGATCGATCCCCGCCACGCCCGCTTCGTCGGTGCGAAACCGGGCGAGAACGTGCTGCGCATCCAGCGGCTCACCATCGACAACAACGGGCGGCCGATCGATTACGAGCGCCTTTATGCCCGTTTTGACGCGATGAAATTCAAGGTGCGTGTGCCGCGCGGCTGAGCGTACGGGCGCTCATATGCTTATCAGATTTTCGTCTTGGACGCCTTCGCGGCGCCGGGGCTTCATGCATCGACCGGCCGGCCCGGGAAACGTGGCGGATGCCCAGTCCGCAACTTGTATTAGACAAGTTGCGGCGGCGACCGTGGCGATGCTGCTCAATCGCAAGTCATTGCGCCCGCGCAACTTGCATCAAATCGCCAGTGTCGTCTTTGACGACCTGCGGATTGCCTCCGAAACCTGGAAGGATTCCAGGCTTTTGGGCTGACGGCGCCATCGCGGCACGCACTCCTGGCACGGCTGTTGCGCTGTTACAGCGCGGAAAAGATGCAAGAGCCGGAGCCAGATATGCGACTCGTCACCAGGCATTTCCTTCCCGCAGCCCTCGCCGCGCTGCTGCTCACCTCCGCTCCGAGCCAAGCTCAGACCATCACCGTCGGCATCGGCACCCAGGACACGACGACCAACACGGTTAACGTCGGCGCCGTCATTCGCGAACTCAAGCTTCTCGACAAGCATCTGCCGAAGACCGGCAAGTACGAGAAGGTGACCTACCAGCTCGACTGGCAGAACTTCACCTCCGGACCGCCCGTCACCAACGGCATGATGGCCAACAAGCTGCACTTCGGCGCGATGGGCGACTATCCGCTGGTCGTCAACGGCTTCACCTTCCAGTCGAACCCCGAGAGCAAGAGCCAGCTCATCGCGGTCGCCGCCTACAACATCTTCGGATCCGGCAACGGGCTCGTGGTGCACAAGGACAGCCCGTACTTCACGCTCGACGATCTTAAGGGCAAGCTCGTCAGCGTACCCTTCGGCTCTGCCGCGCACGGTATGGTGTTGAAGGCCTTCCAGGATCGCGGCTGGGCACCCGACACGATCAAGCTCGTCAGCCAGACGCCGGAAGTCGGCTCGACGAGCCTGCAGGAGAAGAAGATCGACGGCCACGCCGACTTCGTGCCCTTCGCCGAACTGCTTCCGCACCGCGGCTTCGCCCGCAAGATCTTCGACGGCGTCGAGACCAATGCGCCCACCTGGCACGGCGTCGTGGTCCGTACCGACTTCGCCGAGAAGTACCCGGAAGTCGTCGTCGGCTACTTGAAGGCCTCGATCGAGGCGACCGAGTGGATCAAGAAGAACCCGAAGCTCGCCGCCGAGAAGATCGCCGAGTGGACCGGCATCGACAAGGTCGTCGTCTACATCTTCCTGGGCCCGTCCGGCATCATGACGATGGATCCGACCATCAAGCCACAGCTCGTGGCCGACGCCGCCGAAGACGCGAAGGTGCTGCAGAACCTCGGCCGCATGAAGGAATTCGACGTCAAGGCCTGGGTCAACGACAGCTATATCCGCAAGGCCTATGCGGAACTCGGCCTCGATTACGAGAAGGCCGTGAAGAGCCTCGAAAACTACGAGGTCTCCGGCACCGATCCCTTCTGCAACAAACCCATCACCGAATCGCGCAAGGCCGGCCAGCTGTGGACCGAGGAAGACGGCATCACGCCCCACGCCAGCACGGTCTGCACGCTCGGCGCCCTGAACGCCGCGACCAAGGCCGGCAAGAAGGTCACCAAGGCCTTCGTGTTCGACAGCGTGCGGCAGATCCAGCTCTTCGCCGACCAGGCCTACTTCGTGCTCGCCAAGGATGCCTCGGGTCCGCAGGTGACGCCCTTCATGCTGAAGACGGAAGCCGATGCCGCGGCCGCCAAGGTGAACGGCAAGGTCGGCGATCTCGCCGCCGCCGCACAGTTCGTGTCCTCGGGGTCCTGACGCATGAGTGTCGCCGAACGCGCCGTCGACGACGTGCCGAACCCGGTCCCTTCGGACGCAGCCGACACTCTTGTCGACAAGCAACTGTCCGAACCGGCGCTGGTTCGGTCGCCGCAAGCCCGCAAGCCCTGGCTCAAGCGCAAGCTGCCGCAGCTGCGGGCGTTCGTCTTCGCCATCATCTCGCTCGTGCTGTTCGTCGCGCTCTGGCACGTGCTGACGGAGAACCGCGTCAGCTTCCACGTCCGCTTCATCAACGTGCCTTCGCCCAAGCAGGTGCTCGAGAAGGCTGAAGCGGCCTTCAAGTCCGCGATGTTCTTCGAGCACGCCCGCATCAGCTGCCGCCGCATCGGCTTCGGCTTCGTGATTGCCGCTCTGATTGCCATCCCGCTCGGCCTGGTGATGGGCCGCTACAAGATGATCCGCGAGTTCGTCACGCCCGTGGTGGAAGTGATCCGACCGATCCCCGCCATCGCCTGGGTGCCGATGTCCATCATGCTCTGGCCCTCGAACGAGGAGAGCATCGTGTTCATCACCTTCCTGGGTTCCTTCTTCCCGATTCTGCTGAACACGATCGCCGGCATGGGCGCTGTCGATCCCGTGCTCGTGCGGGCCGCGCAGAGCCTCGGCGCCAGCGAGCGCCAGATCTTCCGCAAGGTCTACTTCCCCGCCTGCCTGCCCTCGATCTTCACCGGGCTTGCCGTCGGCATGGGCGTCGCCTGGGTCTCGCTGATCGCCGCCGAGATGATCTCGGGCCAGTTCGGCATCGGCTACTTCACCTGGGAGGCCTATTCCCTCGTGCAGTACGCCGACATCGCCCTCGGCATGATCACCATCGGCGTGCTGGGCCTGCTGTCGAGCCTGCTCATCCGCCTGTTCGGCAACCTGCTGATGCCCTGGAAGAGCTGAAGGACCGCGCCGATGCTCAACCTCGTTTCTCCCCGCGCCAAGATCGAGCCGCCGGCGCGCACCTATCGCAACGACCGCGGCCGCATTGAGATCGACAACGTCGGCATCGTCTTCGACGGAGACCGCGGCGTGCACACGGCCGTCGAGAACACCTCCATCACCATCGAGCCTGGCCAGTTCGTCTGCATCCTGGGCCCCTCGGGGTGCGGTAAGTCCACGCTTCTCAACGCGGTGGCGGGCTATGTGCCGCCGACCACGGGACAGATCCGCGTCGATGGCGAGCCGGTGAAAGCGCCGGGGCCGGACCGCGGCATGGTGTTCCAGCAGTACTCGCTGTTTCCGTGGATGACGGTGCGCGAAAACGTTGCCTTCGGCCCGCGCATCAGCGGCCGCGGCGAGCCGACGCCCGAAGCCATCGCCGACACCTTCATCGAGATGGTCGGGCTGACGCGCTTCGCCAAGCGCTATCCACGCGAACTGTCCGGCGGCATGCAGCAGCGCGTCGGCATTGCGCGCGCGCTCGCCAACTATCCCCGCGTGCTGCTGATGGACGAGCCGTTCGGCGCGCTCGACAGCCAGACGCGCGCCATGATGTCCGAAAACCTCCTCAAGATCTGGGCCGAGTTCGGCATCACCGTCCTGTTCGTCACGCACGACATCGACGAGGCCGTGTTCCTGGGCGACCGCGTGCTCGTCATGAGCGCGAGCCCCGGCCGCATCATCGCCGACATCAAGATCGACCTGCCGCGTCCGCGCGACGGCGACCTCACCGTCGACGAGGGCTTCATCCGCTACAAGCGCCTCTTCCACGCGCAGATCCGGCAGGAAAGCCTCAAGGCGTTCGAGCAGCAGAACAGGTAGGGACCAGCCATGCACGGTGTCATTGGACGGCAGACTGCGCGCATCGCACGCCCCGTGGCGCCCGCGGACGAGACGCCGTCCGCGTTCTACCTCACGGAGATGATCGCGGACCTGAAGCGCGGCGTGAGCTTGCTCGAGCGCCTGTCGCTGGAGGAGGTGCGCACCGTTCGCCGCGCCTCCACCGTGGTGCAGGCCGACGCGGGCGACACCATCTTCCACCAGGGCGATCCTCACAACGGCATCTATCTCATCGAGAAGGGCCGCGTGCGCACGTTCTACGCGGGCCCCTCGGGCAAGGAAATCACGCTGGCCTATTGGACCCCCGGCCACTTCGTCGGCGGGCCGGAAGTGTTCGGCGGCGGCACGCACATCTGGTCCGGCGTCGCGGTCGAGAAGACGCGGCTCGCCTACCTGCCGGGCGCCACCATCCGCGGCCTCGTCCGCAGCATGCCGACGTTCGCCGAATGCATCATCGAGGGGCTCGTCGAGAAGGGGAAGTGCTACTCGGCGCTCGTGCAGATGCTCGGCACGCGCTCGGTGACGGAGCGGCTCGCCCACGTTCTGCTCATCCTCGCCGAGATCGATCGCAAGCCCGGCGACCAGCTCGTGGTGTCGCGGCGCATCACGCACGACCAGCTCGCCAGCATGGTGGGCTCGACCCGCCAGTGGGTGACGATGACGCTCGCCCGCTTCCAAAAGGCCGGCCACATCGAAATCGACCGCAACGTTCTCATCGTGCGCGACCCCGCATCCTTGCGCGCTGCCCTCTAACGGGCGGCCTCCAAAACGCCGAGCGGCTGACCCAGGAGGCGGGGGACGACCTGGGCCAGCCGCGACAAGGCGGGGTTATTCGGTACGCAAAACTCTGACGCAGCACCTCCCGCCCGGTACGCCACTCACCACTTCGGACTTGGTGATTGGAAAATGCGCGGGGCTGCGTACGGTTTCACGCGTGCGTTTGCGACTGTGGATAAGTCGATCGCGCGGCGTCCGGCGCACCGCAAAGAAAAAGGCCCTGCGCGAGGCAGGGCCAGAAGACGCGACTGCGATTGTTAGGAGCCGATGCGCTTAGCGCGCGGACTGCTCGACCTTGACGTCGCCGGCGCCGAGCTTGAGGGGCTCGTAACGCTCCTCACGACGGCAGGCCACGAACGCAACGGCAGCAGCCACGACGGCGATCACTGCGATCTTGGACATGGGTGTTCTCCTGTGCTTGACCGGATCACCTTAGTCCTCGCCGCGCGCGCTGGATACGGCACTGCGGCCGAATTCGGGCGAGTGGTGCCGACAGGCCACGATCTCCTTTGTCGTCAATGGTTTATGGCGCAGGCCAAGCTCTCGAAAGCTCGACTTTCTGTCATATTTGGCCGTAAAAACTTGAGCTCTGCTTGAGGCAAAGTCGGCGCGCTCGCGCCACCGGCGGCGTTCATCATGAAAGCGGCGACGTCGGCACGCCATTCTCGATCTCGACGCGGTGGCACCGGACCCAATGTCCGGGCGCGGTGTCGCGCAGCTGCGGCATTTCCTCGTGGCAGCGCGCGTCCGCGACTGGGCAGCGCGGGGCGAACCGGCATCCAGGCGGCGGCTTGATCGGGCTCGGCGGATCGCCCGCGAGCTTGATCCGCTGCGCGGCGACGCTGCGGCCGCCCTTCACGCTCGGCACAGCCGAGAGCAGGGCGCGGCTGTAGGGGTGTAGAGGCCGCGAGAAGAACGCCGCTCGGGAGGCCTTCTCCACGATCTGGCCGAGGTACATGACGGCGACGTCGTCAGCCATGTGCTTCACGACGCCGAGGTCGTGCGAGATGAAGAGATAGGTCAGTCCCCGCTCCGCCTGCAGCCGCGTGAGCAGGTTGAGGATCTGCGAGCGGATCGCCACGTCGAGCGCCGAGACGGGTTCGTCGCACACGATCAGCTCGGGCTCGGGCGCCAACGCGCGCGCAATGTTGAGCCGCTGCCGCTGGCCGCCCGAGAACTGGTGCGGGAACAGCGCCTGCTGCTCCGGCCTCAAGCCGACGGCGCCGAACAGCTCGGCCACGCGGGCAGCCCGCGTTCCGGCATCCCCGATCCCCAGCACGTCGAGCGGGCTCTGCACGATATTGCCGGCCCGCGCCCGCGGATTGAGGGACGAGTAGGGGTCTTGGAAAATGTACTGCATGCGCCGGCGCATCTGCCGCAACGCGCCGCCATCGAGCGCGTCGATGCGCGTGCCGTCGAGGCTGATACTGCCCCCGGTAATCGGCGTGAGCCGCAGGATGGCCCGCGCAAGGCTCGTCTTCCCGCAGCCCGACTCTCCGACGAGCCCGAGCGTCCGCCCCTTCTCCACGGCCAGCGAAACGCCGTCTACCGCGTGCACAGCCTGGACGGGCGCAAACGGATTGAGGCGGCGGCGCCGATAATGGACCCGCAGGTCGTTGATCTGAAGCATGGGCGACGTCATGCGCGTTCCCCCGGCCGTTGCCAGCACGCCACGCGATGGCCGTTGCTCACGACATCGGCCGGCATCGAGGTACGGCACGGCGCAATCGCTTCATCGCACCGATCCGCGAACGGGCAACCCTGCTGGAGATCCCACACCGAGGGCACGACCCCGGGGATCTCGGTCAGCGCATGCCGTTCGCCGACCTCCTGATCGAGATCCGGCACGCAGGCGATCAGCCCTTTGGTGTAGGGATGCTGCGGATGATCCAGCACATCGCGCGTCGTGCCCTCTTCGACCACGCGCCCGCCGTACATGACGGCAACCCGGTCAGCCATCTCGGCGATCGCGCCCATGTCATGCGTGATGAGGATCAAGCCCATGCCGCGCGCCTTCTGGATCTCGCGCAGGAGATCGAAGATCTGCGCCTGCACCGTGACATCGAGCGCCGTCGTCGGCTCATCCGCGATCAGCAGCGACGGCTCGCACGCCATGGCCATGGCGATCATGACGCGCTGCCGCATGCCACCCGAAAGCTGATGCGGATACTCGTCGAACCGCTGCTCGGCGGCCGGGATGCGCACGTCCTTCAACAGCTCGATGGAGCGCCGGCGCGCAGCCTCGCCCCTGAGCCCTAAGTGCAGCGTCAGCGTCTCGCAGATCTGCGCGCCGACGGTGAACACCGGGTTGAGCGACGTCATCGGCTCCTGGAAGATCATGGAGATCTTGTTGCCGCGGATGTCGCGCATGCGCGGCGTCGAGGCCTGCAGCAGGTCTTCGCCGCGAAACAGCACCCGGCCGGCGCTGATCCGGCCCGGCGGATCCGGCACGAGCCGCAAGACGGCCAGCGCCGTCATGCTCTTGCCCGAACCCGATTCGCCGACGATGCCGAGGGTTTCGCCGGCGGCCACCGACAGGCTCACGCCATTGAGCACGCGCGCAATGCCGCGTGCACCCTTGAACTCGACGCACAGCCCTTCGACGGAGAGAAGCGGCTCACCCGCCATCAGCGCCTCTCCCTAAGCTTGGGATTGAGCGCATCGTTGAGGCCGTCGCCGATCAGGCTGATGGCGAGCACGGTCAGGAAGATCATGAGACCCGGAAACGTCACGGCCCACCAGCACGTCAGCATGTACGATCGGCCCGAGCCGATCATGAGCCCCCAGCTCATGCGGTTGGGATCGCCGAGCCCCAGGAACGACAGGCTCGCTTCGAACAGGATCGCCGTCCCGATCGCGAACGTGGCCGACACGATCAGCGGCGGCAGCGCGTTGGGCAGGATCACCTTCCAGAGTATTCGGCCGGTAGAAGCCCCGATCACGCGTTCGGCGGCAACGAAATCGAGCTCGCGCAGCTTCAGGAACTCCGCCCGCGTCAGCCTAGCCGTCGGCGGCCAGCTCACCACCCCGATGGCGAGTGCGATCACGATCAGGCTCGGCGAGAACAAGGTCGCCAGCACCATAGCGAACAACAGCGCCGGCAGCACCTGGAAGAATTCCGCGACACGCATCAGCATCTCGTCCACGATGCCGCCGAAGAAGCCCGCGAGCGCGCCGATGGTGACCCCGATCAGCACCGCGATGCCGGCGGCTGTGGCGCCCACCGCGAGCGTCGCGCGCCCGCCGTAGACGAGCCCCGTCAGGACATCGCGCCCCTGCTGATCGCTGCCGAGCCAGGCTTCGCTCGTTCCCGGCGGCGTCAGCGGCGCGGCGGCGATGTCGAAGGGATCGGCGTCGTAGACCACCGGCCCGATCAGCGAAACGCCGACGATCAGCGCGAGCAGCACCAGTCCCGCGATGGCGGCGCGGCGCCGCACGAACATGGCAATCGCTTCGCGCGTCGGCGAAAGCGCCTGGGGTGCCGGTGGACTGGTCCCGTGCGCGCTCATCCGGTCTTGATCCGCGGATCGACGAAGCGGTAGGCGAGGTCCGTCAGCTGATTGGCGACGATGACCAGGAACGAGGAGAAGAACAGCAGGCCCAGCAGCGTCGGATAATCCCGCCGCAGGACGGAATCGAATGCGAGCCGTCCGAGCCCCGGCCAGTTGAAGACCGTCTCCACGACGATCGCGCCCGCGAGCATGTTCCCGAACTGGAGGCCGATGATCGTCACCACGGGCAGGATGGCATTGCGCAGCGCGTGCTTGAAGAACACCGTCCGCTCGGCAAGCCCCTTCGCCCGCGCCGTGCGGATGTAGTCCGCGCCGAGCACGTCCAGCATGCTGGCTCGCGTTAGCCGGCTGTACTGCGCCATCTGCACGAAGGCGAGGCTCAGTGCGGGCAGCACCAGATGCCGCGCCACGTCCAGCATGTCGAGCCAGGGGCCCTGTGAGATGGCCGCGGACCGGATGCCCGAAACCGGCAGGATGGGAAACACCGACGCGAACAGGATCACGAGCAGCATGCCTGTCCAGAACACAGGTGCCGAATAGCCGACGACGGAGCCGACGGTGATGAGCTGGGACAGGAGCCCCTGCGGTTTGCGCGAGGCCAGCACACCGAGCGTGGTCCCGATGACCACCGACACGATCAGCGACGCCAGCAGCAAGAGGATCGTCGCCGGCAGCCGCTCGAGGATCAGCGACGTCACGGGCAGATTGAAGAAGTACGAGTAGCCGAGGTCGCCACTGAGGATGCGGCCGACGTAGATCACGAGCTGCTGCGCCATCGGCAGATCGAGGCCGTACGCCTGGCGCAGCTCCGCACGGATCTCCTCCGTCATGCCCCCCATCTGGCCGGCGAGCGTTTCGGTCGGATCGCCGGGCGCGAGACGGATCAGCACGAAATTCAAGATCAGCACGGCGAGCACGAGGCCCGCCGCGTAGAGGATGCGCCTGAGGAGGAAGCCGGCGAGTGCCATGCTATCCAGCGAGCCGTGCCATGAGCGCTACTCCGAAAGCCACACGTCCATCATGGGCGATGCCGTGCCCCAGATCGTCGTCGGCACGTTCTGCACCTTCTTGCTGTAGATCGTATGGTAGGGCAGCTCGGTCAGCCAGTAGAGCGGGACGTCGGCCGTCACGATCTTCTGGAACTCGACGTAGATAGCCTTGCGCTTGGCGGTATCCGGTTCGCGCTCGGCAGCGGCGAGGAGTTCGTCCACCTTCGGGTTCGCGTACTGCGCGTTGTTGGTGAAGACGAGCGGGCGGATGTTGCTCGACAGGTACGTGCGGTTCACGCCGATGACGGGGTCGCCCCAGGCGAAGGCCGCATCCATGCTGATGTCGAAATCCTTCTCCGCCATCCGCTTCGCCCAGGCCGCGAAGTCGGCCGGCGCCCGCACCTCCACGTCGATCCCGACGCGCTTCAAGGCAGGCTTCATGTACTCGGCAAGCCGCTTCTGGCCGTCCTCGTCACCCGGATAGTAGTCGCACGTGACCTTGAGGCGGATGCCGTCCGCACCCTTCTTCAGGCCCGCGGCTTCGAGCAGTTCCTCGGCCTTCTTCAGGTCGTAAGGATAGGTGGAGACGTCGGGCGAATACTGAGGAAAGCCCGAATGGATCGGCCCCGTCGCCGCTTTCGACAGCCCCTTGTGCAGCGCCTTGACGATGAAATTCTTGTCGATGGCGTACGCGATGGCCTGCCGCACGCGGATGTCGTCGAAGGGCTTCTTCTTGTTGTTGAAGAGCAGCCAGTTGATGCCGCCGACCGCCTCGTAGCCTTTGTTCGTCACGCCGAGCTGCGCGTTGCCCTTGGCGCGTTCCAGCTCGAGCACGCGATTGAAGAACGGCTGGATGTGCAGCCGCCCGGCCTCGAACTCCAGGATTGACGTCTGCGAGTCCGGGTAGGTCTTGACGATGATGCGATCGAGATAGGGCTTACCGGGCAGGAAGAACTTGTCGAAGCGCTCGAGCACGAACTGGTCGCCGGGCTTCACGTCCACCAGCTTGAACGGTCCCGAGCCGACGACATCCCTGGCGTTGTTGGGGTGCTGCTTGATCGGCTTGCCGTCGCCGTAGACGTGCTTCGGCAGGATCGGCATCAGCGGCGGCCCCATCGCATAGAGGATTGCCGGATGCGGGCTCTTGAGCCGAATGACGGCCGTATGCGCGTCGGGCGTGTCCACGCCGTCCACGGGCCGCAGCATCGTGTTGAACGGATGATTGTCGCGGATCGTCAGGATGGAAAACGCGACATCCTCCGACGTGATCGGCTTGCCGTCATGGAACAGGGCATCCTTGCGCAGATGCAGCGTGACGGACAGGGCGTCGGGGCTGATCTCCCAGCTTTCGGCGAGATAGGGTTTGGGATTCCAGTTCTCGTCGTGCATCAGGGGGCTCGCGAAAAGCTGCGCGCCCGGCACCATCACGCCCGTTCCCGATGCGATCGCGTTGTTGAAGATCGAGGTGGGCACTGACTGGCCCATGACCAGCGTCCCACCGCGCTTCGGCTCCTGCGCCACCGCGCCCGATGCCATCAGCATCAATGCGCCTGCCAGGATGCACTTGGCCCGCATCACCCACACTCCCCTAGCAGAAGCACGCGACCCGCCTCACGCTACGCTCGATCAAGCGCGCCAATGAAGCCTTGTTCATCTCCGTGAAAAATGCAATAAAAATTTCACACACACCGTCATCCTCACACATGCGCTTCGCCCTGTGCATTTGCGAAGCGTGCTGAACGAACATCCATGGAAACACGCTCCCACGTCACCCGCGCCCGCCGGCGGAAAGAAGCGCGATCGGACGACACGCACGTCGGCGCCATGGTGCGCGACCTGCGGCTCGCGCGCGGCAAGACGCTCGCCGAGCTCGCCAAGGCAATAGGCCGCTCGATCGGCTACGTCAGCCAGATCGAGCGCGACCAGTCCGGCATTTCCATCGCCACGCTGCAGAAGATCGCGGACGCGCTCGGCGTCGGCATCAACTGGTTCTTCCAGGGTCCGGGCGCCGCGCCCGCCGGCGAACGCGACGTCATCGTCCGCAAGGGCAACCGCCGCATCCTGGACCTGAGCGGCGAAGGCGTGATCGAGGAGCTTCTCTCACCCACCCTGACCGGCCAACTCGAAATGATCGTCACGACCTTCCAGCCCAAGGCGAGCACCGGACGTGGCGGCCGCCTCAGGAAGGGCGAGGAAGCGGGATTGCTTCTTTCCGGCGAACTCAACCTCTTCGTCGACGGCAAGCGCTTCAAGCTCACAGCCGGCGACAGCTATTCGTTGCGGCACAAGGGGCGCCACCGCTTCGAGAACCCCGGCAGCGCGCCGGCCATACTGCTCTGCGCCATCACGCCGCCGAGTTCCTACTAGGCCGCGGCAAGACCAAAGGGAGCGATCCGTGTCCAAGATCACCGTCTACACCGCGAAGCGGATCCGCACCATGAACCCGTCGCTCCCGGTGGCGACCGCGATCGCCGTGCGCGACGGGCAGATCATCGAGGTCGGAACGCTCGACACCATTCGCCCGTGGCTCGATGCGCATCCCCATGTCATCGACGAGACCTTCCGCAATCACGTGCTGATGCCGGGCTTCATCGACCCGCATCTGCATCCCTCGCTGGCCGCAATCCTGCTGCCCTGCCATTTCATCACCGCGATGGAATGGAAGCTGCCCGACCGCACGTGCGCGCCGGTGCACGGCCACAACGCCTATATCGATCGCCTGAAGCAGATCGAGGAAAGCGTCGCCGATCCGAGCGAGCCCCTGATCACGTGGGGCTATCACAAGATCTGGCACGGGCGCGTCGACCGCGCCGTCCTCAACGGTATCTCCGCGACGCGCCCGATCGTGGTGTGGCAGCGCTCTTTCCACGAGGTGATCGCCAATGATGCGGCGATCCAATGGTTCGGCGCCGATCGCGCCATGATGGAGAAGCACCATCAGATCGACTTGGGAGATGGGCGCTTCTACGAGACCGGGCTCGCCGTCGCCATGCGCGGGATGCACAAGCTGCTGCTCGATCCCAAGCGCTTCCGCCACGGCATGGAGCTGACCAAGCGCGCCGTACACAAGGGCGGACACACGACCATCTGCGATATGGGCCTGCCGATGCTCGACCTCGAACTCGAATGGTCGACGCTGAAGGCGGTCATGGACACCGACGACACGCCGTTCCGCACGCAGTTCGTGGCCCGCGCCGTGGAACGCGGTGGCGGTCTCGGCCGCGAAAAGGAGAACCTCGAGCGCGTCAAAGGTATGGCCCAGCGCAACACCCACCGCTTCGAGTTTCGCAAGGCCGTGAAGCTTTTCACCGACGGCGGCTACTTCGCCGAGCTGATGCAGGTGCAGCCGCCGGGCTTCATCGACGGCCACGAGGGCGAGTGGCTGATGCCGCCCGAGGTGTTCGAAGCCCTCTGCCGTCTCTACTGGCACGAGGGTTTCCGCATCCACGTGCACTGCACGGGCGATCTCGGCCTCGAACTGGCGCTCGACACGCTGGAGACGCTGCAGTTCGAACGCCCGCGCTTCAACCATCGCTTCACGATCGAGCACTTCGGCCTGTCGACGCCAGAGCAGGTGCGGCGCATGGCCGATCTCGGCGCGCTCGCCTCCGTCAATGCCTACTACGTACACGAACTCGGCGAGGCCTACTGGAAGCGCAGCCTCGGTTACGAGCGCGCCTCGCAGATGTCGCGCCTCGGCACGCTCGCCCGCCACAACGTGACGACGGCGCTGCATACCGACTTCACCATGGCCCCGGCGCTGCCCTTGAACTCGGCCTGGGTCGCCGTCAATCGCGTGAGCGAATCGGGCGCCGTCATGTGCCCCGAGGAGCGCCTCACCATCGAGCAGGCCATGCGCGCCATCACCATCGATGCCGCCTACGTGCTCGGCATGGAGCACGAGGTCGGCAGCCTGCGCGCCGGCAAGAAGGCCGATTTCACCGTGCTCGAGGCCGACCCTTTCGAGGTGCCGCCGATGGAACTCAAGGACATCCCCATCTGGGGCACCGTGTTCGAAGGCGCACCGGCACCGCTATCCTGAGGCACGCCCATGGCCATCCCTGTCACCCTGCTCAGCGGCTATCTCGGCGCCGGCAAGACAACCGTGATCAACCACCTGCTGTCGCGGCCCGACGGACCGCCGATCACGGTCCTGGTCAACGACTTCGGCGCCATCAATATCGACGCCCGCCTGATCGCCGACCGCGGTGCCGATACCATCACGCTGACGAACGGCTGCGCCTGCTGCAGCATCGACGACGATCTCGGTTCGGCGCTGCAGGCACAGTTGGCGCGGCGCGACGTGACCAACCGGATCGTAATCGAAGCGAGCGGCGTGGCGGAGCCCCGACGCATGGCCCAGTCGATCGCCGCGTGGCCCGGATTGCAACTCGCGTCCATTGTCACGGTCCTCGATGCCGCGAACGTCCGTGCCCGGGCAAAAGACAAGTTCGTCGGCAGTCTCGTCCAGCGCCAGATCGAGGCCGCGGACATGCTCATCCTCAACAAGATCGATCTTCTCGACGCCGACAGAATCGGCGACGTGAAGGGGTGGCTCATGCGCCTCGCCCCCCGCGCCCGCACGGCAGATGCCACGAACGGCGCCGTCGATCCCGCTGACGTATTTTCCGATGCCGACAGCCACCTGGAGGGCTCGGCACCGGAGCAAGAGGCGGATCACGGGCCGCATTTCCACTCAACCACGCTGCCCTTGCACGCGGCGGTGGATGTGGAAGGGCTGAAGCGCATCCTTTCCCGCGTGCCGAGCGCGATCCACCGCGTGAAAGGCTTCGTCCAGGACACGCGCGGCCGCAAGCTGCTCGTGCAGTGCGCGGGCCGTCAGGTGCGCGTCGAGCCATACGAGGCCCGCAACGAACCGCTGCCGATGGCCCTCGTCTGCATCGCCGCCGACCGCTCGGCCCTCGATGCCTTCAGCCGCGCCATTGCCGATTGGGTCTTGAGCAGCAGACCACCCTCGAAGAACTCCGTGGAGACTGCCCCATGACGATTGCACCTCCGCAGGAGTTGCCGCGTCGCACCCGCGTCGTCGTCATCGGCGGTGGCGTGGCAGGCTGCTCCGTTGCCTACCACCTCGCGAAGCTCGGCTGGACCGACGTTGTCCTCCTGGAGCGCAAGCAGCTGACAAGCGGCACCACATGGCACGCAGCGGGCCTGATCGCGCAGCTGCGCGCCACCGCCAACATGACCAAGCTCGCCAAGTACAGCCAGGAACTCTACGGCCGGCTCGAAGCGGAAACGGGCGTTGCCACCGGCTTCAAGCGCAACGGCTCGATCACCTTGGCCCTCACGGCTGACCGTTTCGAAGAACTGAAACGCGGCGCCTCCATGGCCCGCGCCTATGGCGTCGAGATCGAGACGATCTCTGCCGCGGAAGCGGGCAAGCGCCACCCGCTGCTCGACGTGCGCGACGCCGTCGGCGCTGTCTTCCTGCCCAAGGACGGCCAGGGCGACCCCGGCAACATCGCCCTCGCCATGGCAAAAGGAGCCCGCAACCTCGGCGTCAGGATCTTCGAGAACGTCAAGGTCACGGGTGTCACCACCGCGAAAGGCCGCGCCACCGGCGTCACGACTGACCAGGGTCCGATCGAGGCGGAGATCGTCGTCAACTGCGCCGGCATGTGGGCCCGCGATGTCGGCGCCATGGCCGGCGTACCGCTGCCGCTGCAGGCCTGCGAGCATTTCTACATCGTCACCGAAGCCGACAGTGCCATTCCGCGCGACCTGCCCGTGCTGCGCGTGCCCGACGAGTGCGCCTACTACAAGGAGGACGCGGGCAAGATCCTGCTCGGCGCCTTCGAGCCGGTCGCGAAGCCCTGGGCGACAGAAGGCATCCCCGAGGACTTCTGCTTTGACCAGTTGCCGGAGGATTTCGACCACTTCGCACCGATCCTCGAGAAGGCCACGGCCCGCATGCCACTGCTGTCGCGCATCGGCATTCATACCTTCTTCAACGGGCCCGAAAGTTTCACGCACGACGATCGCTACCTGCTGGGCGAGGCGCCACAGCTTGCGAATTTCTTCGTGGCGTGCGGCTTCAATTCCGTTGGCATCCAATCGGCGGGCGGTGCCGGCATGGCGCTGGCGCAATGGATCGTCGACAGGGCGCCGCCCTTCGATCTCTGGGACGTCGACGTGCGCCGCGTCTTCCCGTTCCAGGCGACGCGCACCTTCATCCAGACGCGCGTGACGGAGACGCTGGGCCTCCTCTACGCCGACCATTATCCGTTTCGCCAGTACGCGACCTCACGGCACGTCCGCCACACGCCGTTCTACGAGCAGCTCAAGGCGCACGGCGCCTGCTTCGGCGAGACGGCCGGCTGGGAGCGCGCCCACTGGTTCCTGCCGCCGGACGCCCGCACCCGCGGGGAAGCGCCGGACTACACCTACGGCTGGGGCCGGCAGCCCTGGTTCGAATACTCCGCGGCCGAACACCGGGCCGTCCGCGAGAATGTCGGCGTGCTCGACATGAGCGCTTTCGGCAAATTCCAGGTCGAGGGGCCGGATGCGGAAGCCGTCCTGCAGCGCATCTGCGCGAACGACGTGGCCGTCCCCGTGGGCCGCATCGTCTATACGCAGTGGCTCAACGAGCGCGGCGGCATCGAAGCGGACCTCACAATCACGCGCCTCGGCGAAACCTCGTTCCTCGTTGTCACGTCGGCCGCCTGCGCTGTGCGCGACTTCGCCTGGCTGCAACGGCACATACCGGACGGCGCGCGCGCCATCGCTCTCGACGTCACGAGCGGCGAGGCCTGCCTCGCCGTCATGGGCCCGAAGTCGCGCGCTGTGCTGCAGACCCTCACGCGCGCGGACCTCTCGAACGCCGCGTTTCCCTTCGGCACCGCGCAGACGATCGAACTCGGCATGGCCCTGGTGCGCGCGCATCGCGTGACGTACGTCGGCGAACTCGGCTGGGAGCTTTACATGCCGACGGAGTTCGCCCGGCACGTGTTCGGCATCCTGATGCAGGCCGGCGCCTCGCATGGCATCCGGCTCGCCGGTCTCCACGCCATGGATTCGCTCCGGCTCGAAAAAGCCTACCGCCACTTCGGCCACGACGTGGGCGACGAGGATCACGTCCTCGAAGCGGGCCTCGGCTTCGCCGTCAAGGCGAACAAGCCGCGCGGCCCCTTCGGCGATTTCCTTGGCCGCGACGCCGTTCTCCGCAAGAGGGAAACCGGCCTCAGCCGCCGCTTCATGCAGCTCCGCCTGACGGACCCGGAGCCGCTGCTGTTCCATACCGAACCCATCGTCCACAAAGGCGCCGTGGTCGGCTACCTGACTTCGGGCGGCTATGGCCACACGCTGGGCGCCGCGGTCGGGCTCGGCTACGTCCCGTGCGATCCCAAGGCCACGCTGGCAGACATGGCGGCCGGCCCCTTCGAGATCGAGGTCGCAGGTCGTCGCATCCCGGCGCTTGCGAGCCTGAAACCTATGTACGATCCCGACGGCATCCGCATTCGCGCCTGACATCGGCAGGCGCCGTTCGCTGCGGTGCAGGAAAGACGTCGCGCGCCGCCCGTGCTACGAAAATCCCAAGAGCCCACACACGGGCCGACAACGGGATGGAAACGACAAGGACGGGGTGCAACGATGCCTGTGGCGATCGTGACGAACGGCGCTGGGACGACAGCGGCTTCTTCGGCCGTACCCAAGGGCGCCTGGGGCATCACGTTCCTGCTCTTCTTCTACATGCTGGTGAATTTTGCCGACAAGATCGTGGTCGGCCTTGCCGGCGTGCCCATCGCCACCGATCTTGGCCTGACGCCGAAAGAGTTCGGTTTCCTCGGGTCTTCGTTCTTCTTCCTGTTCTCACTGTCGGCGATCGCCGTCGGCTTCATCATCAACAAGGTTGAAACGCGCTGGGTGCTCCTGGTGCTGTCGGTGATCTGGGCACTCGTGCAGTTCCCGATGCTGTTCGACGTCGGCTTTTCTACCCTGGTGATCTGCCGCATCATCCTCGGCGCCGGCGAGGGGCCCGCGTTCGCCGTTGCCGTGCACGCGCTCTTCAAGTGGTTCCCGGACGAGAAGCGCACGCTGCCCACGTCCATCATCTCGCAGGGGTCGGCATTCGGCGTCATCGTCGCCGTGCCGACGCTGAACTGGATCATCGTCAATCATTCCTGGCACATGGCCTTCGGCGCCCTTGGGCTCGTCGGCCTGATATGGGCGCTGGCCTGGCTGCTCATCGGCCGCGAGGGCCCACTCACGGACGCGCCAGTCGACCGTCCGCATGGCGAGGCTTCGAAGATGCCGGCCGTCTCCTATGCGCGCCTGTTGACGGCGCCGACCTTCATCGGCTGCTGCGTCGCAACCTTCGGCGCCTACTGGGCGCTCTCCCTGGGCCTCACGTGGTTCACGCCCTTTCTGATCAACGGTCTCGGCTTTACGCAAAAGGACGTCGGCCTGATTTCGATCCTGCCGTGGGTCGTCGGCGCCTCGGTCGTGCTGTTCACCGGCTGGCTGTCCCAGTGGATGATGGCGCATGGCGCCTCGACGCGGCTCGCCCGCGGCATTCTCGGCGCTGCGCCCCTCGTCGTCGGCGGTCTGCTGCTGCTCTCGATGCCCTATGTCGAGAGCGTGCCCGGCCGGATCGCGCTGCTGGTCGCGGGAACGGGCATCAGCGGCTCGATCTACGTGGTCTGCCCGGCCATGCTCGCGGAGTTCACGCCGGTCAGCCAGCGCGGCGCCATCATCGCCATCTACGGCGCGATCTACACGCTGGCCGGCGTCATCGCGCCGCTCCTGACAGGCAGCGTGATCGAACGGGCCGCGACGCCGCTGGCCGGATACATATCCGGCTTCCAGATCCTCGCCGTGATCCTGATCGCATCGGGCCTGATCGGGCTCTTGCTGCTGCGCCCGAGCGGCGAGCGCGCCCGCGCGTTGCGCTGATCACTTGCGCAACGATCCGGCCGGATGCGAAAACGCGTCGAGGCTCGTGCAACGTCGGCGGCACGAGGCGCGTCGCGTTCGTTGAGATCCGCCGCTATTCGAGACTCCGAGATCGGGATGGGACGGGAGCTTTTTAGGCCGACGCAGATCCAGATCGCAGTCCTGGCCGCCGTGGGCTGCAGCGCGTTGGGCTTTGCCCTGGCAATGCGCTACCTCGCCATCGAGAACACGCCCCTAGGGCTCGCCTGCGATGCGGGGAATCCTGGATTTGTCTGCGCTCTGCGCCGCTCGGTGCTGATCGTCTCCCAGGCTTGGGCCTTTGGCGCCGTGGCCTTCGTGGCGGCGCTGCTCAATCTGGCCCGGCCCTCGATCGTCCTGTCCCTGGCGGCACTCGCCTGCGCGAGCATGGGCCTCGTTCTCTACAATACTTCGCCCTCTGCAGTCGCCATCGCCTGCCTCGCGCTCAGTCTTGCGCGGCCCTTGCCCGAGCCAGAGTGACGCTCAGGGCGAGCAGCATCGCCGCAAGCCAGAGCGCCTGCCAGTTGGCGAACGTCTCGCTCCAAACGATCTTGATGGCTGACAGCGCAAGAAGGATGGCGATCACGCGCTCCGCCGCCGGCGGGCGAATTGGGCCATTGCCGCTGAGCAACGATAGGACCAGCAGCGGAACACCCGCACTGGTCAGCGCTGCGAACGGGAAGTCGAGGTAGCGCGGATTGAATACGAGCCCGAGGCCCGCTTCCATCGCAACGACGACTGTCGCGATCACGGCGATCCCCAAGAACCGCGAAGCGCTGTCGGCGCGTCGCTTCCCGCGCGGCCCAATCACCTGCTCGATCGCTGGAATGCCGCTGCCGTGCGCGAGCGCCGAAGCCACCGCGACCGGCACGGCCAGCGCCACCCCCGACTGCAGCAGGGATCGCGACCAGCCGATGGCCCCCAATCCTTCGATCGCAGTTGCCTCTACAGCCAACGGCGCAAAGCAGCCGGCTGCCGCCGCAATAGCCGCGAGCGAGAGCGGCAGGCGGGCGGCTGCGACACTATCGCTCGCCCTGCCTCCCCCGAGCCCAAGGCCGAACACCAGGGCCCCGAGCGCAACGCCGGCCAGCGCCTGCCACAGCCATTGCGGATGGTTCGAGACCGGCTTGCCCCATTCGAACTTCACCTGATGCCGGCCATCGAGAAGGCCCCAGTAGCCACCCACGGTGCCCTCCAGGTATCGCTTCCAGGGCTGGTCGTAGGCCTCGATCAGGTTGACGTTGAAACGCTCCGTCCGGGCCGCCACCAACAGATCGTGCAGCACCCGCGCCTGGGCGACGGGCGAGGGCAAGGCACCCTCCCGCATGCGCCCCTGGCTCGGCCAACCTGCCTCCCCGATCAGCACCTCCTTGCCGGAAAACTCTGCTGCCACCCGCGCCCGGATCGATGCGATATGAGCGGCTGCATCGGCGGCCGGGATGGGGATATCCTCCCAATACGGAAGAATGTGCACGGTCACGAAGTCGACGGCTGGCGCCAACTCCCGGTTCTGCATCCAGAATTCCCAGACGTCCGCGTACGTCACCGGCACCTTGATCTGCTGCCGGACGGTCTCGATGATCGCCTTCAGGCCCTGCGCCGACTGCTCGCCGCGCAGCAGAACCTCGTTACCGACGATCACGGCCCGGATCGTCTTCGGAAAGCGGTTGGCGAGCGCAATGCCGGCGGCAATCTGGGCCTGATTGCGGCGCGTCTCACCGGAAATCCAGATGCCGAGCAGCACTTGCAGGCCATGCCGTTCCGCCACCTCGGGCACCCGGTCGAGCCCCATGTCCACGGAATAGATGCGCACGCAGCCCGTTAACCTTGAGAGCTGCGCCAGGTCCTCCTCGATCTGTGCGAGGGGGATGACGGTCGTGGGGTCGAGCGGCGTCTGCGCGCCACGGAACGGAGCATAGGAGAGGCAGTGCAGCTTCTCCCCCGGCGCGACAGCATCCACCGGCATGGGCACCGGCACGCCTCGCCACCACCAGGAGCCCACGATCAGCAGAGCGGTCGCGACAAAGATGCCAATTGCCTTCCGCATTGTTCCCCATACCCATCGGCGCCAGACGCGCCTTTGCGCCAAGGCATGTCGTGACGCGCCTACCCTGCCGCTGACCATCCGAACAGCCTGCATTCAGGGGCCGTTCAGTTGGAAATCGATAGACCGTCAATCCAACGGCGACATACAGATCGTCAAGGCATCCCACGCGCCATTAGGGACGGCGCGCATAAGGGACCGCCAACGGGAGGACTGCAAGGGAGCGGCTGCATAAGGGCAGCGTGCAGGGCGTCGGACTTCTCGGA
The DNA here is from genome assembly GCA_003963125.1 of Hyphomicrobiales bacterium. Taxonomy (GTDB): domain Bacteria; phylum Pseudomonadota; class Alphaproteobacteria; order Rhizobiales; family Hyphomicrobiaceae; genus AWTP1-13. The sequence goes on from RXJK01000013.1 coordinate 32,310, forward strand.
CAGTAGACGGGCAACCATACAATTCGATCAGGTGACTTGGGAGCGCTCCGCCACGCGGAGTGTCAAAACGCATGCGAGCGGCTGATCGACAGGCAGGGACCTTTATGCGTAAGGCGCTATTCGTTTGCGCGCTCGTCGCGTGTGCGCACTATCTCGCCTGGTCGCTTCTGGAGCGGAAGGCCACGGCGCCGGCGTTCGACGGCATCCTCAACAGCATGTCCTACACGCCGTTCGACGGCTCGGCCCATCCCGACTCCGGCACGCGGACGCGCCGCGCGCAGATCCGCGCCGACCTTGCCGCAATCGCGCCCTTCACCCGCGCCATCCGCACCTATTCCTCGACCGGCGGCTCCGAGCTGATCCCGGGCGTCGCCTCCGAATTCGGGCTGTCGACCTCGGCCGGCGCCTGGATCGACAGGAACGAGAGCCGCAACGAACTCGAGATCGCGAGCGTCATCGAGCTGGCCAACCAGCACCGCTCCGTGACGAGCCTCGTCGTCGGCAACGAAACCATCTACCGCGCCGACCAGACGGTCCCCGAGCTGATCGCCAAGATCAAGAAGGTGAAGCGCGAGACGCGCGTCCCCGTCACCACGGGCGAGATCTGGAACGTCTGGCTCGAGCACCCCGAACTCGTCGACGCGGTCGATTACATCGCCGCGCACGTGCTGCCCTACTGGGAAGGCATCTCCGACCAGGAAGCCGTGAACCAGGCGCTGCGCATTCACCAGAAGCTTAAGGCGGCATACCCCAAGAAGCGTATCGTCATCGCCGAGTTCGGCTGGCCGAGCGCCGGCCACAACCGTCGCGACGCGCAGCCGGGCCCGATCCGGCAGGGCCGCGTCATCCGCGAGTTCGTCGATACCGCGCAGCGCCTCAACATCGATTACAACATCATCGAAGCCTACGACCAGCCGTGGAAGACGTTCGAAGGCGGCGTCGGCCCCTACTGGGGCATGTTCGACACCAACCGCCAGCCCAAGTTCGCCTGGACCGGCCCGTTGTCCTATCCGGGCTACGACCGCCTCGTCTGGGTGGCGCTAGCCGGCGGCATCCTGCTGTCCTTGCCCCTCCTCGCCATGCCGGCGATGACCCTGTCGCAAGGCGCGCTGCTCGCGACCGCCGCGCACGCGTTCGGTGCCTGGGGCGCCTTCGTCTTCGCCTTCTGGAAGGACCACTACTTCGTCCCGGGCGCGATCTTCGCCTTCGGCCTCGGCGTGCTGCTGCTGATCCCGCTCGTCATCACCTCGCTCTATAAGATCGAGGAAATCGCCGCGCTCGTTCTCGGGCGTCGCCCCCGCCGGCTGCTGACCGGCCGGCTGCCCTACGAGGGCGAACTGCCGCTCGTTTCGATCCACATCCCGGCCTGCCGCGAGCAGCCCGAGATGGTCAAGCGCACGCTCGATTCCGTGGCCCGCCTCGACTATCCGGCCTTCGAATGCATCATCGTCGTCAACAACACGCCCGATCCCGCCATGTGGCGGCCGATCGAGGAGCATTGCGCGGCGCTCGGCGAGCGCTTCAAGTTCGTCCGCAAGGATCAGCTCGAAGGCTTCAAGGCCGGCGCGCTGCGCCTGGCGCTGGCTGCAACGGATCCCCGCGCCGAAGTCATCGGCATCCTCGATGCGGACTACGTGGTCGAGCGCGACTGGCTGCGTGATCTCGTCCCGGCCTTCGCGGACCCCAGCGTCGGCATCGTGCAGGCGCCGCAGGAACACCGCGATGGGCACCAGAGCGTCATGCACCAGATGCTCGACAGCGAGTACGCGGGCTTCTTCGACATCGGCATGGTCCATCGCAACGAGGCCGACGGCATCGTCGTGCACGGCACCATGTGCCTGATCCGCCGCGCGGCCCTGGCGCAGGCCGGCAACTGGTCGAGCGACACCATCTGCGAGGATACCGACCTCGGCCTTTCGATCATCGAGAACGGCTGGTCGTCGCTCTATACGGCGCACCGCTACGGCCGCGGACTGCTGCCCGATACCTTCCTCGCCTTCAAGCGCCAGCGCTATCGCTGGGCCTTCGGCGGCTTCCAGATCGCCAAGAAGCACTGGCGCGCCATGCTCCCGGGCCGCAGCCGCCTGAGCTTCCAGCAGAAGCGCGCCTTCAGCGTCGGCTGGGTGAGCTGGCTCGGCGCCGAGAGCGTCGGCGCGCTCCTCGCCCTGCTCAACCTGGCGCTCGTCCCGTTCGTGCAGGTCGTGGGCACGGTCGTACCGGAGCAGGTGCTCACGCTGCCGATCCTCGGCACGTTCCTCGTCACGCTCGCCCATTTCCTCGTGCTCTACACACAGAAAGTTCGCCATGCCCCGGCGAAGATGCTGGGCGCGCTCGTTGCCGCCATGTCGGTGCAGTGGACCATCGCGCGCGCCGTGGCCAACGGCCTCGTCAAGTCCGACCAGCCCTTCGTGGTGACGGCGAAGGGCGGTCGCCGCCGCCTCGCCTCCGACTTCCCGGCTTTCTGGGAGACGACCATCGGCGTCGCGCTCGCGGGCAGCGCCCTCTTCGTCGGCTGGACGAACTGGGAGCGCGTGACGGAGATCTATCTCTTCGCGGCCGTGCTGGCCGTGCAGTCCGTGCCGTTCCTGTCGGCGGGCGCC
>RXJK01000013.1:34959-35247 GCA_003963125.1 Hyphomicrobiales bacterium
CACGCTATGCGGGACGCCCGCCAGGATTGAACGGCCTCGTCGGGAGCCTGTGCCGCAGCCTCGACGACGGCTGCGGCAAGCAAGGCCGCTTCGCGCAACTCCGCACGCGCGACCTTGTCTCGCGTGTCCGCTTCGGTCAGCACGAAGCGCAGATTGGCAGCTGGATCGTCGTAGCCCGCAACGAGCCGGAAGGCCGGAATGCCGGCCATGGCGAAATTGCCGTGGTCCGAATTCATCATCAGCGGCCGCACGGTGCGCAGCGCGTGTCCGTTCGCCTCCGCGACCCCG
>RXJK01000013.1:35311-42084 GCA_003963125.1 Hyphomicrobiales bacterium
CAGAGTCGAGGTTCACGTTGAGGGCGATACGCGCTCTTGTTCCTTCGTCGAGGCTCGCCACGTACTGCGCCGAGCCCGTCAAAGCCCATTCCTCGACACTGAAGAGCATCGCGCGGACGCCCCGGCGCAAGCCGCGTGCGTGCGGCGCGAGTGCCCGCAGCGCAGAGAGGAGACACGCAACGCCCGACGCGTTGTCCATCGCGCTCTCGTTGATGTCGTGGCCATCGATGTGCGCGCTGAGCAAGACCCAGTCCTCGGTCTGGCCGGGCACCTCGGCCACAAGGGTCTGCGTAGTGGCTTCCGCCTCCTCGGTCTCGACGACGATCGTTGCCCGGCCCCAGCCGGACGAGGTACGTCGCAGCAAGGCCGCCGTCTCCAGCGTGATACCGAGGGCAGGGATCCCATCGCCTGCATCGCGGCCGGAAGACCCCGTGACCATCGTGCCCGGGTGCGGCGCCGCGATCAGGAACCCGACGGCACCGGCCGCGCGCGCCATCTCGTACTTGCGACGCCGGTGGATGGTGCCGGCAGCGAACATCAGTTCGTGCCGCACGAGCACGATGCGCCCCGCGATTTCCCTCTTGTGCGCCTCGAACTCCTCCGGGGTTCCCCGCCCGAGATCGATCACCTCGGCCGTCACGCCGGATGCGCCGGTCGCCTGCGACCGCACCAGCGGATGACAGGCATACGCCGCGCCGGCGACCTCGAGCGCCGCGCGGCGCGCCCGCCAGCCCCGATAGACAACGGGAATGGTGGACACGCGCACGCCCCGGATCTCCTCCAGCGCGCCCTTGGCGAACGCCAGCGCCCGCGTCTCGCTCTCCGTACCGGCAAATCGCCCGCCACAGTCGCACAACGCGAGAAAATCCGGCCAAAGGCGGGCGTCGCCGACGATGGCCGACGCGACGGAGGGAGCAAGCTTCATGATGCAGTTTCCTCGTTCTGCGCACCGAGATGAGCATCCAGCTGATCGATGAAGGCTTCCGCCAGCAGCGACGGGCCCGGCCGATGAAAGACGCAAATCTCGTACGGGATAGCGGGAGCGAAGGCCCGGACCACGATCTCGGCGCCCTTGAAAGACGTCGCCGACAACGGATCGACGATAGTGACGGCGCTGCCGCTGGCGGCAATCGCGCACGCGCTCGCAAAGAATTCCGTCTCCGCAAGAACGTTGAGCTCCGCTCCTGCAGCGGCGAACGTCTCACGGATCGCCTGGTGGGTCATGGTCGCACGCCACGTCGACACGAGCGGCACGCCGGATAGATCCATCGGAGACAGCGAGGCCTTTCGCGCGAGCTTGTGTCCTTTGCCGAGCACCGCGACGCACCGGAAGCGATACCGTCGCAGCACGAAGTCGGCCGCATCGACCGGCGGCTCGGCGATGGCGATGTCGAAACTCTCCGGCGGCAGGAGCCGGCTCACGACGTCCGACGCGCGCGTCACCATCTTGATGTGCACGCCCGGGCGCTCCGCAAGAAACTCCGCGACGAGCGGCGGCAGGAGGGAGATCGCCGCGCTCGGATGGCTCGCGATCGTCAGGTGACCGGCCGATGCACCGCGGATGACCTCGGCCGCATGCGCAAGCCGGTCGATGCCGCGCAGCGCATTCGCCGTCTCCGCGTAGAACAGCAGCCCTTCCGGCGTAGGCTTCAGCCGCCCGCCGATGCGTTCGAACAGGCGGAACCCGACGGTCTCTTCCAGCCGCGCGATCTGCGCGCTGACGGCCGGCTGCGTCACCCCGAGCGCGGCAGCAGCCGCCGTTGCGGAGCGATGATCGACGACCGACCGGAAGGTCTCCAGCAGGCGAATATCCATTGGTCCATAAATCTCCTTTATTGCTTTTTTGGCCTGCAAATGCTTAGCTTGCAAGGCCTGAAGCGATGGATCTGGCGATGTCTAGAAAAAATGCATTGCGCCCATTTATGCATCAGGCCAAGCGGGTGGGATCGCTGGAGGAGCGTGGAAACCTCCGCGCATTCAAATCCGCTTGTTGTGCCGCCTCGCGTGAGTAGTTTGATGACGTCGCCCAGCCCGCGTGACGAGTTGCCGATCATCAGCGCCGATGGCGTCTCGAAGTCCTTCGGCGACAATCGCGTGCTCAACAAGGTCTCGCTGGACGTCAAGACGCGCGACGTCGTCTGCGTGATCGGTCCGTCGGGCTCGGGCAAGACGACCCTGTTGCGATGCCTCGCGATGCTGGAGATCCCGAGCGACGGCCGCATCGTCATGCAGGGCACCACCATCTCGACGCCGGCACCGGATGCCACCGTCCGCAAGGCCGCCCGCGCCGTGCGGCCCGAGATCGGCATGGTCTTCCAGCACTTCAATCTGTGGCCGCACCGGACCGTGCTCGAGAACGTCATTGAGGCACCTCTCCTCGTGAAGCGCACACCGCGCGCCGACGCGATCGCAACCGCCGAAGCGCTCCTCGACAAGGTCGGTCTCGCCGACAAACGCGACGCCTACCCGGCCCGCCTCTCCGGGGGCCAGCAGCAGCGCGTCGCCATCGCACGCGCACTCGCCATGTCGCCCAAGGTCATGCTGTTCGACGAGCCGACGTCGGCTCTCGATCCCGAATTGCGCCGCGAGGTGTTGGCCGTGATGCGCCAGCTCGCGGCGGAAGGCATGACGATGCTGGTCGTGACCCACGAGATGGGCTTTGCCCGCCACGTCGGCAGCCGCGTTGTTTTCATGGACCGGGGCGAGATCGTGGAGGAAGGCGCGCCCGCCGCCTTCTTCTCGGCACCGAAGACGGAGCGCGCCCAGCGCTTCCTGCAGCAGTTCGAAGATTAGGCCCAGCTCCACACACGAGATGCTTTGAAGAAAGGAACCCTGCCCATGAAAATTCTGAGGACGATCGCTTCGCTCGCATCCGTGTGCGCGCTGGCCGCGGGACTTGTCACGGCCCCGCTCAACGACGCGAAGGCCCAGCAGACGCAGTCGCGCCTGTTCGAGGTGACGAAGTCCAAGAAGCTGCGCGTGTGCCAGTTCCCGCTGTACTACTCGATCTCCTTCCGCAACCCGAAGACGGGCCAGATCGAGGGCATCGACGCGGATCTCGCCAAGGAGCTTGCCGGCGAACTCGGCGCCGATCTCGAAATCGTGGAATCGAGCTTCGGCTCCTTCATCGCGGACTTGCAGGCCAATAAGTGCGAGATCGGCATGTTCGGCGTCGGCGCCACCTTGAAGCGCGCGCAGGCCGTGGAGTTCTCCAAGCCCTACCTCGTCACCAGCATCTATGCCGTCACGCGCAAGGACAGCCCGGTGAAATCCTGGGCCGACGTCGACAAGAAGGGCGTCAAGGTCGCCGTCTCGCTCGGTTCCTATGTTGAAACCTTCATGAAGTCCTACCTGAAGAACGCGGAGCTCGTATCCGTGGCCCCACCCAACACGCGCGAAGGTGAACTCGTTGCCCAGCGTGTCGACGTGATCATGACGGACTTCCCCACCGCGATCAAAGTCACCGACGAGTTTGATTGGGCCGTCTACTTCCTGCCGCCAGAGAAGCTCGCCGTCACGCCCTATGCGTACGTCGTGCCCCAGGGCGATCAGATCTGGCTCAACTTCATCAACCTGTTCGTCGACACCATCAAGCTCGACGGCCGGCTCATGAAGTACGCGACGAAGCACAAGCTCGATCCGATCGTCGCCCCATAACGGCGTTCGCAGCGCGCGGAGAGGCAGGATGTTCCGCTACACATTCAGGTGGGATACCGTCTGGAACAACTTCGACTTCCTCATGTCGGGGTTGCAGATGACGCTCCTCCTCTCCGTCATCACGCTCGTCCTGGCGATGCTCCTCGGCCTCGTGCTGGCGCTTCTCGACATGGCGAAATATGCACCGCTCCGTTGGGTCGGCGTGGGCTTCGGCGAGGTCATCCGCAATACGCCGATCCTGGTCCAGCTGCTCTGGGTCTACTACGTGCTGCCGATCGTCTTCGGCATCCGCATCGAGGCCTTCACGGCGCTCGTTGTGGGGCTGTCCGTCTATCAGGCGGCGTTCATCTCCGAGGTCTACCGATCCGGCATCCAGGCCGTGCCGAAGGGCCATCGCGAGGCGGCGCAGGTCCTGGGGCTCACGCCCGTGCAGAGCTTCCGCCGCATCGTCCTGCCCCAGGCGATCCGCATGACGCTGCCGCCGCTCGCCTCCAACTTCGTGCAGCTCATCAAGTTCTCCTCGCTCGGCGCCGTCATCAGCGTCAACGAGATCACGCGCCGCGGCATGGAGCTATCGGCGAGCACGTTCCGCCCGCTCGAGATCTTCACCTTCATCGCCGTGGTCTATTTCTTCATCTGCTGGCCACTGGCGATGGGCATCCGCCTGTGGGAACGCCGCCTCCTGGCGCAATAGAACGATAAGAGGCCTCAACGTGCCCGAACCCGATCTCCGCAGACAGCTTCTATCCGCTGTCGACGCCGCCCGCGATCGCCTCATCGAGACGACGCAGACGCTGGTCCGCGTCGCGTCACCCAATCCGCCGAGCGACACGACGGCCATCGCGCCCGTCGCCGCAGCACTTCTCAAGTCCATTCCCGGCGCGGAGGTGGAAACCGTCGTCTCGGCACCGGGCATCGTCAATCTCGTGGCCCGCGTGAAGAGCGGAAAGCCCGGCCGCCGCCTCATCTTCAACGGCCACCTCGACACCTTCCCCGTCGGCGAGGATCTCGGCTGGACCGTACCTCCACTCGACGGACTTCTGCGCGACGGCCGCCTCTACGGCCGCGGCGTCAGCGACATGAAGGGCGGCATCGCCTGTTCGCTACTCGCCGCATCACTGCTCGCGCTGCATCGCGACGCCTGGGCCGGCGAGATCGTCCTCACACTCGCCGGCGACGAGGAGAACATGGGCGCGCTGGGCTCGGGCTATCTCCTGGAGCACGTGCCCCTTGCGAAGGGCGACGCCAACATCTGCGGCGACGTGGGCTCGCCGCAGGTCCTCCGCTTCGGCGAGAAGGGCCTGCTGTGGATCGACGTGGAGGCCGTCGGCGCTCCGGCCCACGGCGCCCACGTGCACAAGGGGATCAACGCCGTCGACCGCCTGATGACCGCGCTATCCCGCATCAAGGATCTCGAAGGGCTGCCCGTGAATGCGCCTGCGTCCGTGACGACGGCCATCGCCAAAGCCAAGGCCATCTCGGAGCCCCTCTCCGGCGACGGCGAGAGCGAGACGCTGCAACGCGTCACCGTCAATATCGGCACGATATCGGGCGGCATCTCACCGAACCTGATCCCGGCGCAGGCGAAGGCCAGCCTCGACATCCGCGTCCCGGTCGGCATCACGGTCGCCGAGCTGACCAGCAAGCTGGATGCATGGCTTTCGCCATTGCCCGGCATTTCATGGCGCATCCTGCGCCAGTACGAGCCGAGCTTCACCGAACCCGAAAGTGAAATCGTGACCACTGTCGCCCGCGCCGCCGCCGAGGTGATGGGCTCAGCCCCCGCGCTCAACATGCGCGTCGGCGCCTCGGATTCCCGCTGGTACCGCAAGTTCGGCGTGCCGACAGTGGTCTACGGCCTCACGCCCTTCAACATGGGCGCTGCGGACGAGTACGTCCTCGTCGACGAACTCGTCGCCGTTGCCAAGGTACACACGCTGGCGGCCTTCGATTTCCTCAAGGCTTCCTGACTTCTAACGAGAAGGAAACACCCCAAATGACGCGCTATTCGGATGCCGACCTCTTCACGCTCCCGACCACCTTCATGGGCGCGCCCTACGGGCGGCCGGGCCCTGGCAATCGCGCGGCCATACTCGGCATCCCGTTCGATTGCGGCACGCACCCCACCCGCATCGGCGCCCGCGGCGGACCCGATTCCGTCCGTCTGCAGTCGAACCTGATGCGCCGGTTCAATCCGACGCATGCCGACTTCGATCCCGTTGAAGCGCTAGGCCTGGTCGACTGCGGCAACGTAAAGCTCACGCCCAGCAAGATCGTCGATGCCTTCGAGCGCATCGAGCAGGCGGCAGACCGCATCGTTGAAGCAGGCGCGGTGCCGATCACCATCGGCGGCGACGGCTCGATTACCGTTCCCGTCGCACGCGCGGCGGCGAAGCGGCACAAGAACATGGTCGCGCTGCACATCGATTCCCATACCGATGCCTACCCGTATACGAGCGCCGAGAAGTACAACGCCGCAACCCAGTTCACGCACGTGGCCGAGGAAGGCCTGATCGACGCGAAATCGTCGTGGCACGTCGGCATTCGCGGCACCACCTTCGCGCAAGGCGTCGTCGCGCGCACGCAGAGCCTCGGCTATCGCGTGGTCTCTCTCGATGAACTGGTCCGCGGCGGCTTCGCGCAGCGCATGTCGGAGTTCCGCGACCAGGCGGCCGACCGCCCCGTCTATCTCTGCTTCGACATGGATGTCTTCGATCCCTCGTGCGCACCGGGCGTTTGCACCCCGTCCTGGGGCGGCCTGTCGGCGCGCGAAGGCATCGATCTTTTGCGCAGCCTCGCTGGCCTCAACATCGTCGCCATCGACGTGAATACCGTGAGCCCGCCGCAGGACGTCAACAACATGGCCGCGCACCTGTGCGCGCACGTCATCTACGAGACGCTGGTGCTGCTGTGCCGCCAGATGGGGCTCGTGAAGGCTGCGTGATGCGCGCAGACCTTATCGCTCGCGGCTGCAGCGTGCATCATCCAGCGCCATGAGTATCGCGGCGGCTTGCGTCACCACGGTGCGCACCGGCTCCGGCGGCGCGGGCATCGCCCAGCGGTCGACGAACCAAAGGCCGGTGAGATCCGTCTTCCGCTCCAGCACCAGGTCGCGC
>RXJK01000013.1:42134-69319 GCA_003963125.1 Hyphomicrobiales bacterium
CCCGTTGGCGTGCGTCATCGCCACGCCGTGCCCCGTGCAGCCGACGGAAAAGTAGGCGCGCCCCTTGCGCAGCGTCCCGATGTTGGGCGTGAAGTCCGCCGTCATGGAAAACGCGCCGCCCCAGCGATGGGCGATCGCGACGGGCCCGAGCTGCGGAAACGTCCGCGCGATGAAGGCTTCGAGGTGGTCCCAGGCCTTCGGATAGGCATCGTGCTGCATGCCCTTTCCGAACGGCACGAGGCCCGGTCCGCCGCCCACGATCAGCCGGTTGTCCGGCGTGAGGCGGTAGTAGTGCATGAAGTTGAGGCCATCCTCCACGCCTTCGCGGCCCGGCCAGCCCAGCGAATCCACCTGCCTATCCGTCAGCGGCTCCGTGACGATTACGTACGTGAAGGCGGGGAACTGCTTCGTGCGCATACCAGGAACGAGATGCGAGTAGCCGTTCGTCGCGTAGACGATCTTGCGCGCCGTGACGCGCCCCATTCCCGTACTGAGGTCGTAGCCCGTCCGCGTGCGGGAAATCTTGCCGACGCGCGCGCCCTCGTAGATCTCCGCCTCATGCGCCTGCGCCGCGGCGGCAAGGCCGAACAACCACTTGACCGGATTGAGGCTGCCGCTGTGCGGCTCGCACCACGCTCCGAGAAATCCCGAACCCGAGACGCGCGCCGCAACCTCCCGCTTGTCCAGCCACCTGATGCCGGAAATGCCGAGCGACTGCATCAGCTCGACCTCTTCGCGGATGCGCGTCACGTAGTCCGGTGACGTCGCCACCTTCAGGAAGCCGTTGCGGCGATAGTCGCAGTCGATCCCGTTCGCGCGGATCGTCTCTTCGATTCCTGATACCGCGCGCACCATGAAGTCGTGCGCCTCTCGCACCCGGGCGGCACCATGCAGCATCTTCATCATCGGCACCGAGGCGCCGAAAAGCGTCATGACGAAGCCAGCGTTACGGCCGCTGGCGCCGAAGCCGATGCGCTCGGCCTCCAGCACGGCGACTTTCAGTCCGGGGTCGGCGCGGCGCAGGTGATAGGCGGTGGACAATCCCGTGTATCCGCCGCCGATGATCGCGACATCGCAATTGATCGTGCCCTCGAGCCGCGCCACACGCGGGCGCACAAGCGGCCCGGCGTGCCAGAAGCAGTCGGCTAGAATGCCGCTGCGGGCTTGATCGCCGCCGTCCATGGTCCTGGCTTTGAAGATGCCGGTGCGTTCGTGCTTCATAGCATGCTCGCGGAAGAACGATCCCATCAGGCAACGGCGCTGCGCAGGCCGCTACGGCCGGGCATCCGCGATTGGTCAAGCGCGCAGGCTCCCGTCACTCCGGCGATGAAGGCCTTCACGCGGTCGACGACGAGTTGGCGCTGCTTGTCGAGCGTGACGTTGTGGTAGCTGTCGTTGAGCGCCACGAGTTCGACGATGCCCTTCATGGCGCGCTGCAGGTACCAGCTGTTGTTGATGTCGGCGAGATCGTCTTCGCGCGGGTGCAGGATCAAGGTCGGCTGCGCGATCTCACCGAGCCGCGCCTTGACGAATTTGCCGAGCCTGCGGTGCTCGAGCGCCGCGCCGCCGGGCGTATGCGGCAGGCCCGCGCCCGCCTGGTCGCCGCCGAATAGCGCATCGGCAAAGAACTTGCGCACGCGCTCGCATTTGATGCCGTGCGGGAAGCGGTCAGGCAGATTGATCAGGTTGGCGAGGCGCCGCGAGGGGATCAACTTGAAGAGGCGCATGTACCAGGGAATGTTCCAGCCGTTGACCCAGAGCGTGGGGGCGAGCAGCGTCAGGCCCTGCACCTGATCTGGATTGCGGGCCGCGAGCAGCAAGCTGAGCAAGGCGCCGGTCGAGAGACCGCCGACGATCACCGTGTCGCAGCGCTCGCGCAGATCGGCGAGCGCGGCTTCCGCGCTGCAATACCAGTCCTCCCACGTGGCGGCCTTCATCTCTTCGGCCGTGCCGCAGTGGCCCGCAAGCTGCGGGCACGACACGGTGTAGCCCTGCTGCGCGAGCCCATTGGCGACGTAGCGCATTTCGCTTGGCGTGCCGCACAGGCCGTGGATCAGCAGCACGCCGACCGCGCCGCCTTTTACGAAATAGGACTGATCCTTCGCCGCGGGCTTGGCCGCGAGGCCGTTGTCGTTCGCTGAGTTGAGGGTCTTCGTCATGGCCATGTACCGGGTCAAACATCCAGCAAGGCCGAGACTAGTCGCGCGGGGGAGGCTGCGCTGTTCCTGGAGTAACATGAAAAAACACACAGTTTCAGTGGCTTTTGCCGCAATCATGAGTTCTATTGACACCTTCGGATAAAGCCCCGGCTTGCCGAGGAAAGGGCCAAGTGCGCCCCGCCACTCTGTGCGCAGCACCCGGAAGATCCTAGACATGCCCTGGGGCCACGGCGCGGACCCGGACGCGCAGGCCGGCAGTCACAAGGCTGTCGTACGGAGTGTGATAGCTGCGGCGGCCGCGCGTGGGACGACCCCGTGCCGCGAACGAGGCCCCCGAGAAAAACCAGGATGGCGCAAATGGTGAGACGAATTCTCTTGTCGGTGGCACTGGCAGCCGGCGCAGTGACCGCGGCGTTTTCGATGGCCAGCCCCGCCGCAGCCCAGCAACGCGCGATCTGCTACAACTGCCCGCCGGAGTGGGCCGACTGGGGCTCGCAGCTCAAGGCCATCAAGTCGAAGCTCGGCATCGAAGTGCCGCCCGACAACAAGAACTCCGGTCAGGCCATCGCCGCGCTCATCGCGGAAAAAGCCAATCCCGTCGCCGACGTCACCTACCTCGGCGGCATCGCTGCTGATCCCGCCAAGGATGCGGGCGTGCTGACGCCGTACAAGCCCGCAGGCTGGGACAAGATCCCTGCGGACCTCAAGGACCCCGAAGGCAACTGGTTTACCATTCACTCGGGCACGCTCGGCCTGTTCGTGAACACGCAGGCGCTCGGCAAGGTGCCGGTTCCGGAAAGCTGGGCGGACCTCCTCAAGCCCGAGTACAAGGGCCTCGTCGGCTATCTCGATCCGACGTCCGCGGCCGTCGGCCAGCTCGGCGTGATGGCGATCAACCTCGCCCTTGGCGGCAGCTACGAGAACCTCGATCCGGCCATCAAGTATTTCAAGGATCTCGCCAAGAACCAGCCGATCGTGCCGAAGCAGACGTCCTACGCCCGCGTCGTCTCCGGTGAGATCCCGATCCTGCTCGACTACGACTTCAACGCCTATCGCGCCCAGTACGTCGACAAGGCGCCCGTCCGCTTCGTGATCCCGAAGGAGGGTTCGCTCGTGTTCCCGTACGTGATGGGCCTCGTCAAGAACAGCCCGAACGCGGACAACGGCAAGAAGGTGCTTGACTTCGTGCTTTCGGATGACAGCCAGGTGATGTGGGGCAACGCCTTCCTGCGCCCGGTGTTTGCCGACAAGCTTTCGTCCGAAGCCAAGGCGAAGTTCCTGCCCGATGCCGACTACGCGCGCGCCAAGGCCGTCGACCTGAAGAAGCTCGCCCCGGCTCAGAAGGCGATCATCGAGCGCTACAAGAACGAAGTGAACTGAACTTGCCGTCTTGTCACGCAGCGGCGGACATGGCCCCGAGCCGGTCCGCCGTTGTTGTTTGCGGAGCGTTGCCGCAAAGGCGCATCACGGCTGATTGTGGTGGCATCGGGTCTGGCAGCACGCAGGTTCGATTTGACCCTTGCCGCCCGCCTGTGGGAAGAGCGACGGCAAAGCCTGCCCCTTTTGTTGCTCGGTAACGCGGATGCGTCGGGACACCTCGCTCCTCTTCCTCCTGATGCTCCCGGCCGCGGCCTTCTTCACGGCATTTTTCCTGCTGCCGGTCGTGCATCTGGCCCTGGTCGGCGCCAGCGGCAAGGACGGTGCGGCCGCCTATTCGGCCATCGTCACCGACGCGAATTACCTGCGCGCGCTCATCGCAACGCTCGGCATCTCGGCAGCAACGACCTTCCTCACGCTCGTGATCAGCGGCTTCGCCGGCGTGTTCCTGCAGCGCAACGTGTTCCCCGGCCGCTCAGCACTCGTGGCGATGCTGACCCTTCCCCTCGCCTTCCCCGGCGTGGTCGTGGGATTCATGGTGATCATCCTCGCCGGCCGGCAGGGCCTGATCGGCACCATTTCACAGGCGCTCACGGGCGAGAAGGTCGTGTTCGCCTACTCGATGGCCGGCCTTCTCATGGGCTACGTCTATTTCTCTATCCCGCGCACCATTCTCACGGTGATGGCGACCGCGGAAAAACTCGATCCGAAGCTCGAAGAGGCCGCCCGCTCCCTCGGCGCCTCGACGTTGCGCGTCGTCCTCGACGTGATCCTTCCGGGCCTGAAGCCCGCCTTCATTTCCGCCGGTGCGATCTGCTTTGCGACCGCGATGGGCGCCTTCGGCACCGCCTTCACGCTGGCCACGCGCATTGATGTGCTGCCGATGGTGATCTACACCGAGTTCACGCTGCAGGCGAACATCGCCGTCGCGGCCGCGTTATCCCTCGTGCTGGGCCTCGTGACGTGGGCTGCTCTCGCCGTCGCGCGGACAGCGGCGGGTTCGACCGTTGCGGCGGCGGGCTGAGCCATGAAGACACGCGGCGCCTCCTTCTTCCTGCAGCTGGCCTTCACGCTCATCGTGTGCGCCTTCCTCATCGTGCCCGTGCTGCTGTCCATGCTGGCCGGACTGACGGAGAACTACCTCGTCGGCATCGGCAGCGGCCTCACCCTGAAATGGGTCGCCAACGTGTGGGACAACTACCGCGACACGATGTTCCTCTCCCTCGGCCTCGCCGTCGCGTGCCTCGCGTGCACCCTCGTCATTGGCGTGCCAGCGGCCTATGTCCTGGCCAAGCGCCAGAACATGTTCACCCGCGCCGTCGAGGAACTCCTCGTCATGCCGGTGGCCGTGCCGGGTCTCGCCACCGCGCTGGCTCTCATCGTGACCTACGGCGCGCTACGCGGCTTCCGCACCTCCTGGACCTTCATCCTCGTCGGCCACGTGCTGTTCACGCTGCCCTTCATGGTGCGCTCCGTACTGGCCGTGATGAGCGCGATCGATCTCAAGACCCTGGAAGAGGGCGCGGCCTCGCTCGGCGCGGGCTTCCGGCAGCGCTTCTTCCACATCGTCCTGCCCAACTGCCGCAGCGGCATCGTCGCCGGCTCCCTGATGGTGCTGACGCTCTCCGTCGGCGAATTCAACATGACGTGGCTGCTGCACACGCCGCTCAACAAGACCTTGCCAGTTGGCCTCGCTGACGCCTACGCGTCCCTGCGCCTCGAGATCGGCAGCGCCTACACCTTGGTCTTTTTCATCATGATCGTGCCGCTGCTTCTCGCCATGCAGGCGATCGCAACCCCGCGCAAGCCACGGCCCGTGCGCCGGGAGGACGAAACGCCATGAGCCAGACTTCGGACGCGCGCGAGAAGCCACTGTCGATCGTGCTCGAAAAGTGCGCCAAGACCTTCGCTGACGGCACGCGCGCCCTCGAACCCGTCGACCTCGCGATCAACGGCGGCGAGACAATCGTCTTCCTCGGGCCCTCGGGCTGCGGCAAGACCACGACGCTGCGCATCATTGCTGGACTGGAACAACCAGATGCCGGTGGCCGTGTGCTCTTCGACGGCGAGGACGTGACGAACCTCGCAATCGAGAAGCGAAACGTCGGAATGGTCTTCCAGTCCTATGCCCTGTTCCCCAACATGACCGTTGCCGGCAACATCGGCTATGGCCTGCGCATCAAGGGCTGGAGCAAGGCCGACCTAGCCAAGCGTGTCACCGAGATGCTGGCCCTGATGCGCATCGAAAGGCTCGCCGATCGCGCCATCGACCAGCTCTCGGGCGGCCAGCGCCAGCGCGTGGCGCTCGCGCGCGCCCTCGCCGTTCGCCCGCGCGCCCTGCTTCTCGATGAGCCGCTGACGGCGCTCGACGCCCGCCTGCGCGAAGACCTGCGCGTCGAGATCGACGACCTGCTGCGCAGCCTCAATATCACGACCATCTACGTCACCCACGACCAAGCGGAGGCCATGGCGCTGGGCGACCGCATCGTCGTCATGCAGCAGGGCCGCGTGGCCCAGATCGGCACGCCGCGCGACATCTATCAGCAACCCGCCAACGCGTTCGTGGCCGAGTTCGTCGGCACCATGAACAAGCTGAGCGGCCGTGTCGAAGGCGGCATATTCGTCACGGCCGGCGGCCGCATGCCCTGGCCCGAGGCCCCGGCTGGCGCCACGCGGGTCATGTTCCGCCCAGAGGATGTCTCCATCGCCGTCTCCGATGGGCATCTCAACGGCACCATCGCCTCGCTTTTCTTTCTGGGCGATCGTGTCCGCCTGTTCGTCGACGTTGGCGACGCCCAGCCGATCGTCATAGAGGCCAGCAACCGCCGCAAGCTGTCGCGCGGCGATCGCATCGGCCTGAGCGTCGATCCGCGCAGCTTCGTCGCGATCGATCATTGAAGGAGCGGCGCGTGCTCATTGCGCAGATCACCGACACGCACATCAAGATGCCGGGCAAGCTCGCCTACAAGATGGTCGACACGGCCGGCATGCTGCGTACCGCGATCGAGCACCTCGTCGCCTTGCCGACGCAGCCGGACCTGATCGTGCACACGGGCGACCTCGTCGACTTCGGAACGCCGCAGGAATACGCCTACATCCGCGAGATTCTCGCGCCGCTGCAGGTCGAGTTGATCGTCATTCCCGGCAATCACGACGAACGCGGCGCCCTCGCCCAGGCCTTTGCCGACGGCGGCTACCTGCCGACGTCAGGCTTCCTCAACTTCTGCATCCGGCGCGGCCCCCTCGCCATCGTCGGGCTCGACACCGTGGTGCCGGGACAGGGCGGAGGCAAGGTATGCGCAGAGCGTCTGAGCTGGCTGGAGCAGACACTCGCCGCCAACCGCGACGTGCCGACCCTCGTCTTGATGCACCATCCGCCCTTCGCCACAGGCATCGCGCACATGGACGCGATCGGTCTCGAAGGTCGCGACGAATTCGCGGCGATTGTGGCGCGCCATCGGCAAATCCAGGCGATCCTCTGCGGCCACGTCCACCGCTCGATCAATGCGCTGGTCGGCGGGCGTCTCGCCATGATCAGCCCGAGCGTCGCGCATCAGGTCGCGCTCGATCTGACGCCCGACGGGCCGAGCGCATTCCGCATGGAACCGCCGGGCTACATGCTGCACAAATGGGATGGCAATCGCCTCGTGTCCCACGTCGCCGTCATTGGCGGCTGGCCCGGGCCATTCCCCTTCTTCGACGCCGACGGCCGCCTCATCGACTGAGGCGAGACTTCCAGCCCGTCACCAGACGTGGAGCGAAGTCCTGCGCAGGCGATCGGCGAGGATTGCGGCCAGCGACTTGTAGAACCGGTGGCCGAAGGTCGGATCGGGCTGGTCGAGATTGGCGATGAGGTCCGGCGTCAGCACCCTGACGGAGGTCGGCTCGCGGGCCACGACGCGGGCACTCGTGGGCGCCCCGTCCACGAACGAGATCTCGCCGAAGAACTCCCCCGGCGCCAGGATGGCGAGTTCGACGTACTGCATGCCGTTCTCGCGCTCGATTGCCACGGAGCCGCGGTCGATCACGTAGATCGCCTGCTGCACCGCATTCTGGGCGAGCACCACGTCACCCGTATCGAACACTTGCGCGGCCGCGCTGGCGAGCAGCGCGCTCTCCTCACCGGGGTCGAGAAAAGTCAGGAAACGATCCATTGCGATCACCACTGGCTGAGGGCGGTTGAGAGTATGAGAAATGAAGATTGGTGGTCAAATCATTCCCTGACGTGACGGGCCGAGGCTGCATAAAGGGTAAAGCCGAGCTTAGGCAGGCGGCCCTGGCAGTCTCGCATGTGACTTTGGCTCAGGCCGCGACCTGCGCCGGATCGGCCGGCACGAGCGGCTTGCCGGCTTCCCAGGCTTGAATGAGCCCCTCGACCGACGTGCCGTAGGCGACAGGCGCACCGGCCTTGGCCTCCTTTTCGAGCGCCGCAGCGAGGCCCGACAGCCTGATGAAACCGAAGCTGCGCGCGTCGCCCTTCACCGTGTGCGCCTCCCGAGTGACCGCCTCGCGGTCGGCCTCGGGATCGAGCGTCAGCATGCGCTGCAGGCGCGCGTCCATCTCGGAGACGAAAATCTCCATGCTTTCGGCCATCGCCTCCGGTCCGATCTCCTGCGCCAGCATTGCGTAGACCGAAACATCGAAATCGGCCTCGGCGAGCGGAGGCGCGGCGGCGGCCTTCAACTCTGCCGGCTTGGAAAGTCCGGCTTCGCGTCGACCTTCGAGCGCGCGCACCAGCGCCGCGAGCAGCAGCGGCTTGCGGACGGGCTTGGCAACGAGATCCTCCATGCCGGCCTCCCGGCACTGCGCCGCATCCTCCGGGAAGGCGTTCGCCGTGAAGGCGATGATGCGCGTGCCGGCGTTGGGCCCATCCCCCGATCGGATTGCGCGCGTCGCCGCGATGCCGTCCATCTGCGGCATGCGCATGTCCATGAGGATCACGTCGAACGCCGTCTCGGCCGCCAGCGCGACCGCCTCCGTACCATCGTTCGCCCGGCTGACCTCGACCGCGAAGCCACGCAGCATGTTCGCCGCGACGACGTGGTTGGTGGCATTGTCGTCGACGACGAGGAGACGCAACGGCCGCCCGAGGCGCCGGATCTGCGCGGCCAGCGCCTCCGAGGAGTCTTCTGCCTTCTGCTGCGCCGCACCCGCGTTCGCCTCCGGCAATGTCACCGAGAAAGAGACCGTCGTGCCGCGCCCGAGCTTCGAGGACACGCCGATAGTGCCGCCCATGCGATTGAGGATGCGCTTGCAGATGGCAAGGCCGAGACCGGAGCCGCCGAACCGCCGGTTGATGCTCGCGTCGACCTGCACGAACTCGCCGAACAGCGATCCGATACGATCCTCCGGGATACCGATGCCCGTATCCCGCACCGTCCATTCCAGATGCACCTCGCCGTTCTCCGGCCGGCTATGATGCAGGCTGATGCAAACCTTGCCAGCCACCGTGAACTTGATGGCGTTGGAAAGCACGTTCAGGATCACCTGCTTGAGGCGCCCCTGGTCGCCCATCACCAGCGGCATCTCCTCGTCCGCCATCATCTCGAGCGCGACGTTCTTCGCCGCCGCCCGGCCCCCGATGATCGCGACGCACTGCTCGACCAGGGCCTTCGGATCGAAAGCCGCACTCTCCAGCTCGAACCTGCCCCATTCGAAGCGCGTGTAATCGAGGATGTCGTTGAGAATGACGAGAAGCGCGTCACCGGCCTCATGGATTGCCTTCACCGAAGCGTGCTGGTCCGCCGTCAGCCTCTCTTCCATCAGCGAACCTGCAAGACCCAGCACCGCATTCATCGGCGTTCGGATTTCGTGGCTCATCACGGCGAGGAACTGCGACTTCGCGCGGTTGGCAGCTTCCGCGGCGTCGCGCGATATGCGCAACGAATGCTCCTGCCGCGCAACGACGCGCAACTGGTAGGCGAGTTGCGCCAGCGCCACGAGCACGAGGCCGATGGCGACGGGCGTCGCGAAGAACGTGGGCAGCGTCGCCGCGATCCAGGCCCCCCAGATGCTCTTGCGGTCGATCGCCACCGACACGACCACGGGAAAGTCGCGGGTGACGCGGAAGCTCACGACCTGCGCACTTTTACCCAGGATCGGCGGGCCGGCGAACGTGCGGCTCTCGATGCCCGGCAGGTAGTCCTCGAAGATCGGGTTGCCGGTCTTGACGATCGTCCCCGGCGCCCACGACCGGGTCGCATCGGCGAGGACCGTACCATCGAAGCGCGTGATCACGACGCCGGCTGCATTGCTGTCGAGCAGCGGGCGGAACTGCAGGTCGAAGAACGAGACATTGACGGCGGCCACGAGCAGGCCGTTGTCGTTGGCGAGACGTAGCGCGAAGGGGACGAACGCGTGCGCGGGCGCCTCGGGCGCGCTCAGGCTGCGCCTCAGGATCGGCGCGCCGATAGCCACGTTCGCATGACCTTGCGCGCTCAACTGCCGCACGTAGTCGTGCTGGCTCACATCGAAGCCGAGGTCGGCCCCAGACAGCGTGCTGTCGCGCACGCGCCCGTCCGCCCCGACGAGATAGATACCGCGCACCTCCGGCACGCTGCGCAGGCGCAGGCGGCTCGACTGATGGTTGATGTTGAGCTTCGCAAAGCCCATCTCGCTGTCCGTCGCCTCGAGCACCAGCAGCACGCTTTGCAGGCTGCGCTGGGTCTGTTCGGTGACGACGTTGGCGAGCGTCGCCGTGAGCTGCTCATGTTCGGCGAGATTTGACCGGTAACTCTCGTAGACGAGATAGGCCTGCAGCAGGATCACGATCGCCGCGATCAGCCCGAGCGACCAGACGGCCATGCGCCGCGCCGGCGCGACGCTGCCGTCGCCCGGTGGCGCTTGTGCTGCCGGCCCGTCTTTCAACACTCTGTTTACCTTTGCGGCACCTCGAACGTATGCATTCAGTCCGTTTGCAGACGTTCTTAACTCAGCCGGGGCTAGCCTATCCCGTGCGGGCTAATGAACATTGAATGGGGGAACACATGCAGGCGCGTCAGACCCAGAACCGGTCAGGCCGGGCATCGGCAATTATGGCTGCGATCTGTTTTGTTGCTGCAGCCATCTCTCCTGCCTACGCACTCGATCCGCCGCCGCGCATCGAACGCATCAAGGCCGCCGGCGAACTGCGCGTGTGCACGTGGCCCGGCTACTACGCCATCAGCTTCCGCAACCCGCGCAACGGCGAGTTGCAGGGCATCGACATCGATCTCGCGCAGGCTTTCGCATCCGACCTCGGCATCAAGGCGAAGTTCGTGGAAACGTCCTTCGGCGCCTTCATGGACGATCTCGAGCAGGACCGCTGCGACATCGCCATGTTCGCGATCGGCGATACGCCTGCGCGCCGCCAGCGTGTCGACATGAGTGCGCCGCACCTGCGCTCCGGGATGTATGCCATCACGACGCGCACCAGCGCGACCATCAAGACCTGGGATGACCTCGACAAGCCCGGCAACGTCATCGCCGTGCAGCTCGGGACCGTAATGGAGCCTTACATGCGCGCCAACCTGAAAGCGGCGCAGCTCAACGTCGTCACGCCCCCCTCGACACGCGAGGAGGAGCTTCTTGCGGGCCGCGCCGACGCCTTCATGACGGACTACCCCTACGCCCAGCGCATGCGCTTCCAGCACGATTGGGCCGCCGTCGTCGCCCCACCCAAGCCAGTCGCCGAGACCAACTACGGCTACGCCGTGCGCAAGGGCGAGGGCGCCTGGCTCGATACGGTCAACGCCTTCGTTGCGCGCATCAAGAGCGATGGCCGGTTGCTCAAGGCGGCGCAGACGCACGGCCTCGAACCCATCGTCGTCAAAGACTGATACCGATCTCAGTGCGACATCAGCACCGGGATCTGCATTTTTCCGAGCACGTGGCGCGAAGCACCGCCGAACACGAACTCCCGCAGGCGGGAGTGACCATAGCAGCCCATGACGAGAAGGTCCGCCTCGTAGTCCGCGGCGGCGCCCAGCAGGCTTTCGCCGATGCCGGCGCCATGCGTAATCTCGTCGGCGCCTTCGCATTTCACGCCATGCCGGGCGAGCGTGGCGCAGATATCTGCGACCGGGATCTCCTTGGCTTCCTCGCCTTCGCCGCTCGCACGGCCCCACACCACTTTAACGGTGTCGGCGCGCTGCAGGAGCGGCATGGCATCGAACACGGCACGCGCCGCTTCACGCCGCCCGTTCCACGCGACCAGGACCCTCCGGCCGACGACAGAGCGCGGCGGCGCGTTCGGCACGACAAGAACAGGCCGGCCGCTTTCGAGCACCAGCGCCTCGACGATATCGAGCCGTTCCGAGTTGTACCAGGTCTCATCCGTCTGGCTGGCAACGACCAGATCCGCACTGCGCGCCACCGGCAGAACGGTGTCTGCGACGGGAAAGGCGCCCGCGTCTGCATCGCGCCACTCGGGCTTGATCGCGCGTGACACGACGGCCGCCTCGAAAGCCGCACGCATCTCGGCGTTCTGCTCGCGATACTCGACACAGTGCGAGTCCTCCACGATCGGCGTCATGTCGGCTCCGCCCGAGATGATCGCGACCGGCGGCACGACAGATAATGCCAGCAAATGGCTCTCGAACCGCTCCGCGATGGAGAGCGCAGGCGCGAGCACGTGCTTGATCCTGCGCCGGTCATTGCAATGCACGAGAATGGTCGAATACATGGGCTTCTCCGTCACGCGTTTGAGTTCAGCACCCGCTGCTAGAGGGCCACGACGCTTTCGAGATGTCGCGGCACGTCCGCATTCGGCATCTTGGTGAGATCCTGCGCCAGTTCGCCCGCCAATTTCGCCTTCACGTGATCGGTGAGGGCGTGCCGCAGATCGCCGAGCGTCACGGGAGGCGCGACGAGCACGAGACGGTCGAATGCCTTCTGCGCCTCGGCCTCCGAAAGGACGTCCGCGAGTGCTTTCGCGAAATCCTTCTTGAGGACGCGATGCGGATCCTTCCGCGCATCGATGGCCGAGCGGCTTGCGGAGGTGGACGAGAACGTGCGCCCTTCGCGATCGTCGACGAGGTCGTGCGTGGCTGCATGCTCCGCCGCGAACGTCATGTCCGGCACGGCGTGCAGTCCGCGGCCGGGGCCCTGGTTCTCCAGAACCCTGGCCCTGGCACCATCGGCGATCAGGACCCACGTGCGGATCGGTTTCATGGTCGATCTCCTTTCGGTTCTAAGGCCGCGCCGCGTCAGCGGCAGACGAGCACCGGGCAGGCCGCATTGGTGACGACGCGCTGCGCCTGGCTTCCGAGCAGCAGCCGATCGATCCCGCGGCGTCCGTGCGATCCCATGACGATCAGGTCGCAGCCCTCCCGCTTTGCCGTCTCGACGATGGCAACGGCAGGGCTGGCATCCGGCACATGCAGCGTGACGCAGGCAACACCGGCGCGCTCCGCGGCAGCGCTCAAGTTCGAGAGGATCTTGTCCGCGGACTTCTTGGCCGCCGCCTCGTATTTCGTGATCCGCTCGCGTCCGTCGGGACCCGATACATCCAGTGCCGACCACAGCTCCGTCGATGTCACCCCGAGAACCTTGGCGTTGAGCGATTTCGCCAGTTCCAGCGCCTGAGCCACGGCCTTCTCGCTCGCGCTCGAGCCATCCGTCGCCAGTAGAATATGTTTGAACATGGCCTGCTCCGATTTCGTGGGGATTTCGGAAAGCATCGACCATTGGTGAACGTACGCCTTGACCACGGTCAATCCGGCGCTGGCGCGTGGCAGCACTGCCTTTTTGCTTCAGATCAAAGTCGCGACGGGGTCGCAAGCCCATGTTCCGACATCGAAGACCCTAGGAGAGAGCGCAGCCATGCTCGAGATCGCACCGGAAAAAGTCGCCCACGTCATCGTCCGGGCGCGCGCCTTCGACTCCAAGGTCGCCTCCTGGGACGACAGCAGGGAAGACGCCGAGGACGAGCCCGAGGCCATACTGGAGGATCTCGCCAACGACCCGGGCTTCGCGGAGCTTGCAGGCTTCATCGATACCTTGAACGAGGACGAGCAGGTGAACCTCGTCGCGCTCGCATGGGTCGGTCGTGGCACCTTCACCGCCGACGAGTTTTCCGAGGCTGTCGAAACCGCCCGCAACGAGCGCGTCAACGCGACGTCCGCCTATCTCCTCGGCATGCCGCTCCTCGCCGACTATCTCGAAGAAGGGCTGGAGAAGCTCGGCATCTCGGTGGAGGATGCCGAGGAAGGCGTGCTGTAGCGCGATTGGCAGCGCCTGCTCGCGTTGCCTCCCTCAAGCGGCAACCTTTCCCTCCCGCACTCGGCCGTCGATCACCTCGACCACGCGGTCGCAGCGCTGCGCAATATCGAGATTGTGCGTGACGAGCAGGAAGGTGGTGCCGTTCCTCCGGTTCACTTCACGCATCATCTCGAACACCTGATCCGCCGACTTGGTATCGAGATTACCCGTCGGCTCGTCCGCCAGGATGATCGCAGGGTTCATTGCGAGCGCACGCGCGATGGCCACCCGCTGCTGCTGGCCGCCCGACATGTTGTTGGCGAGGTTGTTCTCCCACCTCGCGAGGCCAAGCTGATCGAGCAGCGTGTGCGCCCGCGCGCGCATCGTATCGTTGGGAAATCCGCGCTCCGCTAGGAGCGGCATCATCACGTTCTCGAGCGCCGTGAACGCCGAGATCAGGTAGTGATACTGGAACACGAAGCCGATGCTGTGCCCCCTCAGCCGCGTGATGGCATCGTCGCCGAGCCGGCTGGTCTCGTGCCCCTCAACGTAAAGTTTGCCTCGCGTGGGGCGGTCGAGCAGCCCGATGATGTTGAGAAGTGTGCTCTTGCCCGAGCCAGACGGCCCGATGACCGCCACGAATTCCCCGCGTTGCACGCTGAGATCGATGTCGTGCAGGACCTCGACCTCCACCGGCGTGCCGACGTTGTAGCGTTTCGACACCTTTTCCAGCCGCAGGACTTCGTTTGTCTCAGCCACGGATCGCCACCACCGGATCGAGACGCGCAGCGCGTAGCGCAGGAACGGCCGCCGCTGCCACGCCGGTCACCGCCGCCAGCAGCACCGCGACGGCGAACAGCGACGGCTCGAGCACCAGCGGGAAAAGCTCGCTGCCGTCCGCCTGGCGCATGTAGCCGTGCCAGAAGAACAGCCCGCCGCCGCCGATCACCGCACCGAACAACGAGCCGAGAAAGCCGAGCAACCCACCCTGGATCAGCAACACCCGCAGGATTTGTTCTTTTGAGGTGCCCATCGCCCGCAGAATGCCGATGTCCTTGGAGCGCTGAATCACAGAAACCACGAGCACGCTGGCGATGCCGAACGCCACCGACAGCCCCACGAACACCCGGATCAGCGTGTTCGACGTCTGCTGCGCGCTGACAGCCGTAAAGAACTGCGCGTTGGTCTTGATCCAGCTGTCGGCCTCGACACCCGTCACGGCCTGCACGCGCTGTGCGATGGTCTCCGCCTCGTAAGGATCGGTCACCGTGAGGTCGATGCTCGTGACGCCGCCGACGAGCCCGAACAGCGCCTGTGCGGTGCGCAGTGCGACGAAGGTCGAGCGCTGGTTCGCGCTCTTGTTGCCGAGATCGAAGATGCCGGACACCGTGAGCACCCGCGAGGCGCCCGTCGCCGACGACACGATAATCTTCTCGCCGACATTGACGCCGAGATCCTTGGCAAGCTCGGTCCCCACCAGAATGTCGTCCGTCAGCACCCGCACCTGCCCCGCGACGAGATAATCCGGAATGCGCACGACATTGAAATAGACGTTCGGGTCGATGCCGGTGACGACGATGGACCGGCTCGCGGCGCCACGCACGCCCAGCGCCGATCCGCTCATGCTGGGCGACACGTTCGTGATCTCGCTCCAGCGCGTCAGTTCGCTCCGCACCTTTTGCCACTGATCGATGGAGCGGATGCGCTGCACGGGACGCTGCACGATCGCCACGGCCACCTCGCCCTCCTGCGGCTTGCGCAGCACGCGTGCGACCTCGTCCGGCGGGATGAGCTGGATATGCGGCTGGGACGTGAGGACCCGCTTCAGGAAGTTGGCCTGCAGGCTCGCGAGCAGCGCCGACATGAACACGATCACGGCCACGCCGATGGCCACCGCGACGACGATGAAGATCGTCTGCATCCGGCCTTCCTTGAGGAAGCGAAGCGCGGTGATCCACTCGAACGGGACGAGTTTGTTCATGGCTTGGCGGCAGCCTCCTGCCGCGCACGCAGGTGTTTGCCTTCTGTCACGGTCGCAGCCGCCGGGACGACAAGATCGCCCTCGGCGAGCCCGTCCAGGATCTCGGCCTTGCCGCCGCTGACGAGCCCGACTTTCACGGGCTGCCGCACCGCCTTCAGGCCCTTCACTTTGAGAACGTAGGGCTTCACGGTGGAAAGCCCGCGCAGGTTGGCCGCTGAAATGATCAGCGCCTTGGGATGCCGCGTGGTTTCGATGTCGACCGAGACCGTCATGTCCTGGCGCAGGTACGCGGGCGGCTCGGCGACGGTCAGCTTCACTTCGACTGAAGCGCGCTGCAGATCGACGCCCGGATTGATCAGCGAAACCTGCGCCGGAAACGTCTCCTTCGGGAAGGCATCCGCGGACGCCAGTGCCTTCTGGCCGAGCGCCACGAAGCCCAGGTTCTTCTCATCGATCAGCACGACGAGCTGGGTCTTGCCGAACGGCGACAGCTTCATCAGCACGTTGGAGGGCTGCACGATGTTGCCGCGCTCGACGTCGCGCAGGATCAGCACGCCGTCGCGCGGCGCCTTGATCACCGTGTAGCTGAGGCGCGATCGCGCCGTTTCCAGGGACGCGCGCGCCTGTCTGAGCTGCGTGTCGGCGAGGACGTAGTCGCTCCCTCCCTCGCGGTTCGTATAGACCTGCAGCTGCGCGCTGCGCAATTGTGCGCGCGCGATGTCGATCGCCTTCGTGGCCTCTTCCAGCGTCACGCGCGTGCCGACGCCATCGCGTGCGAGCTTCTCGGCCCGGTCGTAGGCGAACTGTGCGTTCTCCACGGTCGCCTTGGCCTGCGCCAGCGCCTCCTCCGCCGAGGGAAGAGTCAATTCCTTGATCTGCTTGAGGCGGGCTTCCGCCTGCGCGACCGCGCCTTCGGCTTGCACCACGGCGGCCTTCGCCTCGCGGTCGTCGAGAATGACGAGGGGATCGCCGGCCTTGACCTCCTGGCCCTGCTCCACCGGCACCTCGGCGACAACGCCGGTGATCTGGCTGCCGATATTGACGCGATAGGGCGCCTCGACGCGGCCCGACGCAACGACGCTCTGCACGAAGTCCGCCCGGCGCACCGCCTCGACCACCACGACCGGACCGAACACGAACGGGACGAGCCCGTAGACGACCACCAGCAATCCGACGGCGAGGGCCACGATGATGTTCCGCCGCGCCCAAAGCGGTGCGAGCACAGCGAGGATCTGTAGGCCAAGTTCAGACCTATCGCCGGGCCCCTGCTCCGGCTCGCGCGCGATCCCAGACTTGAATTCGATGTTCATCGTCAGCCGTAGGGGTTTCGAATGCCCGTAGGCACCATACGAGACGCATCATGCGGTCCCAACCCGTTGCCTAAGTTGACCTGGATCAAGATTTTCTCGCAACTGCGAAGGCCATGACTACGAAGGGATGAGCACGGCAGCACCCGTAAGCTGCCCTGACCGCAAACGATCGAGGGCCGCATTCGCCTCGTCGAGGGCAAAGCGCTCGCAATGGATCTCCAGTGGCACTTGGGCGGCGAGCGCCATGAACTCCGCCCCGTCCTGCCGCGTGAGATTGGCAATGGAGCGCACCACCCGCTCGCCCCACAGGATCTCATAGGGCATCGCCGGGATCGTGCTCATGTGGATCCCGCCCAGGACAAGCGTTCCGCCTTTTCTCAGCGCCCGAAGCCCCTGCGGGACGAGTTCGCCAATGGGCGCGAACACCAAGCCCGCGTCGAGCGGGACAGGTGGCGCCTCGAGAGAACTCCCCGCCCAGGTGCAGCCGAGTTGCCGCGCGAAATCCTGCGCGGCCGTATCTCCGTCCCGGGTGAAAGCATAGGTCGTCCGACCCTGGTGATGGCAGATTTGCGCAACGATATGCGCCGCCGCGCCGAACCCGTAGATGCCGATGCTCCGCGCTTCGCCCGCGGCCTTCAGCGCCCGGTAGCCGATCAGCCCCGCGCACAGCAGGGGCGCCGCATGCACATCGTCATAGCGGTCCGGGATGGCGAAGCAGTAGCGCGCATCGGCGACCGTATGCGTCGCGAACCCTCCGTCGATCTGATAGCCCGTGAACCGCGCGGCATCGCAAAGATTTTCTTGCCCGCTTCTGCAGTAGCTGCACACGCCGCACGTGAAGCCGAGCCAGGGCACGCCGACGCGCTGCCCGACCTCGAAATCCCCCTGCACGCCACGTCCCACCTCCAGCACGCGGCCGACGATCTCGTGGCCGGGCACCAGCGGCAGCTTGGGATGCGTCAAGTCGCCGTCGACCACGTGCAGGTCCGTCCGACACACCGCGCAGGCGCAGACCTCGATCAGAAGCTGGTGAGGCTCTGGCGTGGGGTCGGGCCGCTCCACGGAACGTAGCGCCTCGCCCGCCTTCTCCAGCACCATCGCGCGCACTTTGGCTCTCCTGGCATCCTCACCTAAGATCGGGCGGAAGGCGGACTGCAGCCTTGATCCGCCGCAACGCAGCCGTGGCGGTGAGAGGCCGGCGCTGTCACGAAAGTTTAACGCTGCCGCGGTCTATCACCGGCGGCATCACGAGAGACGATGGGGGATCTATGCGCAGGTTCGGCTTCAAGCGGCAGCGTGGTGCGTTCGTGGCAGCCGTGCTGGCAACAGTGAGCGCGACGGCCGCGCAGGCCCAGACGATCTATCCGCTGACCCGTGCCGAGATCCTGGCGGGCGCCAAGTTCGACCTCAAGGTCGAATTCCCCGGCGAGGTGTCCGCGCAGGATATCGCCGTGACCGTCAATGGCCGCCCCGCCGCGGACGTGTTCGGCAAGGCGCCCACCGTTCTCGCCAACGAGGAAGGCCTCGCCCAGACCGCGTTCTGGATGCGCGACGTCAAGCTGGCCGCGCCCGGCACCTACGAGGTCGTCGCCAAGGCCGGCGACAAGACCGCAACGGTGACCTGGGAAGTCTTCGCCACCGAAGGTCGCAAGGCCCGCAACGTCATCCTGTTCATCGGCGACGGCATGTCGGTCGCGCATCGCACGGCCGCCCGCATGCTCTCGAAGGGCATCGCACAGGGCCGCTACGGCGGCGAACTGGCGATGGACGACATGCCCGCCATGGCGCTCGTCTCCACCTCGGGCTCGGACGCCATCGTCACGGACTCCGCCAATTCAGCGAGCGCCTACACCACGGGCCACAAGTCCTGCGTCAACGCCATGGGTGTCTACTGCGCTGCCAACCGCGATCCCATGGCCCATCCCAAGGTCGAGACGATCGGCGAACTGGCCAAGCGCCGCAACGGCGGCATGGGCCTCGGCATCGTCACCAACACCGAGATCGAAGACGCGACACCGGCGTCCGTGCTCGCCCACGTGCGCCGCCGCAGCGACTACGACGAGATCGTGCGCGCCTTCTACGCGGCGAAGCCCGACGTGCTCCTCGGCGGCGGACGCGCGAGCTTCCTGCCGAAAAGCGACAAGGACGGCAAGCGCAAGGACGAGGAGAACTTCGTCGAGAAGTTCAAGGCAGCGGGCTTCCGCTACGCGACGACGGCATCCGAACTCAAGACGGCGGCGGCCGAAGCCTCCGACAAGCCGCTTCTCGGCCTGTTCCACTCGGGCAACATGGACGGCGCGCTCGACCGCCTGTTCCTGAAGAAGGGGACCGTACCGAAGTTCCCCGACCAGCCCGACCTCGTCGACCAGACGCAGACGGCGCTCGACATCCTCTCCAAGAACCCAAACGGCTTCTTCCTGATGGTGGAATCCGGCCTGATCGACAAGTACAGCCACGTGCTCGACTGGGAGCGCGCCGTCTACGATACGATCCTCCTCGACAACGCCGTCGCCGCCGCCAAGAAGTTCGCATCCGCCCGCAACGACACGCTCGTCATCGTCGTCGCCGACCACGCCCACCCCGTCGGCATCATCGGCTCCTACGACGATGCGCGGCCCGGCGACCGGCTGCGCGACAAGCTCGGCATCTACGCCGATTCCAAGTTCCCCAACTATCCCAAGCCCGACGCGCAGGGCTATCCCGACAGCGTCGACGTCAGCCGCCGCCTCGCCTTCGTCTTCGGCGCCTTCCCCGATCACTGCATGAGCGGCAAGCCCTTCCTGTCCGGGCCCTTCAAGCCGGCCGAAGAGAAGGACAAGCAGGCCGTCGCCAACGAGACCTTCTGCACGCCGCAGTCGGTACGCGTGCAAGGCAACCTGCCGTTCACGGCGCCGCAGGGCGTGCATGCGGCCGACGACGTGATCCTGACGGCGATGGGCCCGGGCTCGGAAGCTTTCCGCGGCCGCATCGACAATACCCGCGTGTTCCGGGCGATGGCTTCGGCGCTGGGCCTCGGCGGCGAGTAACGGGCCCACCGGCCGAGCAAGGGATGGAGCGCTAGTCGATGCGCTCCATCACGACATAGCCGCCGACAAGCAGCACGCCGTCGGGGCAGAACTCGAACTCCGCCCGCCGCGTCGTCTCGAAGCGGAACCTCTGGCCCTCCGCGACTGACCCCGGTGGCGCCTCGACATAGATGTTGGGCCGGATCTCGCAGATCGTGAAACCATCGACGGTCCTGCCGATGCAGGTGCCGTGGTAGATCGCGCGCTCGCGATCCCTCGGAAACCAGCGCAGCGAATAGGCGGTGTCGAGCCGCTGCAGGTCCGCCGTCGCCACGTGCTCCTCGAGCGTTCCCGGCTGCCCCTCGCGCCGGAGCATCAACTCCTGCTGCACGGCGCGCCAGTTTTCGAGGTCGCGGCTGCGCGACAGGTCGATCAGGGCCGGCCCCGATTTCGAATCAGCCGGCGGGCCGTAAGGCCTCAACGACAGCCGCTCTTGCGCGACGGCCGGACCGGCGAGCAGCCACGCGGCGATGGCCACATGGATCGTTCTCATGCTGCTCCATCCACGACTTGTGGTCGTTGTCTATGGACGATGCCGCACCTTACACGTGTTTGCGATCGCCTGCACCTGCC
This sequence comes from Hyphomicrobiales bacterium, assembly GCA_003963125.1. GTDB lineage: Bacteria > Pseudomonadota > Alphaproteobacteria > Rhizobiales > Hyphomicrobiaceae > AWTP1-13. The sequence goes on from RXJK01000013.1 coordinate 62,779, forward strand.
CGCTTGCTGCAGGGTACCTCGTTAGAGAATGCCCGGCAGGTCGAGCTGGAACTCTTTCGCGCACGCGACGGCTTCCGGGTAGCCCGCATCCGCGTGCCGCATCACGCCCGTGGCGGGGTCGTTCCACAGCACCCGTTCGATGCGCCGCGCGGCTTCCGGCGTACCGTCGCACGTGATCACCATGCCGGCGTGCTGCGAGTAGCCGATGCCGACGCCGCCACCGTGGTGGATCGAAACCCACGTCGCGCCCGAGGCGCAGTTCAGCAGCGCATTGAGCAGCGGCCAGTCCGACACGGCATCCGAACCGTCGCGCATGGCTTCCGTCTCGCGGTTGGGGCTCGCCACCGAGCCGGAATCGAGATGATCACGGCCGATCACGATCGGCGCCTTGAGTTCGCCCTTGGCCACCATCTCGTTGAAGGCGAGCCCCAGGCGATGCCGGTCGCCGAGCCCGACCCAGCAGATGCGCGCGGGCAGGCCCTGGAACTTGATGCGCGCCCGCGCCATGTCGAGCCAGTTGTGGAGATGCTTGTTTTCCGGGAGCAGCTCCTTCACCTTGGCATCCGTGCGCCAGATGTCCTCCGGATCACCGGAAAGCGCGGCCCAGCGGAACGGCCCGACGCCACGGCAGAACAGCGGCCGGATGTAGGCCGGCACGAAGCCCGGGAAATCGAACGCGTTGCCGACGCCCTCTTCAAGCGCCATCTGGCGGATGTTGTTGCCATAGTCGACCGTCGGGATGCCGCGCTTGTGGAACTCGAGCATGGCACGCACGTGCTCGGCCATGGACCGCTTCGCGGCTTTCTTCACGTCGTCGGGATGGTTCTGCCGTTCGCTCTCCCACTGCGCCAGCGTCCACCCCTTGGGCAGGTAGCCGTTGATGGGATCGTGCGCGGAGGTCTGGTCGGTGACCACATCGGGCCGCACGCCGCGGCGCACCAGCTCGGGAAACACGTCGGCCGCATTGCCCAGAAGTCCGACCGAGAGCGGCTTCTTCTCCGCGCAGCTCTTCTCGATCATGGCGAGCGCCTCGTCGAGGCTCTTGGCGGTGGCGTCGAGATAGCCCGTCTTGAGGCGCATCTCGATGCGCGAGGGCTGGCATTCGACCGCCAGCATCGAGGCACCGGCAAACACGGCCGCGAGCGGCTGCGCACCGCCCATGCCGCCGAGCCCTGCCGTCAAGATCCACTTGCCCGCGAGCGATCCGCCGTAGTGGCGCCGCCCGACTTCCACGAACGTCTCGTAGGTGCCCTGCACGATGCCCTGGCTGCCGATGTAGATCCACGAGCCAGCCGTCATCTGGCCGTACATCATGAGACCCTTGCGATCGAGCTCGTTGAAGTGCTCGAGCGTCGCCCAGTGCGGCACGATGTTGGAGTTGGCGATCAGGACGCGCGGCGCATCGGCATGCGTGCGAAACACGCCGACCGGCTTGCCGGACTGGACGAGCAGCGTCTGGTCGGCCTCGAGCGATTTCAGGGTCGCGACGATGCGATCGAAGCTCTCCCAGTCCCGCGCGGCACGGCCAATGCCGCCATAGACGACGAGTTCGCCCGGCTTCTCCGCGACCTCCGGATCGAGATTGTTCATGAGCATCCGCATCGGCGCTTCCGTGAGCCAGCTCTTGGCGCTGATCTCGGCCCCGCGCGGACTGCGGATCACGCGGGCATTGTCGATACGGGTCATGTCGGTGGGGCTCCGGCTCATCAGGACGGCGGCCACATTAGCTGTGCCCTCCCTGCGCCGCCAAGGTGGTTGCGATCTTGACCCGAGGCGCTAGCCTGCAGGGCGGACAGGATCAGGAGCGTGTGGTGGCGATCGAGATCATCAAGGATATCGTCTACGGCGAAGGCAGGATCGGCTACGCCAACGGCGCGGGCCCGATGACGAGCACCCCCCTCATGCTCGACGCCTATCTGCCGGCCACCCAATCATCGAAGCCGCGGCCCTGTCTGGTGCTGGCCTTCGGTGGCGCCTTTCACCGCGGCTCGAAAGAGGCCGACAGCTTCTCCGACGGCGTCGGCACGAGCACGGCGATGGCAGAATACTGCCGGCGCTTCGCCGAACTCGGGCTGCCGAGCTTCTCCGTGTCCTATCGCCTGACGCAAACCGATCCCGCGCCGGTCGCGGCCCCGGTTTTGACGCGCAAGGATGGCGTGCCGCTGGGTAGGGCGGGCGTCGTGCGCCAGATGCTGGGCCTCGATCCGATCACGCCGCTGGAATTGGCCCGCGCCATGGAAGCCGCATTCGAGGACGTCGCCAATGCCACGCGCTTCGTGATGGCGAACGCGGCGCGCTTCGGCATCGATCCGGCGCGCGTGGTGCTCGGCGGCTTTTCCGCCGGCGGGCGCAGCGCCATGTATTCGGCCTACGCGAAGGGCGTCCCGGTCGCCGGCGTGATCTCGATCTCCGGTCCATTGATGACGGAAGACGCCGCCCACTACGTCAAGAAGGGGGCCCGCCTTCCACCGCTTCTCTACCTTTCGGGCGAGAAGGATCTCGAGCAGGTGCTGCAGGCGACGCCCGGAACCGTGCAAGCCTTCGAGAACGCCGGCAGCGATTTCACCTGGGCCCGCATGCCGAACGCGACGCACTTCTATCCGGCGGAGGCCCACACGGAGGGCGGTCGCACGGTGTTCGATGAAATGACGCGGGCCTTGAAAGCGTGGCGCTGCTGGCCGGACGCATAAAACCGTCGATCCAGGCTAGGCCGGCGTTCCGGCTCGCGCAGCACCCGCCACGCGAGCCCCATCCTTAGTCGCGGGGCGCGGCGACGGCGAGGGCCGCCCGCTCCAGCATCGACTGCTTCTTGGCAATCGTCGTCAGCTTCTGCGCCGTCAGCTTCACCGTGTGCCGGATCTGCTCGGGCGTATGCCGCGAGGTGATGAAGAAGCGCAGGCGCGCGGCCTTCATCGGCACGGCGGGGAAGATGATCGGCAGCGCGTTGATGCCGTCCTCCATGAGGCTTTCGGTGAGGCGCACCGCGCGAACCGGACACCCGACGATGACCGGCACCACGGAGTATCCTGCGCTCGTCAACACGTCGAGACCGGCCTTGCGGGCCTCTTCGAGGAAGAGCTGACCGTTCTCCTGCAGCTTCTTCACGCGCTGCGGCTCAGCCTTCAGCAGTTCGAGCGCGGCGAGCGAACCGGCGGTCAGCGGCGGCGACAGGCCGACGGAGTAGACGTAGCCCGGCGAATGGTGCCGCAGCAGGTCGATCAGCCCGTGGTTGCCGCAGATGTAGCCGCCGCACGTGCCGAGCGTCTTGCTGAGCGTGCCCATCCAGATATCGACGTCGCGGAAGTTGACACCGAAGTGCTCGCCCACGCCGCGCCCAGTCTTGCCGAGCACGCCAAGAGAATGCGCCTCGTCGCACATCAGCCAGGCGCCGTACTTCTTCTTGAGTTCGATGACGCGCGGCAGATCAGGGAAATCGCCGTCCATCGAGTAAAGGCCCTCGATCAGGATCAGGCAGTTCTTGTGCTTGCCGCGGTTTTCCTTCAGCACCTTCTCGAGCGCTTCGAGATTGTTGTGCGCGAAGCTTTTCATCGTGGCACGGGACAGCTTGCCGCCGACGATGCCGCTGTTGTGCATGAGCTCGTCGTAGACGATCAGATCGTCCTGCTCCATCAGGATGCCGACTGTCGACACATTGGTCGCGTGGCCGCTGACGTAGACGATGCAATCCTCGGTGTCATAGAAGTCCGCGAGCGCACGCTCCAGCGCACGGTGGATGGGGCGTTCGCCGGCGACGAGACGGCTCGCCGAGACAGAGGTGCCGTAGCGATCGATGGCGGCCTTGGCAGCTTCGGCGACGGCCGGCTCCTGGTTCAGCCCGAGATAATCGTACGACGCGAAGTTGATGAACTCCCGGCCCTCGCTCATCGTCGTGGCGCCGAGGCGGCCTTCATGCACGCGGTTGAAGGGGTTCTTCAGCCCGAACATGGCGCGCACACTGTTGGCCTTCTTCACGGAGGCGTAGATGTGCAAGTCACTGAAGGAAGGGGCCGGCGGATAGATCGGCTCGTGCTCCTCGAGAGGCACCGTTGCCCCCAAGGAATTCGCGATCGAGCGGGCTGCCCCTTTGAGGCCGGCCGAAGTGCGCTCGACGGCGTTGAGCCAAGCTGCCTGGCCTTCGACCATCTTCGTTGCGCGTTGCGTGGTCATTTCGTGTCTCCCTCGAGAACCACCAGCCGGTGGCGGGAACGCATCCCATACTGCCGGTGCGCTTGGCCCTGCGGACCTCTGTCACCGACGACGATCTACTTCTGCTGTGTGGGAATTCCGCTATCGGCTAGCCGCCCCCATTTTCACGCTGGGCCATCACGCTGATGAGGTCCGAGCGCCAGTCTCGGCCAGGCAACTTCGCAATTGCAGTTTCAAGATCACTCTTTACCTCGCTGAAGAAGTCGACGCCCGCGATGAGCGTATCGAGATGGGAGGACGTGAGCCGGAGCCGCTCGGACAGGATGGCGGCGATGGAGTGGTAGAGGCGCCCGGTGAAGGTGGGATCGGTCTTTTCGATGCCCGCAATCGCTTCGGCGGTGATCATGCGGATCACAGTCGCCTCGTCCGCAACGATGCGCGCGCTGGTCGGGTTCCCATCGACGAACGACATCTCCCCGAAGCACTCACCGGGCAGCAGTGTGGCGAGGCGCGCCATCACGCCGTCTTCGTGCCGCTCGACGCGTACGGCGCCCGCTTCGATCAGGAACAGCGCCTTGAGCACCGTTCCCTGCTCCAGGATGAGTTCATCGCCAGCATAACGGCGCTGCGGCGCCGCCTGGGTGAGCTTCCGCTCCTCCTCGGCCTTCAGGTAGGGCAGGAACCTCATACCTTCCGTCATGGACGCCGCCATCGATGCTCTCCCGTGTCCGCCAGAATTTGGTCGCGTTCATTGTCTGAACTGTTGGAAAGGCGGTTCGCGCACCGCGTTTCCGGATCATCTCTGTACGCACCCTCACAACCTGCGGCGAGATTTAGTATCACAGCCTCGTGGCCGCTGTTCCAGATGTAACAAAACAACATCCAGACTGCAGCGAGTTTTATAGGAGACTGTTTTTCATAGATATTTTCCGGTGACCGACGGAGACGGGCATCCCGCGGCGTTGGCGACGGCGGCTGAGTGCGGCCGGCCGACCACAATCGGCAGGCTGGCGACGTTCCGTCCCGGCACGTGTTTCGATCCCAATTTCATCAGTCCTGCCCCACATTGACACCGCGGCAGGCATTGTGCCCAGCCTGACTGCAAGTCTGCCCGTCTGGGCAGCGAAGACTGCAAGTCTCGTTCCGTTTCCGCCCCGGGGGCGACGGCAGCGGACGCTCCTCGACGCAAAGGGAAGCCAGCATGCGCGGCGAACTGTTCATTCGGACCGATGTCGATCCCGCCTACGAGGCCGATTTCAACGCCTGGTACGACCGCGAGCACATGGAAGAGCGGGCCGCCATCCCGGGCTTCCGCTGGGGGCGGCGCTACATCCGGCTGGCCGAGGGCGAAGGCCGCTATCTGGCCCTGTATCAGACCGAGAGCCTCGGGGTCTTCACCTCGTCCGCCTATGCTGCCGCGTTCGGCAAACAGACCGCGTGGTCGCTCGCCAATTTCGAGCGCATGCGCAAGCCGTCTCGCCGCGTCTGCGCCGTCGAGACCGAAGTGGGCGCCGGCACCGGTGCGGCGCTCGGCCTCGTCACGCTGGGCGCTGCCACAGCGTCATCCGTGCCGGCCCTGATGCGAAAGCTGAGCGAAATGGCGGGCGTCGTTTCCCAGCGCATCCTTGTGCCGGATACTGCCCTGTCGACGCCGTTGCCAGCCGAGCAGAAAGAAGGTCGTGTGCTGTCTGCGATGCTCCTGATCGAGACGACATCCGACGAAGTCGCGCAGACGGCCGCAGCGCAGGTTGCAGGGGCTCTGGCGCTGCCGGCATCCGCTGTCGCCTACTTCCGCCTGCTTTGGGAGTTGCGCAGTGAGGACTTGCGCACCGCATGAGTGCGGCGCCCCTTCTGCCGTGCGTCCTCAGCGCCGGCTCACGCGGTCGGCCGCGAGACACAACAGCTCGAACAGCATCTGCGCGCCGCACTGCGCCGTGTTCGTCGTCGCATCGTACTGCGGGGCCACCTCCACGACATCGCCGCCGACGAAATCGATGCCGCGCAACCCACGCAGGAGCACTAGTGCCTCCCGCGGCGTGAGCCCGCCCACTTCCGGCGTGCCGGTGCCGGGCGCAAAGCCCGGATCTAGGCTGTCGATATCGAACGTCACATAGGTGGGCCCGTCACCGACCACTTTGCGTGCGGCCTCGATCACGGCCGCGACGCCCTTCTCCGCCACGTCCTCCGCATGCAGCACCGTCATGCCCGACGCGTAGGAGAACTCCCACAGGTATTCGGCCCCACCGCGGATGCCGATCTGGATGGTGCGCTCGGGGTCCAACACGCCCGCAAGCACCGCCTGCCTGAACGGACCACCGTGGTGAAACTTGCTGCCCTCGTAGATGCCGCCGGTATCGCAGTGCGCATCGATATGGACGAGCCCGACAGGCCGGCT
>RXJK01000013.1:69369-103609 GCA_003963125.1 Hyphomicrobiales bacterium
ATCGAATGATCGCCCCCGACAGATAGTGGGATCACGCCCGCCGCGACGACCCTGTCGAAGAACGCCTCGATATCCGCATGGCAGGAAGCGAGATCAAACCGGCTGCGAAACGGGACATCTCCCACGTCCGCCGCGCGGCAATCGGCGAGCGGCGACATCCGCAGCACGTGCTCGTAGGGACCGATGCGCTCCACGGCGCGCACGGCACGCGGGCCGAGACGCGCACCCGCCCGGTTCGTCACGCCGAGATCCATGGGCACGCCCACGAGCGCCACATCGAGGTCCACAAAGCCGTTGGCGAGAGCGTCCGGCCGGTAGGGCGCATCGAGAAACGTCGCGACGCCGGCAAACGGCCACTTGCGCTTGTCGCCGTCCGTGAACTGCTGCGCCGGAGCCTTGCGGAAATCCGGGGTCGTCGATATCCCCACCGGCCGCCGCACCGTAGCGCGCCCGCAACGCGTTCAGCTTCGCCTCGTCCATGCCGCGCTCCGCTGTGGTGACCTCTGCCTTAAACGGGCGCCTTGCCCTCGAGTTCGCCGAGATCCCAGTAGAGCCCCGCCATCATGCCGAGCGCCTGCCGGACGAGCGGCACCGGAACGTGCTCGTTAGGAGCATGCTGCGAGCAGCCGGGGTAGGAGTGCGGCACCCAAACGGTCGGTAGACCGAGAAGATCCGAGAACACTTCGTTGGGCAGCGCGCCGCCGAGATTGGGCAGCACTGCCGGCTTCATGTTGGTCGAGCGCTGCAGCGAACGCGCCGCGAACTGCGCCCAGGGGTGCCGCGGATCGAGCCGCGTCGCGATGAAATCGTTGTCGCGGCCGGGCAGCACTTGCACCATGCCGAGGCCCTGCCGGTCGAGGTGGCGGCGGATGGCCGGCAAGACGGCTGCCTGGTCGATGCCCACCACATGCCGCAACTGGCAGCGCGCCCACGCACGCGGCGGAATGGCATTGACGGGCGTCTTCGGATTGCCGGTCTCGTACGCGAGCACCTCGAAATTGCACCACCCGTAGACCTTCTCGGCGGACGTCAATCCAGGCTCGCCCCACCACGTCTCGATCTCCGGCGCACCAGGACCGCCATCGACCTCGATGTCGGCAAGCGCCTCGCGCACGCTGTCGGGAATCCCACCGGCGGGCACCATCTCCGGAATGCGGATTTGCCCGTTGGGCCCCACGAGCGAAGCGATCGCGTGGGCGAGCAGAATGCCGGGATTGGAGATCAGTCCGCCCCAGTTGCCCGAATGATGTCCGCCCTCGCGCGCCTCGATAAGCAGATCGACCAGCATCGCGCCGCGCGCCCCGAGAAACAGCGTCGGGCGCTCGGCCGAGACGCGCGGTCCGTCCGAGGCAATCAACAGATCGGCGGCGAGGAGATCCTTGTGCGCTTCGCACGCCTCCTTGAGGCCGGGCGAGCCCAGCTCCTCGCCCATCTCGATCAGCCACTTGGCGTTGAAGCCGAGCTTGCCGCGCGCCGCGAGCACGGCCTTCTGCGCCGCAAAGTTGAGAAGATGCTGCCCCTTGTTGTCGACGACGCCGCGCCCCCACCAGCGTCCGTCGCGCTCCACGAGTTCCCACGGCGACAGCCCGCTTTTCCAATCGGCGTCGAGGCCGCGAATGACGTCGCCATGGCCGTAGCCGAGAATGGTCGGCCGGCTCGGATCCTCGATCCGCTCCGCGAAAAGGAAGGGCCCCTTCGCCTTCGGATGCTGCAGGATGCGGGTCTTGAAGCCCATCTCCGCAAGCATCGGCGTCACGATGTCTTGCAGATAGCGCGTCAGGTCCGCGGCGCGGTCCGGGTTCTGGCTCTCGGTCGGAACCGAAACCGCTCGGGTGAGGTCCGACTTGAATTGACCCTTGTCGAAGAATGCTTCTGCGGCGGCAATGGCGGCTTCCCGGGACATGGCATCTCCACAACGATCGATGCCAGACATTGGCAGAAATCCCTGCGCGGCGCACGCGGGGTCGCCCCGCTCTCCCGATTGCCGCGTGCGTTTCGCTGAATAGCTGCCACCGAAGCCAATTCGAGGCTATGCTTGGCACGGAGGAACGCGCGGACGCCCGTCCGCGCGCCAAATAAATGCTTGAAGAAACAAGAAGATCACGCTCATGAACCAGCAGCCGAAACGCATCGAGAAGGCGTCGAACGCGCCGAAAGCCAAGCCCCGCCCATCGCCGGCGGCGCAGAACGGGCCTGAGCATTTCGACGTCCTGATCGTCGGCGCCGGCATATCTGGCATCGGCTCCGCCTATCACCTGTTGCAGCAGTGCCCAGGGACGAGCTTCGTCATTCTCGAAACACAGGCGGATTACGGCGGCACCTGGCGCACGCACCGCTATCCCGGCATCCGCTCGGACAGCGATCTCTACACGTTCGGCTACCGCTTCAAGCCGTGGACGGGACCGCCGATCGCCACGGCGGAAGAGATCCTCTCCTACATGGGCGAAGTCATCGACGAAAACGACATCGCCCGGCACATTCGCTACCGGCACAAGATCAGCGATGCCTCATGGTCGAGCCACGACAAGCGCTGGACGGTCACGGCGCACGATCTCGACACTGGAGAGGCCCGCACGTTCACAGCGGGCTTCCTCTGGATGTGCCAGGGCTATTACAACCACGACCAGGGCTATACCCCCGAGTGGCCGGGCATGGCAGACTTCAAAGGCCGGATTGTGCATCCGCAGACTTGGCCCGAAGATCTTTCGCTCGCCGACAAGGAGGTCGTCGTCATCGGCTCCGGCGCCACGGCGGCAACGCTCGTCCCGGCGATCGCGGACAAGTGCAAGCACGTGACGATGCTGCAGCGCTCGCCCACGTTCTTCCGGACCGGCCGCAACGCCATCGACCTCGCCGACGAACTGCGCCGCCTCGAAGTCGACGAGGCCTGGATTCACGAGATCGTCCGCCGCAAGATCCTCTACGAGCAATGGGTGTTCACGCACCGCTGCACCAGCGAGCCCGAGGTGGTGACGAAGGAGCTGCTGTCGGCCGTCAAGCACTACCTTGGCGAGGACTTCGATATCGCCAAGCACTTCACGCCGCACTACCGACCGTGGCGCCAGCGCATCGCCTTCATTCCCGATGGCGACCTGTTCCAGGGCATCAAGCAGGGCAAGGCATCCGTCGTCACGGACGAGATCGAGCGCTTCACCGAGACGGGTATCCGCCTCAAGTCCGGCAAGGATCTGAAAGCGGACATCATCGTCACGGCTACGGGCTTCAATCTCAACGTCATGGGCGATATCGCCTTCGACCTTGACGGCAAGCCGGTCGACTTCTCTGAGACCGTGACGTACCGCGGCCTGATGTTCACCGGTGTGCCGAACATGGCCTGGGTGTTCGGTTATTTCCGTGCGAGCTGGACCCTGCGGACCGACATGGTCGCAGATCTCGTCTGCCGCCTGCTCAAGCACATGAAGGAGAAAGGCGTGTCGCAAGTGGTGCCGCAGCTGCGTCCGCAGGACAGCAACATGCCGATCCTGCCCTGGATCGATACCGAGAACTTCAACCCCGGCTATCTCCTGCGCGGCATGCATCTGTGGCCCAAGCGCGGCGACAAGCCGGAGTGGCAGCACAGCCAGGACTATTGGACCGAGAAGAACCAGGTGCCCTGCGCGGACCTCGAGGACGGCTGCCTCGTTTACGCGAAGTAGCGTGGGTCAACTCTCATGAACGAAGGCAGCGTGAACGACCGCGGCATCTGGTCGGCCCGCGGCGGCAGCGGCGATGACGTGATCGTAGTGCTGCACGGGATCGGCGCCAACGCCTCCGTGTGGGCGCCCGTGGTGGCCGAGATCGAGCGGCGCGGGACGCATCGCTGGCTTGCGCTCGATTTCCGCGGCCACGGCCGCTCCATCGCGAGCGGCCCTTACGGTTACGCGATACACGCGGCCGATGTCGCCCACGCCCTCCGCGACGAAGCACCCGCCAACACGATCCTGCTCGGCCATTCGTTCGGCGGTGTGGTCGCGGCCCTGCTTGGTTCGGGGCTCTTCGGCATCGCCCCGCGCCTCGTCGCGACACTCGGCGTGAAGCTCGAATGGAGCGCGCAGGAAATCGCCAAGGCGCAGGAGATCGCGTCGAAGCCCACCCGCTATTTCCCCACCCGCCCCGAAGCGATCGAACGCTATCTCAAAGGGGCTGGCTTGTTCGGCCTCGTCGATCCTGCAAGCGCGGAGGCGCAAGTCGGAGTGCTGGAGAGACCTGCAGGCTTCGAAGTCGCGGTCGACCCGCGAGTCTATTCGGCAGTGGGGCCGTCCTTGCCGTCGATCTTTTCGCTCGTCGCCTGCCCGTTGCGCATGGCCGCGGGCAGCAAAGATCCGATGGTGTCGCTGGCCGCCATGCAGCGCGTATGCAGCAGTGCCCGCCTGCTCGAAGGGCTAGGCCACAACGCACACTGGGAATCCTCTGCTGCCGTGCTGGATTTCGTCACCGCCGCCTAACTGCGCCTACTGCTCGGGTGTGTAGCCCGAGGCCTTCACGGCCGGCTCCCAAAGCGCGCTGTCGCGTTTCTGGATCGCGGCGAACGCCTCCGGCGTCGTGCCTGTCGGATTGAGACCAAAGCCCAGTAGCCGCTCCTTCACATCCGCCTGTTGCACCGCCGCCGCCAGCACCGAGCTGATCTTCGCAACGGTCTCTTTCGGCGTGGCCGCCGGGGCAAAGACACCATACCAGCCCGCACCCTCGATCTCGTACCCCGCCTCGCGGAAGGTCGGCACGTCCGGCAGGAGGGGCGAGCGCGTGCGATCGGACGTGGCGAGGATCCGGATGCTGCCGGCCTTGCTCTGTTCGAGCAGATCGCTGGTCGTGCTGAACATGATCGGGATCTGCCCGGCCACGAGGTCCGTGAGGGCCGCCGCCGAGCCGCGATAGCCGACATGGCGCAGATCGATGCCGGCGGCCTTGCCGAACGACACCGCGAAGAAGTGCGGGAGCGTACCGGCAGCTGGGGTGCCATAAGCCCCGCTCTCCGGGTTCTTCTTCGCCCAGGCGACGAGTTCCTTCACGGATTGCGCCGGGATTTGCTTACCGACGGCAACTGCGAATTCGAACGTCGCCACCTGCGTCACGGGCGCAAAGTCTGCGATCGGATCGTAGTTCAGGTTCTTGTAAACGTGCTGGTAGATCGCGAGCGGCGCGATGGGCGTGAGAAGCAGCGTGCGGCCGTCGGGCGCCGCATTCTTCACGGCGACCACGCCGAGCCGGCCCTGCGCACCGGCACGATTATCGACGATTACAGGCTGCCCGCTGGCCTTCTGCAGCTGGTCCGCCAGGATGCGGGCCAGCGCATCCCCCGACCCGCCCGCAGCAAACGGAAATATGATCCGCGTCGTATCGGCCTGGGCGAAGGCCGGAGCGCGCATGACGAGGAATGCGATCACGAATGCAAGGAGCGTCGACAATCTGAACGGCCTATGCATGGATCCCCCACTTCGTCTTCATGTCTTCGCGACCGTGATAGTGGCATAGCATGGATTGGCAATTCCCCAGCGATGCCGCACGTGCGGCCCGGCCGAACGTCGCGATTGCGGACGCGCGTGCGGTTGTGTCAAACAACTCCGCAAATCACAGCACAAGCTGAACGTTGGCGGAGGAAGACCCTGATGAACCGCATGATGAAACTGGCCCGCCGCCCGCATGGGATGGTCAAGGCCGAGGACTTCCGCCTCGAGGAAGGCCCTGTGCCGGAGCCCGGCGAGGGCGAAGTGCGCATCAAGATCGCCTACGTCTCTCTCGACCCCGCCATGCGCGGCTGGGTGTCCGAAGGCAAATCCTACGTTCCGCCCGTCGCCATCGGCGAGACGATGCGCTCCTATTCCGTCGGCATCGTCGACGCGAGCCGCAACGCCGCCTTCAAGGTCGGCGATGCCGTGCAGGGCGTGATCGGCGTCCAGGACTACGCGATCTCGAACGGCAAGGGCCTAGTGAAGGTCGACCCCACGCAGGCGCCGCTCGAGCGCTGGATCGGCGGCCTCGGCATGCCGGGCTGGACGGCCTACTTCGGCCTGCTCGAAGTCGGCCAGCCGAAGGCCGGCGAGACGGTCGTGGTGTCGGCCGCCTCCGGCGCGGTGGGCTCGGTCGTCGGCCAGATCGCCAAGATCAAGGGCTGCCGTGCCGTCGGCATCGCAGGTGGTCCGGAGAAGTGCCGCTACGTGACCGAGGAATTGGGCTTCGACGCCTGCATCGACTACAAGGCGCCCAACCTGCCGGCCCAACTCAAGGCCGCGTGCCCGTCGGGCATCGACGTCTACTTCGAGAACGTCGGCGGCGAGATCCTCGATGCCGTCCTGCCGCAAATGAACGTGCGCGGCCGCATCCCCGTCTGCGGGCTGATCTCGGTCTACAACGCGACCGAGCTGCCGCAGGGCCCGAAGAACCTGCGCTTCCTCCTCACGCAGCGCCTGCGCATGCAGGGCCTGATCGTATTCGACTGGGCGGACCGGATCCCCGAGGCGATCAGCACGCTCGGCGCCTGGCACAAGGACGGCAAGCTCAAGATCCGTGAGGATGTGCGCACCACCGGACTCGCCTCGTTCCCGGCTGTGCTGAACGAGCTCTACACGGGCGGCAATTTCGGCAAGCTCGTCTTGAAGGTCTGACGATCCGCATGTTGAAGCCTGGGACCACGCTCTACTTCGTTCGCCACGGCGAAACCGACTGGAACCGCGCCCAGCGCTACCAGGGCCAGCAGGACATCCCGCTGAACGAAACGGGCCGCGCACAAGCGGCCCGCAACGGCGAAGCGCTGAAAGAATTGCTCAACGACAAAGCTCCGGTCCTCGACTACGTGGCGAGCCCGCTTCTGCGCGCGCGCGAAACCATGGAGATCGCGCGCATCGCCATGGGCTTACCGAAGGACGCTTACCGCCAGGACGAACGCCTCGCCGAGATCCGCTATGGCCACTGGGAAGGCCAGCTCTGGAGCGAGCTGCCGACCATTGATCCCGAAGGCTTTCTCGCGCGGCAGAAGGACTTCTGGGGCTGGCGCCCCGACGGCGGCGAAAGCTACGCGATGCTCTCGGAACGGATTGCCGGCTGGCTCGAGAGCGTGGAGCAGACGACAGTCGTCGTCGCGCACGGTGGCGTGATGCGCGTCTTGCGCGGCCTCATCGAAGGCCTGGCGCCGGAAGCCATCCAATCTTTGCCCGTACCCCAGGATAAAATTCTTGTCCTCGAAGGGGATACCGCGCGTCTCTTGTGACGGTGTCTCGTCATCGCGGCGTGACCCGCGCGCCACATCCTGAATTCCATTGTGGGTGTGCGTGGTCTTGCACAAAAAACGGCTGGTCTGTCAGCCATGATCCCACTTAGAAAGCCTTGTCTGCGCGAGCCCGGCCACGGCCGCGTGCGCATTGATCCGCGACAATTCTGGGGGCACCGGTGGACAACGTCGGCACTAGAGCGTTTCTTCTCGCTGCCATGATCGCCGTCTCGGCGACGTGCGCGACCGCGCAGGCGCCCGCTGCCCAGGCGCTGCCCGAGCAGCTCGCCGCCTGCAAGAGCGAAACGGCCGCTGTCGCCGACAAGATCGCGGCCTGCAGCAAGGTCATCGCCGAAACGACGGACGAAGAGATCCGCATCGAGGCCTATGTTCAGCGCGGTGTGCTGCGCGAGCAGTCCGAGCAGCGGGACGAGGCCGTTCTCGACTATAGCGAAGCGATCAAGCTCGATCCGCAGAACGCAGTCGCCTTCTTCAATCGCGGCAACGTCTACGACCAGCTCGGCCAGTACGACCTCGCGGTTGCCGATTATTCCGAGGCCATCAAGATCGATCCCAAGGACCCCGACATCTTTAACAATCGCGGCCAGTCCTACGACAACAAGGGCCTCTTCGATCTCGCCATCGCCGACTACACGGAGGCGATCAAGCTCGCCCCGACGAGCGGGCGCGCCTACTACAACCGCGGGCTCACGCTCGCCGCCAAGGGCGAGCACAAGGCCGCAGCCGCCGATTTCACCGAGGCGATCCGCATCGACCCCAATGACGGGGAGGCCTACGTGAACCGCGCCATCGCCAATGAAGCTCTAGGGGACCAGGCGGCGGCCAAGGCCGACTACCAGAAGGTCCTCGAACTGCAGCCGGCGCACAATCACGCCAAGGACGCCCTGGCCCGCCTGACCAACTGAGCGGGTCGCGCCTCACCGCGCGCCGAAAGAGCACTTTTTCCGTAGCGATTTGCACCAACGGGCGACGCACGCTAGCCTGGACCATGTCCTGGCGCCGCTGCGGAGCACTTTGATCATGACCGACGTCCTGAGCATTGACGACCTCGTCGCGCGAATTCCCGATGGCGCGTCGATTGCTCTCCCCTCGGACTACTCCGGCTGCGCCATGACGGCCGTGCGCAAGCTGATCCAGCGGGGCGTCCGCGATCTCCACGTGATCTCCATGCCGCAGGGCGGCTTCCAGGTCGACATGCTGGTCGGCGCCGGTGCCGTTGCCCGCATCGAGGCTGCGGCCGTGACGCTCGGCGAGTACGGTATCGCTCCCCGCTTCACCGCGGCCATCAAGAGCGGCGAGATCGAAATGTGGGATTCGACCTGCCCCGCATTGCTGGCGAGCTTGCAGGCCGGCGAGAAGGGCCTGCCCTTCGTTCCCTTCCGCGGCATCATCGGCTCG
The DNA here is from genome assembly GCA_003963125.1 of Hyphomicrobiales bacterium. Taxonomy (GTDB): domain Bacteria; phylum Pseudomonadota; class Alphaproteobacteria; order Rhizobiales; family Hyphomicrobiaceae; genus AWTP1-13. Next base: position 77,993 of record RXJK01000013.1, read on the forward strand.
GACCTCCTGCGCGTCAGGCCTGACTGGAAAGTGATCGACAACCCGATGGCAGAGTCCGGTGTGAAGGACCCGATCGTGCTGCTGCCGGCGACGCGGCCCGACGTCGCCCTCTTCCACGCGCTGAAGGCGGATGCGCACGGCAACGTCTGGATTGGCGTGCAGCGCGAACTGATGACGGCCGCGCACGCGGCCAAACAAGCTCTCGTTACGGTCGAGCGAATCGAAGACGCAGATTTCCTGCGCGATCCCGTCATGGCGCCCGGCACCATCTCGAGCCTTTACGTCAACGCCATCGCAGTTGCGAAGGAAGGCGCCTGGCCGGTCGGGCTCGACAACGCCTACGCTGCCGATCACAAGGCCTTGCAGGACTACACATCTGCGGCTGCGACCGCAGAAGGTTTTGCGCGCTGGATTGCAAATCCTGCACAGGTTGCAGCGCACGCGTGAGTTGACGCACGCGTCAGTGCGACCACGCTTCGCACGCCCATTTGCGGGGCTTTCCAGATCTCGCCGCATTGGCTCCTTATCGACGCTTCGCGCGCATCGGGTAGGATGTGCGCGCGTGGATGTCCTCCAACTCCTGGAGATCCACGCGAGGGCCGACACAAAAACAAGACGAGGAGATGCGGGATGCACGCCAACGGAAATCCGGTACCGCTGAACACATGGATGGTGGTCGAGCCGGGCGCCTACGGAGCCATGAAGATCCTCTCCACGCATGCTACGCAAACGGAAGCCGAGGCTGAGCGCGACAAGCGCAATCGCGGCATCTCGCCCAAGCGCTACAGCGCCGTGATGGCCCTGCAGCCAGTGGCCGAGCGCATGGCGCCGCTGCGCAACTGAGTTAGATCTCGCGCAAGAGAGATTTCGACACGCAAAGCCGTTTGGCCGCGTCGCGCGGCGTGGGCCCTGATGTATTCTCGCGGGCTCATGCCATGAGGACGCCGCCGATGCCCGACGTGAATGCGCCCGTGTCAGCGCACGAGATGATGATCCTCGCGATCGCGTCGCAGCTTAAGGGGCTGCGCCACATCGCGGTGGGAGCACGTTCGCCGATCCCCGGCAGTGCCGCCCATCTCGCCCGCCTGCTGTCGGGTGGCACGCTGCGCGTCTCGATCCTCGGCAGCCGCAAGCACAGTCCGTTCGTCAATGGCGCACCGGAACTGTTCGATTGCGCGAGCCAGGGGCGCATCGATGCCTTCTTCCTGTCCGGCGGACAGATCGACGGCAACGCCAACATCAATCTCGTCGGCGTCGGCGATATCGCGGCCTATCCGCGGGCCGAGGCGCGATTCCCAGGCTCATTCGGCTCCGCCTATCTCTACTTCGTCGTGCCGCGCGTCATCCTGTTCACCCTGGAGCACACGCGGCGGGTCCTGTGCCCCAAGGTCGATTTCATCAGCGCGCCCGGCACGAGTGCACCGGGCGTCTATCGGCCGGGCGGTCCGAAGGCCCTCGTCACCCCCAAATGCCTCTTCGCGTTCGACAGGGACAGGGGCCGCTTCACCCTGCAAAGCACGCATCCGGGAGTGACCGTCGATGAGGTGCGCGACGCCACCGGCTTCGAATTCGACATTCCGCCGTCCGTGCCGGAAACCCCGACGCCGGACGCCGCGACCCTCTCGCTCCTGCGCACCGACGTGGCGAAGCTGATCGCCGAGACCTATCCGGCGTTTTCGCGCCGCACCTGGGGCGTTGGTTAACGCCGCAAACCGGCGCGCGCGCCTTGCCGCTTTGCGCCCTCTGCACGACGTTGCTATACGGCAGCGCAGGCCAAGGGTGTTAGCCACATGGAAAAGCTGAAGATTGCAGTGACGGGCGCCGCGGGCCGCATGGGCCGCGAGCTGATCAAGGCCGTGCACGACACACCGGGCTGCGTTCTCGCCGGCGCTGTCGAGCAGCCGGGCTCCCTCGCGCTTGGGCAGGACGCGGGCCTTCTGGCTGGTCTCGGCAAGCTCGGCGTGCTCATCGGCGACGACGCGCTCGAACAATTCGCCAAGGTTGACGCGGTGCTCGACTTCACGGTGCCCGCAGCTTCGGTGGAATTTGCGGGTCTCGCAGCCAACGCCCGCATCATCCACGTCATGGGCACCACGGGCCTCAACGCCGAGCAGGAGGCAAAGGTGAAGGCGGCGGCCCGCCACGCCACGATCATCAAGTCCGGCAACATGAGCCTGGGCGTGAACCTGCTCGCCGCCCTGGTGAAGAAAGTCGCGGCCGCCCTCGATCCGGACTTCGACATCGAAGTTCTCGAGATGCATCACCGCCACAAGATCGATGCACCCTCGGGAACAGCGCTGCTGCTGGGCCAGGCAGCCGCCGATGGCCGCAAGGTTGCGCTGGCCGACGTCAGCGTGCGCTCGCGCGATGGCCATACGGGCGCCCGCAAGCGCGGCGACATCGGCTTCGCCACGCTGCGCGGCGGTAATGTCGTCGGCGAGCACACCGTGATCTTCGCGGCGGACGGCGAGCGCATCGAGCTGACGCACAAGGCGAGCGACCGGGGCATTTTCACGCGTGGCGCCGTCAAAGCGGCCCTGTGGGGCCGTGGCAAGCCGCCGGGCCTCTACGACATGTTCGACGTCCTCGGCATCGCCGAGGCCAAGGGCTGAACGGTTTCATTTGCGACTGGGTGAAGGAGACGGTGAGTGACGGCTGCAGAAGGTAACGTCCTGGTTCTCGTGCGGCACGGCGAGAGTGAGTGGAACAAGCTGAACCTGTTCACGGGCTGGAAGGATCCTGATCTCACCGAGAAGGGCGTTGCCGAAGCCAAGGCCGGTGGCGCGCTGTTGAAGAGCAAGGGCTTCAAGTTCGACATCGCCTTCACGAGCGCCTTGAAGCGCGCGCAGCGGACGCTGCAGCTCATTCTCGGGGAGATCGGCCAGCCGGGCCTCGCGACCGTCAAGGACCAGGCGCTCAACGAGCGCGACTACGGCGACTTGTCCGGCCTGAACAAGGACGAAGCGCGCGCCAAGTGGGGTGAAACGCAGGTCCACATCTGGCGCCGCAGCTTCGACGTACCACCGCCGGGCGGCGAAAGCCTCAAAGATACGGCCGCACGCGTCCTGCCGTATTTCGAGGCCAAGATCCTTCCCGAGCTGAAGGCGGGCAAGACGGTGCTCGTCGCGGCGCACGGCAATTCGCTGCGTGCGCTGATCATGCAGCTCGAAGGCCTGTCAGGCGAAGAGATCGTGGCGCGGGAACTCGCAACCGGCGTGCCGATCATCTACCGCTTCGACGCCAAGAGCGGGAAGGCCACGCGCATCGAGGCGTGAGCGCATAAAAGTTCTCGCAAGACCGAGGGGGAAGGCATGGCAATCGCTGACGTGGTCGACCGCCTCGGCTCGGACCGCGATACGCTCAACAAATGGGTCGGCGTCTACGTCGGCCTCCTCGCCGTGTTGCTCGCCATCTGCAATGTCGGCGGCGCCAACGCGACCAAGGACGCCATGCGCGCCCACATCGAGGCGGCGAACACGTGGGCCTTCTTCCAGGCGAAGAACATCCGCCGCAACACCACGACCATCGCCGCCGACGACCTCGAACTGATGCGCGAGGCGCTGGCGACCATGCCGCCGGAGGTGCAGAAGAAGTTCACCGACAAGATCGCGGCCTACCGCGAGCAGGCCAAGCGCCTGACCACCGATCCCGAACGCAAGGAAGGCCTGGACGAACTCTTCCAGAAGGGCCGCGCGCTCGAAGCGGAACGCGATGTCGCTTTCCGCAAGGACCCCTACTTCGACTGGAGCCAGGCGCTGCTGCAGATCGCCATCGTGCTGGCCTCCGTACACCTCATCATCGGCAACCGGAGCCTCCTCGCATTGAGCGCCGCGCTCGGCGCCGGCGGCATTCTCTTGATGCTCAACGGGTTCACCCTCGCCGTGAACATTCCGTTCCTGTCCTGACGGCCCGCTGCACCGGCGCACGCCATTGCGCGCGGTAGCTGCAAGAGAGGATTGCGCGCGATCTCAACGGCTTGCCACTGGGCATGGCGCGCGATAGCTATGCCTCCGATCCACACACGACAGCCAGCCAACGGAGTTCTCGCCCATGCCGACTTTTTCACTGCTTCTGCTGCCGGGCGACGGCATCGGCCCCGAGGTGATGGTCGAAGTCGAGCGCGTGATCTCGCTGCTCAACAAGAAGGGCAAGTCGGAGTTCAAGATCCAGAGCGACCTCGTCGGTGGCGCCGCGATCGACAAGTACGGCAAACCGCTGAGCGATGACGGGCTCGCCAAGGCCAAGGCGTCAGACGCCGTCATCTTCGGCGCCGTAGGCGGCCCGAAGTGGGACAAGGTGCCCTACGAGATCCGTCCCGAGGCCGGCCTTCTGCGCCTGCGCAAGGACCTCGACCTCTTCGCCAACCTCCGCCCGGCCATCTGCTATCCGGCGCTGGCCGAAGCCTCGAGCCTGCGCCGCGAGTACGTCGAGGGCCTCGACATCCTTATCCTGCGCGAACTGACCGGCGGCACCTACTTCGGCGAGCCGAAGGAGATCGTCACGCTCGAAAACGGCCAGAAGCGCGCCCTCGATACGACCGTCTACACGACGAGCGAAATCGAGCGCATCGCCCGCGTGGCCTTCGATCTCGCCCGCAAGCGCCGCAACAAGGTGCACTCGGCGGAGAAGCGCAACGTCATGCGCACGGGCGTGCTCTGGAACGAGGTCGTCACGGCGACACACGCGCGCGAAGCCAAGGACGTCGAGCTGCATCACATCCTGGCCGACGCGTGCGCCATGCAGCTCGTGCGCAACCCCAAGCAGTTCGACGTGATCGTCTGCGACAACCTCTTCGGCGACATGCTCTCCGACGAGGCCGCGATGCTGACGGGCTCCATCGGCATGCTGCCGTCGGCCTCGCTCGGCGCTCCCGATGCCAAGTCCGGCAAGTCCAAGGCGCTTTACGAGCCCGTGCACGGCTCAGCGCCGGATATCGCCGGCCAAGGCGTCGCCAACCCCATCGCGGCGATCGCGAGCTACGGCATGGCGCTGCGCTATTCCTGCGGTCTCGCCAAGGAAGCCGACATCATCGACAAGGCCATCGCCAACACGCTGGCCCGCGGCCTGCGTACCGGCGACATCATGCAGCCCAACATGCGCAAGGTCGGCACCACCGAGATGGGATCGGCCATCCTCGAAGAAGTCGAGAAGCTGCTCGCGGCCTAACGCGAATTCCTTCTCCCCGTCCTTACGGGGAGAGGGGCAGGGTGAGGGGCACAGGCTAGCTCAAAGCGCGAAGTGTGCGGCCTTCCCTCCTGCGATCCTCCCGCAAGCGGGGCGAGGAATAGAAGAAGACGGAGCAGGCATGGCACAGGCAATCGACTGGTCGGCGGATGTCTTGCGCGAGATGAAGGCGCGCGACATCAACACGCTCTGCACCATCCCGGACGGAGGGCTGACCCGGCTCCTCAACCTCGTCAGCGAGGATCAGGACATGCGCCTGATCACGCTATCGACCGAGGAAGAGGGCATGGGCGTCGTCACCGGGCAGTGGCTAGGCGGCAAGCGCGCGATGATCGCCATGCAGTCCTCCGGCGTCGGCAACTGCATCAATGCTCTGGGCTTCCCCGGCGTGATGCGCGTCCCCTGCCTCATGCTCGTGACGATGCGCGGCCAGTGGGGGGAATTCAACCCATGGCAGGTCTCCATGGGCCAGGCGACACGTCCCGTGCTCGAAGCCGTCGGCGTGAAATGCTTCCCAGTCGATGACCCGGCTGAGATCGCGCCGACCTTCGCGGCCGCGGCAGACTTCGCCTTCAACAGCCGGCTGAGCGTCGCGGTCCTCGTCAGCCAGCGCGTGATCGGAGCAAAGGGGTTCGGGCAGAAATGAGCACGCAATCGTCGAACAAGCTTTCGCGCCGCCCGTTCGTCGCCGAGCTTCTCAAGCAGCGCAACGGCGCCCTCGTCGTCCCCGGCCTCGGCAGCCCCACCTGGGACTGCTTCGCTGCCGGCGACAGCCCGGAGTACCTCTATTCATGGGGCGGCATGGGGCTCGCGGCGTCCACCGCGCTGGGCCTCGCCCTGGCGCGGCCCGACAAGCGCATCCTCTGCCTGACAGGCGACGGCGAAATGATGATGGGCATCGGCTCGCTCGGCGTCATCGCCGACCAGGCACCGAAGAACCTCGCCATCCTCGTGCTCGACAATGAGCGCTTCGGCGAGACGGGCAAGCAGAAAGGCCTCACTGGGTCCAGCACCGATCTCACGCAGGTCGCGAAAGGCTTCGGCATCAAGACCACGATGATCGTCACGCTGCAGAGCGAGACGCAGGCCCTCGCCGACCTGCTCTTCCGCGCGCCCGGCCCGGTGTTCGCCGTCGCCAAGATCGCCCTGAGCGAGGATCCCTGGCGCCTGCCCGAGAAGGACGGTGTCACCATCGCCCATCGCTTCCGCGTGGCCCTCGGCATCGAGCAGGCCTGACAGCAGACGAAACCTCTCAACGGGACACCCAAATGGCCGCGGCACACGAGAAGCAGGTCCTCGATTGGCTCGCGGCGCAGAAGCCGGCCATGCTGGCGCTGCTGCAGGAGGTCGTCGACATCGACAGTGGCAGCTATGACAAGGCGGGCGTCGATGCCGTAGGCCAGCGCTTCGCCGAGTTCTTTGCCGAGCACGGCCTCCTGACGAGCCTCGAGGCCAACGGCACATATGGCGATGCCGTCCATGTCCGCCTCGATGACGTTGCCCGCAACGAGAAGCCGGTCCTGCTGATGGGCCATCGCGACACGGTGTTTCCCAAGGGCGAGGTCGGCCGCCGGCCATTTCGCATTGACGGCACGCGTGCCTATGGGCCGGGCGTCGCCGACATGAAGGCCGGCCTGGTCATGAACGCCTTCGTGCTTGCGGCGATGAAGAAGTTCGGCAGCCCCGTCCCCGTCATCGGCCTCATCACGTCCGACGAAGAGATCGCGTCACCCTCCTCGCGCCCAATCATCGAGCGCGTGGCCCGTGGTGCCCGAGCGGTTCTCAACGCCGAGCCGGGCAGGCCGTCGGGCAACATCGTGACCGGCCGCAAGGGCGGCGTGTTCATGGCCTTCGAGGTGACCGGCAAGGCGGCGCATTCAGGCGGCAACTTCGAGAAGGGCATCAGCGCCATCGGCGAAATGGCACACAAGATCGTGGCGCTGCACGCTTTGACCGGCTTGCGCCCCGGCATCACGGTGAACGTCGGCCTTGTGAAGGGCGGACAATCCGTCAACACCACGGCACCCTCCGCCGACGGGCAGATCGACCTGCGCTACGTGAAGCCCGAGGATCGCACGGTGGCACTGGCGGCCATCGAGAAGATCATGGCGACGTCCACCGTGAAAGGCGCAAGCGCACGGTTCGAGATCCGCGGCGAATTCCTGCCGCTGAATGCAGGCGAAGCGGCTGCCGACCTGTTCGAGACATACAAAGGCGCTGCGTCCGACGCCGGCCTGACCGTCGACGGAGAGTTCACGGGCGGGTGTGCGGATTCCGGTTTCACCGCCGCCGTCGGCTGCCCGACGCTATGCGCGACGGGCCCTGTCGGCGCCAACGCGCACACGCCGGAAGAATACCTGGAGATCGAAACCATCGTGCCGCGCGCGCAGGCAACGGCGCTGACCATTTTGCGCATGCCCGCGCAAGGCTAGCCGACGCGCCAAGCTTTGCTCCCCACGTCCCTCGCAAGACGCCCCTGGGTCCCGGATCGGCGCTGCGCACCGTCCGGGATGACAGTTGAGGCGCGGGGCAGAACACTGGGCTGTCATCCCTGAATTTGCCGCAGGCAAATATCAGGGACCCAGGGGCCCACCCGGCAGCGCTGCTTTGTGATCCACAAGAGTAGGACCAACTCTAATCGGCCGCACGTCGGCCTTTTCGAGACCCACTGCGATCTGCGAGGATCTTGAGGAGATCCGTGCGCACCGCCTCGATGTGCCGGCGCAGAAGTTCGCACCCCGCATCCACCTTGCGTTTGCGGGCGCAGCGGATGAGTTCCGCATGTTCCTTCTCGGCCCGCTTCATGGCCGACGGGGTCGAGAGCTGGACACGTGTATAGCGATCGCTTGTTTGCAGAAGCCCCGCCACGATGCTTGCGGTACGTGGCAGATTGGCTCGCGCGTAGAGCGCCGCGTGCAGTTCCGCGTTGAGCGTGCCCCACTGCGCGATGTCGCCGGCCGCGATGGCGCCGGAGAACCGGGCCTGGATGGCCTCGATCTGCTCCAGGTCATCGTCGCCGAGCGCAGGGATCGACCGCGCCAGGAGCCGCGGCTCGAGCAGCGCGCGCAGATCGAAAACGTCGTTGATCTCTTCCAGCGAGAGGCTGGTGACCACGGCGCCCTTGTGCGGTTCGATCCGCACCAGCCCTTCCGCTTCGAGGATGAAAAGGGCCTCCCGCACGGGGATGCGGCTCACAGCATAGGCAGCCGCCAACGCATCCTGCCGCAGTTGCGCGCCCGACGCGAGGGTGCCGCTCAGGATGTCCTGCCGCAAGCGGTCCGCGATCGCCGCGGAAAGCGTCCGGTGCTTCAGCGCCTTGTCCGGCATGCCCTGCATTTGGGCGTTTTGCTCGCTTTTTTGCTGTTGACCTGCAGATTTTATACAATCTACAAAAGGACGTCGCAACCGTTTCTCTCTGACTGTCGATGACGCCAGCCCAATCCCAGAGCCTATCCCCCGCGCCTCCGGCACTCCCCGTACGGATGCTGATGGCCACGTCCCTGGGCCTCCTCAAGCTCGAACGCTGGACCATCGCGGGCTTCATGTTTCTGCTGACGGCGCTGATCCTCCTCAATGTGGTCACGCGCTATTCCGGTATGCCGATCTACTGGATCGACGAATCCGCGGTCTATTCCGTGGTCTGGCTGACCTTCATCGGCGCCTCCGCCATGACGCGCATGCGGCTCGATTTCGCCGTCACGCTGCTCACCGAGCGCCTGTCGGAAAAGGGAGCGAACATCGCCCGCGCGCTATCGAGCGCGAGCATCGTCGCGTTCGGCCTGCTGCTCGCCTGGATGAGCTGGCTTTGGCTCGACCCCGTCGGCTTCGCGCAAGCGGGCTTCGATGCCAAGGTCTTCGCCGGCAGGACCTTCAACTTCATCTACACCGAGCGCACCCAGACGCTGAACTGGCCGACGTGGGTGCTCTACCTGATCATGCCCATCTTTGCAGTGTCGATGGTAATCCACGGCCTCGCGGTCCTGGCGGAGGACCTGGGCCTGGCGCCGCGCGCATCGCTCCCGGGCTTCGCGTCGGGCGAAGCGGCAGGGATCAACTGAGATGATAACCCTCGCCGCCTTCCTCGCCATGATGCTTCTCGGCATCCCGATCGCGCTCTGCCTCGGGCTCGGCGGTGTGGTCTACATCGCAGCGAGTGGCAATCCGCTGCTCTATCCCAACTACCCGCTCCAGCTCTTCGGTGGCGTCGACAGCTACGGCCTGATCGCCATCCCGCTCTTCATCCTGATCGGCGAGATCATGAACGGCGGCGGCATCACGCAGCGCATCGTCGATCTGTCCATGGCCTTCCTCGGCAGTCTGCGCGGCGGCCTTGCCTACGTGAACGTGCTCGCCAACATGCTCGTCTCGTCGATCCTCGGCTCCGCCACGGCGCAGGTGGCCATCATGGCGCAGATCATGGTGCCGGCCATGGAGAAGAAGGGCTACGACAAGACCTTTGCCGCTGGCCTCACGGCCTATGGCGGCATGCTTGGCCCCATCATCCCCCCGTCCGTGATGTTCGTCGTCTACGCGGCCCTTGCGCAGGCCTCGGTGAGCGACATGCTGATCGCCGGCATCGTGCCGGGGATCATCCTCACGGCGATGTTCTGCCTCGTCATCGCGGTACTGGGCTTCATCCACAACTTCCCCGGTGGCGACAAGCAGACGCTACGCGAACGCACCCGCACCGTGCTCAGCGCCGCGCCGACGCTGCTGATCCCGATCGTCATCGTCGGCTCGATCCTGAGCGGGCTCGCCAATGCAACGGAAGCCGCCGCCGTCGGCTCGGTCGCTGCGGCGCTGATAGGGCGCTACTGGACGAAAGAGTTCCGCTTCGCGCAGTTGCCCGAGATGATGCTGCGGGGAGGTATCTACTCCGCGATCGTCCTGTTCCTTGTGGCGACAGCGGCGGTGTTCTCCTGGGTCCTCGTCTACGGCAAGATCCCGCAGGCCGTCGCTGCATCGATCCAGGCCATCGCCAAGGATCCAATCACCTTCATGCTGCTCGTGAACGTGGCGCTGCTCGTCATCGGCACGGTGATCGATGGCGTGCCCGGCCTCATCATGACGGTGCCGATCCTGCTGCCCATCGCGACGGAGGTCTACGGCATCGACCCGCGCCAGTTCGGCGTCGTCGTGGTCGTCAACCTCGTGCTCGGTCTGCTCTCGCCACCCGTCGGTCTCTGCTTCTTCGTCGCGGCCGCCGTCACCGGCGCCAAACCGGGCCGCATGTTCATGGCGACGCTGCCCTTCTTCGTCATTTCCTGCGTCCTGCTCGTGCTGTTGTCCATCTTCCCCTGGCTCTCGCTTGCTCTCGTGAAGTGATCCCTTTGACTTGGAGACCTCTCATGGCCCTGACACGCCGCAAATTCCTCGCTGCCACCGCTGCCGGCGCGTTGCCGCTCGCAGCACCCTCGCTGTCGCTGGCCCAGGCCAAGGAAATGCGCCTCGGCATCCTGACGCCCGCCGGTCATCCCTGGAACCGCGCCGCCCTCAAGGTCGCCGAGACGCTGGCTGCGGAGACGAAGGGCCGCCTCAGCCTGACGGTGTTCCACTCGGGCCAGCTCGGCAACGAAGCGGCGATGCTGCAGCAGATGCAGTCGGGCGCCCTCGACATGGGCTGGATCATGGCGGCGGAACTGGGTTCGCGCGTGCCGACCATCGCCGCGATCACCGCGCCCTACGTGGTCGATTCGACACCGAAGATCGCCAAGCTCGTGCGCGATCCCATCGCCATGAAGCTGTTCGATGTGCTTCCCGCCGAAACGGGCACGATCGGCCTCGCCTGGGGCATCACTGGCATGCGCGCGATCTTCTCGGCCAAGGACATCTCGACGCTCGCCGACATCAAGGGCATGAAGCTGCGCATCAACCCGACGCCGGCCTACCGCGATTTCTACCAGCTTCTCGGCGCCGCCCCGACGCCGATCCCGACGCCGCAGGTGTTCGACGCGATGACCAACGGCCAGGTCGACGGCCTCGAGGCCGACCTCGAGTTCTCCTGGAACCAGCGTTTCGATAAGGTGTCGAAGGTCATTCTGCAGATGAACGCGATCTTCATGCCCGTCATCGCCCTCGTCTCGGGTCGCGTCTGGCAAACGACGCCCGCTGCGGACCGCGAACTCATCACCAAGGCGGTCAAGTCCGCGCTCGACACCCAGATCGACGAGCTGGCCGTCAACGAGCCCAAGCTCATCGAGCAGTTCAAGGCCGCGCCGATCCCGATCCGCACCGCCAATCGCGCGGATGCCGAAGCCGTCGTTGCCGAGTACGATAAGATCTGGCTTCCCAAGGCGCCGATCCTTGCCGATCTGCGCAAGGTCGGAAAGACGCTCTAACAAGAAGACGCTTGGGCCCGCGCACCTGAGTGCGGGCGCCACGCGCATCCTCAACACGGGGCAGGAAGGACAAAGCTATGGCGAGAGCATCGATCTTCACGGGCGTCGTGCCGGCATTGATGACGCCGTGCGACGCGGCCGGCAAACCGCAGTTCCACCTGATGGTGCGCAAGGCGCAAGAGCTCATGGCCGCCGGAATGTCGGCCATGGTCTATTGCGGATCGATGGGCGACTGGCCTCTCCTTAGCGACGAGCAACGCATGGAGGGTGTCGAGGCCCTGGTGAAGGCCGACATCCCGGTGATCGTCGGAACCGGCGCGCAGAGCCCGAAACGTGCGGCGGCCCTCGCGGCGCACGCGCGCAAGGTAGGCGCCAAAGGATTGATGGTGATCCCGCGCGTACTCTCACGCGGATCCTCGGTCGCGGCTCAGCGCGCGCACTTCGAGGGCATTCTGGAGGCGGCCGGCGGCCTCCCCGCCGTGATCTACAACAGCCCCTACTACGGCTTCGAGACGCGCGCCGATCTCTTCTTCGAACTGCGCCGCCGCTTCCCCAATCTGATTGGCTTCAAGGAGTTCGGCGGCGCCGCCTCACTGAGCTATGCCGCTCAGCACATCACGGGAGCGGACCCGGACGTGACGCTGATGGTCGGCGTCGACACGCAGGTCTTCCACGGCTACGTGAACTGCGGGGCCGTCGGCACCATCACCGGCATCGGTAATGTGTTGCCCAAGGAAGTGCTGCACCTCGTGTCGTTGTGTGAGAAAGCGGCCAAGGGGGATGCCGGCGCGCGGCGCAAGGCGCTCGAACTCGAAGCAGCACTCGGCGTGCTCTCGTCGTTCGATGAGGGCGTCGACCTAGTGCTCTTCTACAAGTACCTGATGGTCCTCGCAGGCAACCCCGAGTACGAGCATCACTTCAACGCGACGGACGCCCTGTCTTCGAGCCAGCGACGCTACGCCGAGGATCAGTTCCGCCTATTCCAGGCCTGGTACCGGAGCTGGCACGAGGCCTGAGCGGCGCCATCTCCGCGGTCGCGACGGCGTTCTGCTCATCGTCGAAGCGCGGTTGATATTGGTCATCGGCGCGGCAGTGGCGACTGACCCCGAGGCGATACGATTGCCGACCGTTGGACGATCGGTCGGCGCAAGCATCTTTCCATTCAGATGACGTGACGAACTTCCGCGACCGAGCCGTCGGCGGGCCCGTTGCAGCCTGCAAATCGCAGCAGTCCCGGGTCATCCCAGGGAATATCGCGATGGCGGTGGCCGGCGTCGGCGCCATCGACGCGAAGGGAACCGGGCATCAGCATCACCTCGATGTCGCCCCGCGCGCTCCACCGCTCCCTCACCAGTTGGCCGGCCGCGAACTCGGTCGCGAGCCGCTGCGCGAGATCGCAGTGAACGAGCGGGCCAAGGTGGCAAACTTGAATGGGCCGCGGATTGCATTCGAGCAGGTACGCCTGCTCCGTTCCGTCCTCGATCATGAAATCGAAGCCCAGGAAGCCGGTGGCGCCGAATGCTTCGATCATGCGCGCAGAGGCCGCGGCCATGGCAGGGTTCTCGCACAGGCGCACGCACGTGCTGGGTCCTGTCGGAGACGCCGTGGCTGTAGGCAGACCGGCGAACCCTGCGAGCATCTCCCCTTGCCATGCGAGCGCACAATACATCGCCGGTCGGCCGGCGATTGCCTTCTGGACATCGACCGCGGGCGCGCTTGGATACCAGTCGCGTCCGAGCCAACTCCGCAGCACGGCCTTGCCCGCCGACCAGACGTTGCGGGGCTGCCCCAACGCCGTAGCGAGCGCAGCCGCGTCCTGGCAAAGGGTGACGCCCTGCCCGGCCCAGCTGAACGAGGTCTTCACATAGACCGGATAACCGATGCGCTCCGCCACACGCACGGCGTCTGCGGCGCAGCTGACGGTCACACCCTCGGGGACCCGCACGCCGAGACGTCTCGCGAGATCGAGCGTGGCGCTCTTGTGCAGCATCGCATCGAGCATCTCCGGCCGGCCCAAGGACCTGACGACCGTGTCGAGGGCTGCATCGGCATCGCCGCGTTTCAGCCTGCGCCGGACGAACGCATGAAGAAGCGCCACCACCTGCTCGTCGGCTGGTATGAGCAGTCGTGGCCGGCAGCTTTCGATCGCCTCGCCGAGAGCACGGAAGAGGTGCCGTGAGGCGCGCGTAGGAGGCAGCCGGAAGCGGCGCGCGACATGGTCGCTCGCGGCCAGCGCATTGCGATCCGGACACAAGGCGGCGATCGACAGCCCGGCTCTCGCAAGGGCACCCGGCAGTCGTGCCGGCCCCCAGCGGCCCTCTTCCATGGCCACGACGAGAATGTCTGTCTGGCGCACGATTATCGCCACCTCGGCTGCGGCTCAGCGAGCGCGCGCATGAAGGCGAGCCCGCGCGGCCAGGAGGCGGCGACGGCCGCCGCATTGCCCTCGGGCGTGCCACCGCCCGTGGCGGGGCCCGCGTACGGCGGCGGCCCGGCGATATCGTGCCCGGCGTTCTCGTAGCTCTCGTGAACGCGCAGGATCGACGACCTGAAAAGCTCCAGGCGACGCATCACCGAGGCGCAGCCCCGTTCCGCCGTCGTGCCTGCAATCCCGGTATCGGCCTTGCCCGAGACGAGCATCACAGGGCAGCCGATCCGCTCGACCGGAATGCCATGCAGATCCTCGAGACTGGGGTTCGCCGGATCTGCTCGCATCTCTTCAGGCAACGGCACGCCTTGAACGGCCTTGCCTTGCCATGTGAAGGCAGGCTCCGCCGTCGGGTCGCCGAAATTATTCGGCTTGTCCTGCTCCCGCCCCACGTAGCATCGCGGCGCATAGGCGATCACGGCAGCCGGCGAGGAGGATAGAGATGCGGACAGCAAGGCAAGCTCGCCCCCGCGCGACCAGCCGCGCAACACCACCCGCCCGTTTGCGGGGCATGCCTTTTCTCGCACCGCGTCGATGGCCGCGAGGACGTATTCCACCGGCAACCGGCTAAGTCTTGGGGGCCGGTGGTCTGCGTTGTGGGTCGCCAGCGCGAGCGCCGGAAAGCCCTCGTTGGCCAGCGCCATCGCGACCGCGTTGGGCGTTCCGCCCATGGCGCCGGCCAGACAAACAATACCAGGCATCCCTCTAGTTTCGGGAGGCAGGAACAGATTCCCAACCACGCCCGTGCCGACGAGGGAAATGCGCTCGACCGGCGCCATCGCGCGGGCATCGAGGCTCAAGCCCCTCGTTGCCACCAAAGCTCCAGCACCCGCCATGAGACGCCGGCGGCTCACATGCATCCGCATCCCTATGCCCTCCGGGCCGTGGTGACGCGCGCGAAGGACGCGTAGTCGGCGACGCGCTGGAAACGTCTCTTCCAGGCTTTGGGAATGCTCTGCCGAAGCAGGCAGATGAGCCTGTCCACCACGTCCGCGCCGCACATCGCGGCAAGCATGACAGCACCGCGCGGACCAGTGGCGAGCGAAATGCGCGAGGCAGGTGTGAAGTCGGTCGCCCAGGGCTTCTTGTAGCTCTCCTCGCCAATGCGGAAGTCGTAAATCAGTCCCTGGGCGCAGCAGTAGGCAAGACAGTCAGCCAGAATGATCTGCCCAGGCGAGAATGCCGACCAAGCTTCATCGTAGGTCGTGATGAACCCTTCATAGCGCGTGCCGTCCAGGCAGCCGATTTTCACGGCCACCGGCGTGTCATCCACGAACAGGGCGAACATGACGAGCCCGATGCCTGCCTGCCTCTGACTGCGCATGGCAAGCAGGAAGCGGCGGTACTCCGCTGTCTGCAGGAAGTCATTCTCGAGGTTATGGCGCTTCATCCAGGCCGTCTTGTGCGCCAACGACCAGTCGACGAGCTTCGCAAACTCCGCATCGTCCTCGATCCAACGGCTGACAATCCTGCCGCGTTCGGCCAATCGCCTGCGACGACGCGCGAGCCCTGCGCGGAGATTGGCCGAGCGCGACTTCCAATAGGCATCCCAGCCCTCCGTCGAAAAGCGAACGAACGGAGCAGGAAGCTGGTGCGTGCGGCGCCCCCATCGACCGGAGGCAAGCGCGGCGAAACCCGCCGCATCGTGCCGGGCAAAAGGCACCGTAGCGATGTCGCATCCAACGTTGTGCCTTACGAACCGCAAGGCGTGCGCGACCGCCGCACGCTCGTCGATTTCGGTCGACACGAGCAACGCGTTGTATTCGGTGCTCTCAGACCCCAGACCGATCGCCTCCCAAATCGGTCCTCGACGCCGGAGCGCCATGGGCCAGATCAGTACAACGCGTTCATTGTGCCGCCCGACAACGACGCAGAGCTTCCGCTGACGCAACTGCGCCGTCGTCAGCCACCCCGTCAGGCACCAGGCATAGCTTTGCGACAGATAGGGTTCATGCGCCTGCGCCCACAGCGCCTTCCACTCCGGCTCGAGCGCTTGCAACTCTGAGAGGTTCGTCACGAGCGAGAAATCGAGCCGCTCCTCGCGTGGCAGCGTCGCAGTCTGCGCCTTCAAGACGAGGCGCGGGGCGATCAGCGCGTAGGCTGAGAGAACAACTCCCTGGACCGACAGCACCGCCGCCGCGACACCCACAATGCCGAAGTTCGATCCGACGAGCATGCCTACAACGAGGAGACAGGTCAGCGCGCCTTGCCAACGCAATTCCAGGTCGGGGCGCCCCACGGCTCTCAGGAACTGCGTACCGACAACTGCGAACGGCCTCGGCAAGGCCGACAGGCATATCAGCATCAGCACCGGGATCGCGGGTTCCCATTTCGCGCCGAAAACGATTGGAACGTAGATCGGCGCAAGAGACGTCTGCAGAAGCACCAGAGGGACGATGGCGATGCCGACGATCAGCGCGGACGTGTGATACCGCCATTTCAGGGCGCGCTGGTCGCTGCGCACTTCGCACAGGTAGGCGTACACCGCTGTCGCGAAGGAGTTGAGGAGGCCGAGCGTGATGCCAAGGCCCGCATTGAAAGCGAAGTAGTAAACGCCGAGCGCCTCGACACCAAGCACCGTGCCCACAATGAGGTAGTCGATATTGGACTGCAGCGTCGTCAGGAATTCCACGCCCAGCACCGAACGGCTGAACTGGGCGATCTCCCGCCAGCCCGTCAACGACCAGTCGCTGCGCGGTCTCCACGCATGCCCCGTGCGAAGCCCGATGACCCAGATCGGCGCCACAAGCAGCTTTGGCAATATGATTGCCCACATGCCGAAGCCCAACAGGGCGAGACCAGCGGAGAGGATATTGTCGGTGATGACCTGCACGGCGCTCGTGATCGCAATGCGTCCCAGACGCCCGTCTCGCTGCATGAAGGCTGCCTGCATGCTGCTGAGCGGCGTCGCGAGATAGATCAGCCCCATGAGACCTATGGCCAAGGCTATCTGGGCGTCGCCGCGAACGTAGCCGATCAAAACGGCGATCACCGTCTGAAAAGCCAGGAGCGATCCACAGACAATCCATGTCAGTGTGAGTGCCGTGTGGGCCACGGCGTCCGCTTCATCCGCGTTGGCCTGCACGACCTTCGCGGAGATACCGTTGCGCGTGCAAAGCGATACCAGCTCGTAGACCGTGACGACGATCGCAGCCAATCCGAAATCGAGCGGCGTGAGGATCCTTGCGAGCAGGACCGTCGTGAGGACACGCGAGAGGCGGATTGCGATCTGCGCGCCCCCCATGGAACAGAGGTTTTTGATGAAATTCTTAACGCCCGGCACGTGCAACACGCCACGGCGTTGCAGCATCAGCTGCCACATCGACGATGACCAACTGCGCGCGCCGTCCGCGCCCAAACCGCCAACTCTTTTTCCGAGCAAGCCGAACACCATTTCCAGTTTGAGGATCGGGTCGCGCCCAACGCGCCCACGTTAACCCTGCAGCGCAGAGGCTCCGGTAAAGGGCGCTGCAATTGCGAGGCCATCCCCGACACACACGGAAACATCAACGTTTTCAGGTGCGCGCAACGAAAACACCAACCTGAGCGGCATCTTCATCACCGCCGCTTTTGCAGGATGCGAAGCCCCACTTTCGCATTTTGCAAAGTTTTGCGGCTGACGCGCGCCGTAGCGGGCCCATCCCGACATGCTCCGCCGCCGGTCACCGACCGGCGCTGGCTGCCCGCGTTGCCTGCCGACACGTTGCACCGCTGTTACGCATATTATTCAAATCATCCGTACCCTGAAGCCAAATGCATTTCTTTGATTTATCACGGCGCGCAATCGGATCGGGCTTGCCGCAATCGCAAGCCCGCGCGGATGCATCGGCATCCATAGCAAACAGGCACTTCAGTCCATGGCATCGGACAAACAAAACGTACTGATCATCGAAGACGTCGAGTCTTTGCTGCGGATGTATGTGTCTTTTCTCGCGCGGGACGAGCTCAAGGTCGACACGGCGACCACGGGGACAGCGGCACTTGCCGCTCTCAAGAGTTCGGTTCCCGATGTCGTCGTTCTCGATATCAACCTGCCTGACGTCTACGGCCTCGATATCCTGCGCGATATCAAGCGCCAGCAGATGCCGACCGAGGTGGTGGTGATCACGAGCAACGGCTCGGTGAACCTTGCCGTGTCCGCGATGCGGGAAGGTGCGTTCGACTTCATCGTGAAGCCGTTCACGGCCGACAGACTGCGCATCACCGTCAAGAATGCATTGGAGCGCCGCAGCCTCAAGAAGGTCGTCGAAACGCTTCAGGATGAATTCGGCCACAACGAGTTCTGCGGCTTCGTCGGGCGGTCGCCGGCCATGCAGGCCGTCTATCGCATCATCCAGAACGCCGCTGCATCCAAAGCAACCGTTTTCATCACGGGCGAGAGCGGCACGGGCAAGGAAGTCTGCGCGGAAGCCCTGCACAAACTGTCGAACCGCGCCAAAGGCCCGTTCGTCGCGCTCAATTGCGCGGCCATTCCGCATGACCTGATCGAGAGCGAGCTGTTCGGGCATGTCAAAGGCGCTTTCACCGGCGCGACGACCGACCGGCAAGGCGCCGCACTTCGGGCCAATGGCGGCACACTGTTCCTCGACGAGATCGGCGAACTGAGGATCGACTTTCAGGCCAAACTGCTGCGCTTCATCCAATCCGGGGAGGTGCAGCGCGTTGGCGAGGAGAAGACCCGCCCCGTGGACGTCCGCATCATCTGCGCCACGAACCGCGATCCGCGCGCCGAGGTCGCTGCCGGCCGGTTCCGCGAAGATCTGTTCTATCGGCTCCACGTCATCCCCATCGAGCTGCCCGCGCTTCGGGCTCGCGACGATGATGTCCTTCTGCTCGCGACGCATTTCCTGTCCCGATATGCGGCTGAGGACGGAAAAACCTTTACCGGCATCGATGTCGACGTCGAGGAGGCGATGTTGCGGCACGCCTGGCCTGGCAATGTGAGAGAGCTGCAGAACGTCATTCGCCAGATCGTGGTGTTAACCACAGGGCCCCGCGTCACCTCGGCGATGCTTCCTCAGGAGTTTCACGCCAAGGGCCAACTCGACGTAGCAGCGGCCGAAGCATGCCCTGCTCCCGTGGACCCATTCGCGTTAGCCGGCTCGGGGAACACTGATTTGAAGATCAAGCCCCTCGAGGACGTCATCACCGCGGCGGTGCACTCCGCGATTGAGCAGTGCCAGGGCTCCATTCCGCGCGCCGCCGCCGCACTCAAGATCAGCCCGTCGACGATCTATCGCAGGCTGCAGAGCAAACAATCCGGCTGACCGCTTCGCCGGTTCGATAAATTTTTATTTTGCGAAGCAGGGCTCAGTCAGACTTGCAAATCGCAATGGCGACTTAGTGAATTGCAAAGAAGATCTGCGCGCCCAGCCTTGAAAAGCCCCTTTTGAGCGGAAATTCGCGCGGTCTTCTGACTGGCACAGCTCTTGAGATGCATGTCTGGCAATTGAAAGCCATGCATCTGCAGGAGTGCATCTGTGACGCCAGCGAGCCTCTCCCATTCCTCGTTCCCAGCTGCCAGAGGGACAGAGCTTCGCGCCTCCGCTCTTTCGCCCGAAGCACTCGGCACGCAGGCCATCGAGGCGTCCGCCGATCTCGTCCAAGTCAACGCGCAGTGGGCAAAGCACGAGGGGCGGATCATCCGCCTGTTCGGCGTAGAACTCTTCGATACCACGCTCGAGTGCGCGGCCGGTTGGCTGATCGAGCGGGCATGGTACGGCAAACAGGTGCATGTGGCCTTCGCGAACGCGCACTGCATCAACGTCATGTACCGCGACCAGGTCTACCAATGGGCGTTCACACACGCTGATCGCATCTTCGTAGACGGAAGCGGCATGGCCATTGCGGCACGCGCCAGCGGCATGAAGCTCACGGAAAACGTCAACGGCACCGACTTGTTTCCCGTCCTGTGCGCGACTGCTGCCAAATTCAACACGGGCCTGTTCCTGTTCGGCGGGCAAGCCGGTGTCGCGGCGCAGGCGGCTGAGAAGATGACGGCACGCATCCCCGGCCTGCGGATCTCGGGCACGCGCCATGGCTACCTGCAAACCAGTGACGAGGAAGCCGAGCTGATCGAAACGATCAATGCCAGCGGCGCGCGCATCGTGCTCGTCGGCATGGGCGTTCCTGGACAGGAAATATGGATCGCACGCAACCGCCATCGCCTCTCGGCGCGCGTCATCATGGGGGTGGGCGGATTATTCGACTACTATTCGGGCCGCATCCCGCGCGCGCCACAGCTGCTGCGGCGCGCGGGGCTCGAGTGGACATGGAGGCTCGCGATGGAGCCCAGGCGTCTTGCCGGACGCTACATCCACGGCAACTGCGAATTCCTGGCACGGCTGGTCTGCTTCAAGATGCTCGCCCCCATCGAGTTCGGCCCGCGCCGTATCTGACTTCAATCCGACACTCTCAAGCGGGCATCGCATTGCCCAAGGTAGCGTCTCTTGACTATGCGCGTTCTTGCACAGGCCCAATTGCTTTTGCCCGCCCTACGGTCGGCAGAGCCTTGTTCCGGGCACCCTTCCCCTCGCCTCATAGCCAGTTGGTCACGCGCGGTCGTCGGTGACATTGCGGCCGGGTTGTGCGCCAGCGTTGCTGCCGCCGGCGCAAGTGCCGCCGTTTGGGCGGGGCGGGACGCGGGATGGATCACGTCCGCGGATGCACGCAGCTTATGGTGCCTCGCTCCGTTCCTGGCGCTTCTGTGCTGGCTTTTCGCCCGCGGACAGTTCCTGGCGGCAGGCGCCACGCGCGCGTCTCTTGCAACGGTTGCAACGCACAGCGCCATGAAGGCGATCACGCTGGTCCTCGTGGCCGCGGCTCTCGTCATCGAGCCTTGGCCGGGCCGCGTAGGACTTGGGATTTGGTGCGCGGGCAGCCTGAGCAGCGCAATCCTCATCGCCGGATTGCTCGACCGGCTCCTCGCGTCACCGCCTTTGCAAGCCCGCCTGCGCCGCAACGTCGCCATCTACGGTACGGGCACCGGCGTGACTGCCCTGAAGACGCAGTTGCTGGCCTCCGAAAGCGATCGCTTCGCAGGGCACTTCTGTGACGCGAACGCGCACGCTCAGCCGGGGCCCCGTACCAGTGGCGACCTCGCGGACCTCATCAGCACCATCCGCAGAGGGCTGATCGACGAAATCATCATCGCCTACCCCGCACAAGAACGCGCCCATCTCGCGTCCATCATCGGCGCCCTCGATCAGCACCCCGTAGACGTGAAGCTCGCCTATCCCTTTCAGGATGCCGCTCTCGCCTTCGCCTCCACGCCGTCCAATATCATCAGGGGAGACGCGATCCTCGTCGATGTTCGCCGCGCCCCCGCACGCGATTGGGCCTCCATCGCCAAGCGCGCGTTCGATCGGAGTACCGCAGCGATCGCGCTGCTTGTGACGCTCCCGCTCGTGATCCTGATCGCAGCGGCAATCAAGATCACGAGCCCGGGCCCTGTTTTCTTCCGCCAGAAGCGGCACGGCGTGCATGGCGAAGTCATCTCCGTCTGGAAGTTCCGGACGATGACCGTGATGGAAGACGGGGATCGCGTGCAGCAGGCCGTGAGAGGCGACAAGCGCATCACGAAGGTTGGAGCGCTCCTCCGCCGGACGAGCCTGGACGAGCTGCCTCAGCTCATCAACGTGCTGCGGGGGACCATGTCGCTTGTTGGTCCGCGCCCGCATGCCCTTGCGCACAACCAGTACTACGCCGCGATCATCAAAGACTACTCAAGCCGCAACCGCGTTCTCCCCGGCATTACAGGGTGGGCGCAGATCAACGGGTACCGGGGCGAGACGCGAACGCCGGAGCAGATGGCCAGACGTATCGAGCATGACATTTGGTACATCAACAATTGGTCCTTTGCGCTCGACCTCAAGATTCTTCTGCTCACGCCAATTTTCGGCTTCGTGAATCCCAATGCGTACTGAGCTGGCGCTTCCGCCTGAACCGACCTTCAGAGTGCTGCGGGCGCCCTGCGCCGTCATGGTGACGGTGGTGATGGCCTGTCACAACGCCGCGCGGACGCTCGACGCCGCCATCTCCAGCGTGCTCACGCAGACGCTCGGCGCGCTCGAGCTGATCGTCGTCGACGACGGCTCGAGCGACAACTCCGCAAGCATCGTGCGCGAACAGGCACGTCGCGATGCCAGGGTTCTGCTTGTCACCCAGAGCAACGCGGGCCCCTCTCACGCGCGCAATCGCGGCGTTGCCCAAGCGCGGGGACAACTGATCGCGTTCATCGATGCGGACGATCAATGGCTCCCCACGCATCTCCAAGACAACGTCCGGGCCCTTCAGGCCGATCCGAAGCTCGGCGTGAGCTTCTCGCCTTGCCTGATCGTGGATGCTGGCGGCGTGCCGACGGGAGAGCGCACGCAGCCGCGCGTGCAAGTCCAAGAGCTCCGCGACATCCTCGCCGGCAATCCGACTGCAACCTGCTCCGCGCTCGTAGCGCGCCGGGCCGTATTTGCGAGCGCGGGCAGCTTCCGCGTCGACATGCGCCACGCCGAGGATCAGGAATGGCTGTTTCGTGTCATTCACGCGGGCTGGCGCGTGCGCGGAACGGCTCATCACACGGTTCTGTACAGAAGCAGCCCCACCGGCCTCTCGGCCGACACGGCCAGCATGCATGGCGGCTGGAGGCAATTCATCGCGCTTGCCAGGCAGATGCGTCCCACGCTCCCGGAGGTCGACCTGCGCCGGGCAGAAGCGCGCATGCAGCTCTACTTTGCGCAACGCGCACTCCGGACCGGGCAACCCGGCGAGCGGGTTCGGAGGCATGCGGCTGCAGCGCTCCGGGCCGTGCGCGTTCCCCCCTTGAACGTCGCGTTGAAAGCCATTGCACTATGCCTCGCCAGTCTGGCGCCCACCCACACCCATCGTGTCCTCGCGAGTTTCTGGAAGGCCAGACATGGCTGACACAGCCCCGCTCTTCACCGTCGTTGTCCCCTTGTACAACACAGAGGCCTACATCGTTTCGACGTTGCGCTCGGTTCTCGCGCAGACCGAGACGGATTTCGAAGTGCTTGTCGTGGACGACGGGTCAACGGATGGCGGCCCCGCCCTTGTGCGCGGGCTCATGCGTGAGGACGCGCGCATCACGCTCCTGACGCAGGCAAACCGCGGCCTTTCCGGCGCCCGTAACACAGGCATCAGACACGCACGCGGGCGCTTCATCGCCTTGCTCGACGCCGACGATGCCTGGCACCCAGGCAAGCTCGCGCGGCACCGCGAACACCTCACGGCCAATCCCAAACTCGGCGTGAGCTTTTCGTGCTCCCGGCTGATCGACGACCAGGGCCGCGACCTGGGGCTCGTGCAGACCTCCAGGCTCGTGGACATCGACGCAGAGCACGTGTTCTGCCGCAATCCCGTCGGCAACGGCTCGGCGGCCGTCCTGCGCCGCGCCGCACTTGACGACATCGCCTTCTCGATCGAGGCCGAGGAAGGCCCCCGGATCTGCTGGTTCGACGAAAGCTTCCGCCAGTCGGAAGATATCGAATTGTGGACGCGGATGATCGTTTCCACGCCTTGGGAGTTCGGCGGCATCGCGGACGCCCTGACGCTCTATCGCATCAACAGCGGCGGTCTCTCTGCCGATCCGTCCAAACAATACGCGAGCTGGTGTCGGTTCCGCGACAAGCTCGCCACCTATGCGCCGGACTTGATCAGGGTCGCCGGCAAGCGGGCGGACGCCTATCAGCGGCGCTACCTGGCCCGCAGGACGGCGATGGACGGACGGGGGAGGGCGGCATTGATATTGCTGCTTGGCGCACTTCGCGCATACCCCCGAATGGCCGCGGAGGAGCCTTCAAAAACCGTCCTGACCCTTGCGTTGGCCGCGTTTGCGTACCTCCTCCCACAGGCCGTGTTCGACGCTCTGAAAGGCGCGATCTTCAAGACGCTGCGAAGCATGAAATTGCAGGTTATCGCTCCCGCACGCCCGCGCCCCTTGGCGGTCACATCATGATGGATCAGACCCTTTTCCCGCGTCCATCGATCAACGCGTCGCCCAACGGCTTGGCCCTTCGCCACACCTCTGGAGGCCTTCCTTGAACTCCGTCTTGCATCTCATCGATGACGATGCCGTGGGTGGCGTGACGCGCATGTTGGGCGATCAGTCGAACGGCCTGAAGGATCGGCTGACCATTCGGCACACGCTGGTCCGCCCGCGCAATCCGCTGCCTCCCGGCATCGCGGAGGATATCGTCGCCGTCCATTTCACGGCATCGTGGTCGAAGTTGCCGTTCCTCGCGCTGCTGCGCGCGCAATGCGCAGACAAGCCGATCCTGTTCGTCGAACACAGCTACACGCGCAGCTTCGAGGAGCATTGCGTCTCCGACAAAGCGCGGTTCCGTCGCATGCTCCGCCTCGCCTATCGCCTCGCAGATACGGTCGTCGCCGTATCCGAGGGCCAGGCTGCATGGATCGAAGATGCGGGCCTCGCGCCCAGCCACAAAGTGCGGATTATCCCCCCCGCGACGGACTGCGATCAGCTCGTCGACATCCCTCTCCCGAGCCCCTGCAGCAGCCGCCCGTTGCAGGTCCTGGCGTACGGCCGTTTCTCCCGGCAGAAAGGCTTCGATGTCCTGCTGGAAGCCTTCAAACGGATACCCGCCGAGCGCGCATTCCTCACGGTGGCGGGTTACGGCGAGGATCGCGATAAACTGACCTCCACGGCATCGCAGATGGACAACGCGCGCATCGTCGGCCGCGTGTCCAATCTCACGCAGATCCTCTCGGCCGCAGACATCGTGGTCATCCCCTCACGCTGGGAAGCCTACGGCCTGGTGGGGCTGGAGGCGCGTGCAGCCGCACGGCCCATCATTGTATCCGCCGTCGACGGGCTGTGTGAGCAGCTTGCATCCAGTTACGGCGCGACCAGCCCGGCGGGGAACCCAGCACAATTGGCCAACGCCATCCTGTCGATGCGTGAGCGCGATCTCGCGGCGATGGGCGCGGCGGCACGGCAATCGACCCGCAATCATTATGCCCGGCATTTGGCAGCCTGGAGCGACCTGCTGTGCGCCGCGGAGGATGCCCATAGGCACCAACCCACTCCGGCCTGCTGATCCAAGCCTCTCGTATCGCCCGCGCCCCCCAGTCGACAAAAGCAGCGTGTAACAGTGCATAACCCATCCTACCCCGCAGAACTGAGTGCTCCCGAGCCTTCGCGCCGCCCCGGCCGGAAAAGAGGGTTTGCTTCGCGCGCAGCCACGGCCTTGGGTCTTGCCGCGCGCCTTCCGTTCGCCGTCGGGTTTGTCGCAACCCGTCGCGCGCCGTCCACGATCCGCTCGTACGTCAGAACGTGGGTCCTGGCGCTCGCAGTCATTTGGCTCGTCGTTGGCGGCTATCTGCTGTTTGGCAAGGTGACCTACACCAGCAAGTGGACGCTGATCTTGCCGACTGCTTCGAGCGGCATCAGCATGCAGGTCGAAAGCATCGGCCACGCGCAGACCATTCCGAGTTCTCCCTTCGGCAGTTCCTCGCTGAGCCCCAAGGTCATTTACAAGGAGATCCTCGGCAGCGAGCAGGTGCGCCTCGCGGCTGCCAGGAGCCTCGGATTGAAACTTGCGGAATTCGGCGCGGCCCGCGTCAAGCTCATCGACGAAACGGCGCTCATGATCATGGAGATCCCGGGCGCGACGCCAGAGCAGGCCCAGGAAAAAG
>RXJK01000013.1:103659-117228 GCA_003963125.1 Hyphomicrobiales bacterium
GACGAAATCCAGCGCCGCGCCGATGTGGTGCAAGACAGCCTCAAAGCCTATCAGGCCAACCTGCAGACCGCCCGCAATCGCATCCTGGAGCATCAACAGCGCGCCGGCGTGCTCTCCATCAACCAGTTCAACGAAACCGCGACCAGCCTCGAACTGCTGCGTCGCAAGATCGCGGACGTGCGCGCAGACATCAACCGGCAGTCGATGGAGGTGGACCGGATGAGCGCGGAGCTGGGCATCGAAGCGCCCTCCGCGCAGGCACTCCTGCGGCTCTCCGCGGATCCGACATTCGCAAAGATGGCCAACGAGTTCTCCGATAGCCAGGCGGCCTACGAACAGGACGCGGGCCGCATGGCGCACGCCAATCCCATGCTGGCCCTGTCGCGCAAGCGCGCGGAAATCGCGAAACTCAACCTGCAAAGGCTGGTCGTGTCTGCGGGTGTCGAACATCCTCTCGACGTGAGCAACGCTTTGCTCGTGATCAACGGGACGCACCGCTCGGAGCTCGTCAAAAGCATGGTGGCGTCCCAAGCCACAATCGCCGGACGCCAGCAAGAGCTTGCCACGCTCGAGAGCGAATTCGGGCGTCTCAGCGAGGAAGTGGCGCGCATGAGCGGGGCTGTCGCGCGGCTCGAGGATCTGAAGAAGGACCACCTCGTTGCGGAAGCCGTGTTTACGTCCGCCGTCGCGCGGCTCGATACCAACAAGACCGACATCTACGCGTCCTATCCGATGGTGCAGACGCTGGCAGCCCCGGATCTCCCCGATCGGCGCTCGACACCCAACACGCTGATCGCGGTGCTGGGCGGCATCGCCGCTTCGTTGCTGGCGCTTCTGGCTTTGGGAATGGCATGGGTCCGACAAATCTTCAGCCGCAGACACTAGAAGAGCGCATCGTCTACTGGGCGATCGTGTGCACCTGGGGCGTGTGGCTTCTGGGTGGTCTTTATATCCTGGCGCCCGTCCTGGGCTGGGTCCTGGCCACGATAGCCGTTGCGCGCCATCTGACGAACGCATCCCCAAGGGCGCAGCGTGCCCTGGGCTGCGATGTCTGGCTCGTCAGCGCCGGTATCATGGCGATCGGCCTGATCGTCGGGCACTGCGATTTCGACCTCGGCTTCGATCAGACCCTGAAGTCGTTCATCGGCTGGATGAAGGGCTGGGCGCTGATGGCGCTGTTCATGTACGTCGGTGCCAAGCTGTCGATCCGGCCGCACATCCTCTATCGCGCGACGAATATTCTGGGTGCGCAGACGCTCGTTCTGGTCCCGATTTTTGTCGCCGCTGCACTGCTTCGCGTGCCGGCCACTTTGTATGTCTCGCCGCTGGAGATCGTGGGCGGCCCGGGACCGGAATTCTTCAACGTCGAACTCTACGGCATCTCGCCGGACGGTGGTGGTGCCAGATGGCGTTTCTTTGCCCCCTGGGCGCCGGCTGCGGCCTTCATCGCCAGCATCGCCATCGTCTTCGCCAGTTACGACAAGCGCTTCTTATGGAAGGCGACCGGCATCGTATCGGCCCTTGCCGTCTGCGTGATGTCGCAATCGCGTCTGGCCCTCATCGCCGTGCCGTTCGTGGCGCTGATGATTGTGACGCTCGCCAACCTGAAACGGCCGATGGTCTTTGCCCTCGGGATGCTCGTGTGTCTTGCCGTTCTGCCTTTCGCCTCTGAATTGATGTCTTTCGCCGACGATACCATCGCGCAGTTTCACAATGCGCGCGCCGCATCGAGCCGCGTCCGCTCGATCCTGCAATCCATCGCGCTTCACAGATGGTGGAACGAAGCCCCGATATGGGGACACGGGATCGTCGAGAAAGGTCCCCACCTCGTCGAGTTCATGAAGATCGGCTCGCATCACACCTGGAACGGCCTTCTCTACATCAAGGGCATCGTGGGATTTGCGGCCCTTGCGTTGCCTCTGGCCTGGAGTGTCCTTGAAATGATTGCGAAAGCGCAGGCCGACCGGGTTGCGCGGTTGGCGCTCGGAGTTCTCCTGACGCTTCTGTTCTTTTCCTTCGGCGAGAACCTGGAAATCCTCATCTACCTTTTCTGGCCGGGCATGATCGTCGTGGGGATCGCATCGCGCCGGCGCTTCGTTCAACCTTATCATGCCTTCATGAGCGGGCGACGGCTGCAGCCCACAGGCATCGTGGCCGCGCTACCAGCGCAGTAGCCCCTGCGCGGTCTGGGACGGCAGCAGCAGCGTCTGCGCCCAATTGGCCACCTCCTTCATGTCCGTGATGCCGCTGTCGTAGCAGGCAATCGCATCGTCGGGCATCAGGTAGGGATTGATGGAATCGCGATCTGCGCTGCGCACGAGCTCCTCGATCGATCGCTGAATGACTTCGGTACGATGCGTCTTGGGGTTCCGGCTGATGAGTACGCCATAGCGGCGCGCATTGCTGGCGAGAGACCCGCCGACGCAGTTCGACGACACGAGGCCTGCCAGGAAGCGCGTGCCGTAGGGAATGTTCTGGGATTGCTGGCCGATGGCCGAGGCCGCGTTCGTCAACACCGGTTGCGTCAGGTTGGACTGGAAGATCCGGATGCCCGGCGGGGTAATCTGAGATGGCCGCACCAGCTCGGATTGAAAGCAGCCCGCCTCCTCGACCTCGATGTGATCGCCCTCGATCAGTGCGACATCATCCACGCGCGCCCCGGTAATGGCACCGCGCCAGTCGAGGGTGATGACGCGCTTGTCGCGGTGGAGCTTGACCCTGGACAGATCCGCATCAGGGCGGACACCTCCCCCTGCGCGCAGGGCCGCCGCCACGAAGCGATCGCCGGGATAGTCACCCGACTTGTTGAGAACCTTCTCGCCCTTATCCGAGTCCTTCACGCCGCCAATGACGACGCGGCCGGGAAGAAAAACCGCACCGGCGACGGTAATGTTAATCGCCGCGTATTGCACAGGCCGGACGCTGACCTGGAAATCCGAGCCCCGGAACATGCCGTTGCGCAGCAACGCATCCTCGATCTTCTTGCTCAGTTGCTCGTCGGAAAGACCGACGGCCGAAACCTTGCTGGAGAACGGCAGAACGACGAGGCCATCGGCATTGATCACATAGTCGCCCGAGAATTCCGGTGATCCCGGGATGAAGAGATTGAAGCGATCCCCCGGTGAATATCGCATGCGGATCCGGGAAACTGCAGCCGTATCCCGCCTGTTGGGTGCGGAAACCATGAAATGTGTCGTGCCAGGGGGCGCGCACTGGCTTTTTGCGAAGGTGAGGTCGGCGCGATCGCTTTCGCCCGTTTTTTCCAGATCGTACAGTGCCGTCTGGGCATTCTCCGGGGGATGGATGCGCGCGCACCCGCCCGCCAGAGCCGCCGCCACGGAGAACACAAAAGCGGCGCGACAGCATCGACGCACGACGGCGACGGTCCTGATCCGCGCCACGCGGGTCCATCGAGCCCGGCGGATCTCGTGCGATACGCATTTACCCATCAGTGCGGCACGCGCCCTTCGTATGCTTAACCATGCTGCCGGCGGCACCCCGGTCGATCCGGTCCAGCGCTCATGCAGCTTCGAATGATGCCGGCCGCACCCACTCAATTTGTGTGCCAGGGACTTGGAGAGCGATTTGCGGCGCTGCCTTTGGAAACACGCGGCGACAGATCGGCGCCTTTTGCATTTTGCAAAGCCCGGCGTTACGGCGCGTCGCAAATTGCGAGGTTTTGCGCGGGAGCGGGCGTTCGACTGCCCCCCGCGCGTGCGGAAGGCATGGCACGCATCTTGAACGACCCCGCTGTGCCGCTAACCATGCGCATGTCGACGATGCGGAAGCCGGCCGCAGGACTCCATCTCGACGCTATTTCTCGCCGCCGCGTTGGTAGCGCGAAGGCACCGACCGAAGTCGAGCCCGCAAGGCGATGAAACCAAGTTCCCGGTCGCTGCTTCACGCTCGCCTGCAATGGCGCATAAAAAGCACGAGCTTGGCCGGCACCGTCGACCGAGCCGGGGCGCGTGCCCCGAAAGCCCATCCCGGAAGACTGCGATAATGACGGACGTGGCAGGAACGGCAATTGATACCCGACCGCTCCCGGAAGGAGACGCGGTATACACAGGTCGGCAGATTATCCTCGCCATCGGCGTGATCGTCGCGGTCCTCATCGCCCTTCAGATCTATTTGTACGTGCGCGATTATCAACGCCACATCGCCGACCTCGAGCGCATGACGCAGACATTGGTGCGCGTTGCGAGCGACCAGACCCAGAAGACGCTAAGAAGCATCCTCCTCGTGCTGGAGGCAACCGAGCGGGAGATCCCGACCGGGCGGTACCAGCTGGATCATGCGGCCGTCCGGGCACGGCTGCTCTCATTCCCGGAAGTGCGCGGCCTCTACGTCGTCGGACCAGACAACCGCATTCTCGATAGTACGCTCGACCCGCGCGACATCGGCATCGATCTATCGGGCTATGATTTCGTGGATCAGCTGCGCGCAGCCGACGCGCCGAGATCCTACATCGGCGCGCCGGTCCTCAAGCGAACGCACTCAGGGCGCGAGAACCCAAGTCTCGCGTTCATACCCATCGCCCAGCGCTTGCAAACGCAAGGTGCGTTGCTGGTTGCGGCGTTCAATACGTCCTATTTCGATCTCCAGTATCAGATGCTGCAGGAGGCCACGGCGGCATCGGCGACCATCTTTCGGTTCGATGGCACGGTCCTGACGGATTCGGACCGGACTTGGGCACCCGGCCAATCACTCAGGGCAGAAGAACCCATATTCAGAACCTTTCTGCCCGAGGCGGAAAGCGCGACCTATTCACGTCCTCCCCTGCACGGCAAATCGTCGGAGATCAGCAGCTTCCGGGTGATCAAGGATTTTCCCATCGTTGTTGCTGTCGGCGTCAAATGGTCTGTCGCGTGGCAGAGTTGGCTCGACGGCACCATTGCCACGTCGCTGACCGCGCTGATCACGATCGGCGCCCTGCTTACCGCGCTGCATCAGTTGGCGTTGAAATTCAGGTTCATAAAACAGCAAGAGAACTCACTTCGCGGCGCCATACACGCGGCAGAAGATGCCAACCGTGCAAAATCCCAATTCCTGGCTTTGATCAGCCACGAGGTTCGCACGCCGATGAATGCCGTGCTCGGGATCGCTTCATCTCTTCTCGATGAGCCGCTGCGGCCGGCCCAAAAGAAATCGATCAAGGCCATTCAGGACGCGGGGGATTCGCTTCTGCTGATGCTGAATGACATCCTCGACTTCACGCGCATCGAGTCCGGGCAGTTTGTCCTTGAGGCCCTGCCGATGAGCCCCGCCGCCGTCGTCGCGCGGGTGCAAAGCATCGTCACCCCTCATGCCGAAGCGAAAGGCCTCGCGCTCGACGTGACACTTGACGATAGGCTTCCCATCACCGTCATCGGTGATCCAGCGCGGCTCTCCCAAATCCTGATCAACGTCCTTTCCAATGCGATCAAATTCACGCAGTTCGGGCGCGTCTCCTTGAGCTTGCGGACTTGCGCTGCCGACGACCAGCACACCACCCTTGAGTGGACCGTGTCGGACACGGGCATCGGCATTCCCCCCGACAGACTCGACGTGATTTTCGACGAATTCGTGCAGGCAGATCCCAGCATCCGCCGAAGGTATGGTGGCTCCGGCCTGGGATTGACGATCTGCCGAAAGATCATCACGCAGATGGACGGACGCATCGCGATCCAATCCAAACTCGGCAGAGGCACGACGGTGACATTCGCCGCGACGTTCCTCAACGTGCGCAGCGGTGACGTCGAAGCAGATCGCTCGTCCCGCAGTGAGGACGAACTCACGAGGATGATCGCAGATATCGGGCGCCCAGCGCGGATTCTGATCGTCGACGATAACGCCACCAATCGCCTCGTCGCTGAGACCATGCTTCGTGATTTCGATATGGACATCACCATGGCGTGCGACGGCGAGGAGGCCGTTGCCCTATGCGAAGCTCAGGCGTTCGATCTCATTCTCATGGATGTCCGGATGCCGAACATGGACGGGCTGACGGCCACGCGCCTCATTCGCTCACGCGACACGGTGAATGCGCGAACCACGATCTTCGCCCACACCGCCAATGCCTTCCCCGAGGACAAGAAGGCCTGCACGGACGCAGGAATGGACGGTATGGTTGCAAAGCCGGTCCGCAAGCGGTTCCTGCTGGCAGCGGTGATGACCGCCCTGAAGGGGACTTCGCATGACTCGGCGCACGCTGCGGGCGCCGCGGCACAAACCGATACGGATTTTGACCGCGAAACGTTCCACCGATTGCAGCAAGATATGGAACCGCCTGCACTGTTGGAAGTCGTCAACCTGTTCGAGACGGAAACGAGACAGAGCATCGAACGTTTGCAAGGTCTGTCGACTGAGAACGACACAACGCGGATTGCGTCCATCTCGCACGCGCTCAAGGGCGCCGCTCGAAGCCTCGGCCTCAATCGATTGGCGAGTATCGCCGCACATCTGGAAGACCGCGCCCACGAAACGAACGAATCTGCCTACAAATCCATACTCGAAGATATCCAAGGCGCATTCGATCGAGGACTGCGCCTGCTGAGGGCCGCCCTGACGCGCCGCGAACGTGCCTAACCGATCCGGCTTTTGTGCGATGGCATCCGGATCGCGAGCGCCTTCCATGTTCGATAAGTAGCGGCGCATGGAGCTCCAGAGGGCATGCGGCGCACGCCGCTCCTGCCCGATTGGGCAGTGGGCCGGGGCGACCGGCAGTGCCAGAGTGCGCCATCAAACAATGGAGCACTCCATGACCGCCACATCGCTTGCGCGCCTCTCCGCAGACATCTCATCCATCGTCACCGCGATTTCACCCGGCGTGGTGGCGATCAGGTCGCCACATGCGCGCTGTTCCGGCTTCGTTTGGAAGCCCGGACTGGTCGTGACGGCCAATGACGCCCTGGCGGACGACGAGAACATCGCAATCTTTCTGCCCGGTGGCACTCGGGTCGAAGCCACGCTCGCCGGCCGTGACCCCTCGACCGACATTGCGGTGCTCCGTGTCCCGGCGGACACCGCGCAACCGGCCGACCTGCATCCGGTATTGCCTTCCGTTGGTGCCATCACCATTTCCGTGGGCAGTGACCGCGGCAATGCGCTAGCGGCGCTCGGTATCGTGTCGACGGTTGGACCCGCCTGGCAATCCATGCGGGGCGGCGACATCAACGCGCGTATCGAGCTCGATCTCTCCATGCGCCGCGTCGCGGAAGGCGGCCTTGCGGTCGATGCGAGCGGCCAGGCTTTCGGAATGACGGTCTTTGGCCCTCGCCGCCGTGTATTGGTCATTCCCGCGGAGACGATCTCGCATGTCGCGGGAAAGATCGAGACCGACGGCAAAATCGAACGCGGCTATCTCGGGCTCGCTCTTCAGCCGGTTCGTGTTGCCGAAAGCCCCGGCTTTGGATTGATGGTGATGGGCGTCGAGCAAGGGGGCCCAGGCGCCAAGGCCGGTGTGCAACAGGGAGACGTGATTGTGCGCGTAAATGGTCGAGAGATCGCAAGCCCGCTGGCGCTCCAGCGCTCGCTCGGTCCATCGCGCGTCGGCACGACGCTCGCGATGGACGTTCGCCGCAGCGGAACCGATACGAAGCTCGAGCTGCTGGTCGGCACGAGGCCCGCGACTTGAGCAGCATGGCGGACATCTCGGCGCGATCGATCCGTCTGGCGATCTCGGTGACAGACGAGGCGCTTTCGGATCGATTGGCCGAGGTTCTCGGCAGGGCGACCGGTATCATCCTTGTTCCGTCGGAGGACGAGGCCGACGTGGTGTTGCGGCCGGCAGGCGAAAAGCACCCGGCGGAGTTCCTCGAGCCGGCGCTTACGCCGCGCGAGATCGAGGTCTTGTCGTTGCTGGCGGAAGGCGCCTCGAACAAGGCGATTGCACAGCGCCTTGGCATCTCCGCCCATACCGCGAAATTCCACGTCGGTCGGGTGCTGGAGAAGCTCGATGCGACCGGGCGCACGGATGCGGTTGCCCACGCCGTCAGGATCGGCGTGCTGAACCTATGAACCGGGCCCAAAAGGCGAGCTGCAAGCAACATTATTGTCATCGCGGCGTGAGAGACGAGACGACCGGTATGCATTGCCAAACGCCCCGGCAGGCGCCAGTTTTGAAAAGACCGACCATGGGAGGCTTGCAACGACGATGAAGCTCACCGTCAACGAGCAGGTGCACGACATCGATGTCGAGCCGGAAATGCCGCTCCTGTGGGCGATTCGTGACGTCGTTGGCCTGTCCGGCACGAAGTATGGTTGCGGGGCAGCGCTCTGCGGCGCGTGCACGGTTCTCGTCGACGGCACCGCCGTGCGGTCCTGCCAAATGCCCGTCGGCGACGTGAGCGGCAAGATCACGACCATCGAAGGCCTCGGCACGCCGCAGAAGCCGCATCCGGTCCAGGCCGCCTGGATCGAACTGCAAGTGGCGCAGTGTGGCTATTGCCAGTCGGGGCAGATGATGCAGGCGGCTTCGCTGCTGGCGCAGAATGCGTCCGTCACCGACGCCGATATCGACGATGTCATGTCGGGTAATCTCTGCCGCTGTGGCACCTACCCGCGCATTCGCGAGGCGGTGAAGCTCGCCGCGCGCAAGATTGCGGAGGGGAAGTGACATGGGTCGCGCAGCGAAGATCGCACGCCGCAGCTTTCTCATCGGTTCGGCGGCCATCGCGGGCGGGGTCGCGTTCGGCGCCTACCTCGTGAAGCGCAACCCAGATAATCCCTTGAAGACCTCGCTGGCGAAAGGCGAGACAACCTTCAATCCCTGGGTGAAGATCGACGCCAACCGGATCACGTTGATCACGCCGCATGCCGACAAGGGGCAGGGCGTCGCCTCGATGCAGGCCGCTTTGATTGCAGAAGAGCTGGACCTCGAGCCGGGCCAATATGAGATCGCGTTCGGCGCGCCGAGCGCGGCCTACTGGAACACCGCGCTCGCGGCCGATGCGATGCCGTTTGCGCCGTCGGACACCAGCTTCATCGCCGAGACGGCCCGCAGTGCCGGCTCAGCGTTGTTCAAGGTCCTGGGCCTGCAGATCACGGGTGGCTCGAGCGCCGCGCCAGACAGTTTCGACAAGCTGCGCATCGCAGGCGCCGTCGCGCGCGAGACGCTGAAGCTCGCAGCCTCCAGGCAGACCGGCATACCGGTCGAGCGCCTGCGTACGGAGAAGGGCGCCGTGCTGCTGCCGGACGGCAAGGCCCTGCGCTATACCGAGCTCGCCGCTGCGGCCTCGCAAATCGAGCCGGTGACGAATGTCGTGCTGCGCCCGGCTAGCCAATGGCGCGTCCTCGGCAAGTCCATGCAGCGGCTTGATATCGTCGCCAAGTCGACCGGAACGCTCACCTATGGCATCGACATCAAGGTGCCGGGCATGGTCTACGCGGCCGTGCGCAGCAATCCGCGGCAGGGCGGAAAGCTGCTGCGCTACGACGCGGCCCCGGCAAGCGCGATGCGGGGCGTGCAAAAGGTCGTGCCGATCACCAATGGCGTTGCCGTCATAGCCGACAATACCTGGCGCGCGATGAAGGCGGTCGAGGCCATTGCATGCGAATGGGGACCGGCGCCCTATCCGGCCGACCAGGCCGAGCATTGGCGTGCGGTCGAGAGCGCCTTCAAGGATGCGCATCTCGACAAGGCGTGGCACGACAAAGGGCAGGTGGAGAAATCATTCGCGGCGGGGACGGTCGTCACGGCCGAATATCGCTCGCCCTACGTGGCGCACCAGCCGCTCGAGCCGCTCAACGCGACCGTGCGCGTGACGGATGCCGCGGTGGAGGTCTGGACGGGACACCAGATCCCGCGCATCGCCCAGCAGATCGTCGCGCGCATCACCGGTCATAAGCCCGAGCAGGTGGTGCTCCACAACCAGTTCATCGGTGGCAGTTTCGGCCACCGGCTCGAGTTCGACTGGCTGAAGCAGGCCACCGAAATCGCAAACCAACTGCGCGGCGTCCCGGTCAAGCTGACCTTCAGCCGGGAAGAGGACTTCGCGCACGACTTCCCGCGTCCGTTGGCCATCGGCCGGGCGCGCGGCACGGTCTCTCAGGGGCAAATCGAGACGATCGATCTGCAGATTGCTTCGCCCTCCGTCACGGCCTCGCAGATGGGGCGCGCCGGCATTCCGGTCATGGGGCCCGATCCGCAGATCGCCGCGGGCGCATGGACGACGCCCTACGCCATCGCCAACTTCCGCCTGCGCGCCTACAAGGTGCCCGAGCTGGCCCCGGTCTCCTCGTGGCGTTCCGTGGGCGCGGCCGCCGGCGGTTTCATCCTGGAATCCTTCGTCGACGAACTGATCCACGCCGCGGGTGCCGATCCCCTGAAGGAGCGCATGCGCCTGACGCCCGATCCGGTTGCGCGCAAGGTGCTCGAAGCGGTCGGCGAAATGTCGGCTTGGGGCAGCGCATTGGAGGCCGGCCGGGCGCGGGGGATCGCGTTCGTCGAAAGCTTCGGTGTGCCGGTGGCGGAGATCGTCGAAGTCAGCACGTCGCCGAAAGGCATCAGGATCGAGAAGGTCTGGATCGCTTGCGAAGTCGGCCGCGTTCTCGATCCCGTCAATTTCGAGAACCTGGTGCAAGGCGGTGTGGTGTTCGGCCTCGGGCACGCCATGAACTGCGCCATCACCTTCGCCGACGGCAAGGCCGAGCAAACCAACTTCGATGCGCACGAAGGCATGCGTCTCAATCAATGCCCGCAGATCTTCGTGAAAGGCCTCGAGAACGGCAGCAAGGTTCGCGGCATCGGCGAGCCCCCGGTTCCCCCAACCGCGCCGGCCCTTGCCAACGCCATCTTCGCAGCGACGGGTAAGCGCTTGCGAGCGCTCCCCTTCCACAAGCAGGTCAAGTTCGTGTGAAGCGGACATTCGTTGAAGGCGTCGACCTCGTCCTGTTCTACAAGTATTTGATGGTCCGTGCCGGGAACCCCGAGTACGAACACCACTTCAACGCGACCGACGCACTGTCTTCGAGCCAGCGGCGCTACGCCGAGGACCAGTTCCGCCTCTTCCAGGCCTGGTACCGGAGCTGGCAGGAGGCCTGAGCGGCGCCATCTCCGCGGTCGCGACGGCGTTCTGGATCGTCCGCCTGAGCCACATGTGCAGCGGATCGTGGTCGCGCAACTGCGACCACACCAGCACGACGGGCAGGGCCGACGCCGCGAACGGCGCCGGCTTGATGACCAGGTCGAAGGCAGACGCGAAGCGTCGAGCGAATTTCTCCGAGATGGTCGTCACCATGTCGGTGCCGGCGACCATCGCCAGCGCGGCGGTGAAGTGCGGTGAAGTGAAGCCGATCCGCCGCGTGATGCCGGCCTCGGCCAGTATGGCATCCATCTCGGAGTGGCCATCGCCCAGGATCGCGACCGTGGCCGTGTCGAACCTCGCGTAGTCCGCAAGCCGCCAAGGGCGCCGCGCCGCGGGATGGCCGCGCCGCATGACCACGACGAGACGGTCGTTCTCGAGCGGCAGGCTGCGCGCACCCGCCGGCAGCGGCGTCGTGGCGAGCGCGAAACCGAAGTCGACCGTCCCATCCTCCATCCGCTGCACGAGGTCCAATGCGATCGGCACGATCCGCAGCGTCACGGAGGGAGCCTCCCGCGCCAGAACGGCAGCGATGCCGGGTGCCAGCAGGATGGACTGCGCGTCGGACCCGGCCATCCGCACGACATGCTTGGCGACGGACGGGTCGAAGTCCCAGTGCCGGAACACGGTCTTCGTGTGGGACAGCGCAGCGGCCACCAGTGGGACGAGCGCCAGCGCGCGCGGTGTCGGCACCAGGCCGGAGGCACCCTTGACGAGCAACGGGTCGCCGAGGAGCGCCCGCAGGCGCCCCAGCGCCCGGCTCATCGCCGGCTGACTGAGGCCCACCTCCTCGGCAGCCCGCGTCACGTGCCGCAGCCTCAGGAGCGCCTCGAGCGGCGGCAAGAGGTTGAGGTCGATCCCGTTCAAATTCAGTTCGCGCATGAGAAGCATATAAACCATGCATTTCACGCATGAAAGTGCTTACGGCACTCTGGAGCCATCGCAAGGTGGAGCAAAGCAATGAGCAAGCGGCTTGTCGTTTTCGGCCATGGGCCGGTCGGGCAATCGACGGTCGAGACGGCGCTGCGGCACGGCTACCAGGTCACGGTGGCGCAGCGCTCGAAGCCGCAATCGCTTGCCGAGGGCGTCGCCTTCCAGCCGTGCGATATCCTCGACGCCGACGCGGTCGCGCGTGCCGTAGCCAATGCCGACCAGGTCGTCGTGGCAGTCGGCTTCCCGTATGTCAGCGCCGTGTGGAAGGACGTGTGGCCCCGCGCCATGCATAACGTCGTCGAGGCCTGCGCGGTGAACCACGCCCGAATGGTCTTTGCCGACAACATGTACATGTATGGTCCGCAGCGCGTGCCGCTGCGTGAGGACATGCCCTTGACCGATTACGGCATGAAACCGGCCGTGCGCGCGCAGATCACGCGGATCTGGCAGTCGGCGAGCGAAGCGGGGCGCGTCAAGGTCGCAGCGCTCAGGGCTCCGGACTTCTACGGCCCCGCCGTCGGGCTTTCGCATCTCGGCGATATCGCCTTCGGAGCCCTCGCGCGTAATCGCCCCGCGACCCTGATCTTTCCGCCGGACATGCCGCACGCCTTCGCCTATGTCCCCGATATCGGCCGTGCGATCATCACGCTTCTCGAGGCGCCCGACGATGCCTATGGGCAAGCCTGGCACGTGCCCTGCGCCCCCACCAGCACGCCGCGCCGCATCCTCGAACTTGGTGCCGCCGCCATCGGGCGCAAGCTGCGCATCAGAAGTTTGCCCGTGTGGGTCTTGCCGGTGGCTGGCGTTTTCTCGGGCTTCATGCGCGAGATCGCCGAAATGCGCTTCACCTTCGATCGCCCCTACGAGGTCGACAGCCGGAAATTCGCAACACGGTTCTGGAAGGACCCAACGCCTTTCGAGACAGGCGCCCCCGAAACGGCCCGCGCTTTCCTGAAGCAGGTGCGATGACAACTACCGTTTTGGACAGGGATGATACCCGAGTCCTGGGTACGGGCTGTGCCCCGTGTCTCCGGGCAGGACAAGAGCGCAATTGGCTCCGCGGGTAGGATTCGAACCTACGACCAGCCGGTTAACAGCCGGCTGCTCTACCGCTGAGCTACCGCGGAATAGCCGATACGGACTTGAAGGCCGCGTCATAGCAAGTGCCGGGCCCCGCGCCAAGGGGCAATCTGCCCCTGTCGGCGGATATTTGCGCGGGCCCTGCCCGATTGCGGGATTTGGCGCTAAGGGCCTGAGCGGGAGAGGAATTTCCTGAGGTGACTGCGACCGAGCCGAGAACTTATGAACCCGGTTCTGGAATCTAGGCCACTTCCTCCAGCAGGAGGCGAAGCTGCCTCGGGAGGATCGACCGGACCATATGAAATCAGCGCCCCCTAACGCCCCTGCCATAGGCCGGCTCCACGCATAGCCTCACGCCCCCAGCCCCTTCACTATGTCCGGCGCTCGGTGCGCCCCTAAATCGATGCGGCGGCGGCAAGATGCTTAGCCCCCTCCGCCGGAAGCCTTTCGTCCGTCACCCTCCAGCCTTAAGCTTCGGGGATCGAAATGGGGG
>RXJK01000258.1 GCA_003963125.1 Hyphomicrobiales bacterium
TCCCCTCGCGGGAGAGGGACAGGGTGAGGGGGCTTCGCACGCCTCACCTATCGCGCGCTGGGAGAGGGAGTGACGGCATCGCGCGCACGAACGCCGGATTGCACGGCAGGCATGGAGAGGGCGGAGCGAATAGCCAATAGCGAATAGCGAATAGGAGTAGGGAATAGAGCTGCTCTTCTTGCGTCCAAAAGACGACGGGAATTGCGAACAGCGAGTAGGGGAGATTGCTATTGCCTATTCCCCACGGCCTATTCCCTCATCGCCTTGTCAGCCCGGCCATGTCGGCGAGAACCGTGCAGACGGCGGCGGCGTCTTCGGGGCCGCGGCCGTTGGCGATGGCCGCGTCGTAGTAGGTGTTGCTCGCCGAGAACAGCGGCACGGGGCAATCGAGCCCGGCCGCGAAGGCGCCGATCACGGCCATGTCCTTCTTCCAGATGTCGAGCTTCATGGTGGCGGGGAGATAGGCGTCCTTCGCCATCATCGGCGCGCGCAGTTCGAAGATGCGCGAGTTGGCGGCGCCCGTCGTCACGCACTCGATGATCTGCGAGGGATCGAGCCCGGCCTTCATGCCGAGCACCATGGCTTCGGCAGAGGCCACGTTGTTGATGGCGACGAGCAGGTTGGCGACGAACTTCATCTTGGTGCCGTCGCCGAAGGCCCCGAGCACCTGCACCTTGCGCGAGAAGCCCGCAAAGACTGGATCGAGCGCGGCAATCGCTGCGGCGTCGCCACTCGCGAACACCACGAGATCCCGGGTCTGTGCCTGGGCGCCGGTCCCCGACAGCGGGCAATCGAGCGGCACGTGGCCGTCGGCGCGCAGGATCTCGGCGAAGGCCTCCTTGTCGGCGAGGGCCAGCGTGGACGTCTCCGCGACGATGCGTTGTGGCACACCGGCGTCGGCGATCTCGCGGGCGACGGCCAGGACGGCCTTCGGGCTCGGCAGGCTCGTCAGGACGTGCGGCGCGCTGCGAGCAGCCTCGGCCACGTTCGCCGCGATCGTCACGCCGTCGCCGCGGGCGCGCGTGCAGGCCTCGGCCGAGACGTCGAAGCCGATGACGGTGAAGCCTGCCGCGACGAGATTGCGGGCCATGGCCCCACCCATGATGCCGAGACCGATCATGCCGACGGTTGCCATGCGCCCCTCCCGCGAATGCTGCTTGCACGGAGCAAGCGTACACCAATGCCGGCGTGGGCATGAACAGCGAGCCGCTGCCGGACGCAGGGATGGCGCCGGAGACAGTTTTTCGCGAAACGGCGGCGAGCCGGAGGCGCGGCGCTGCCGGATGCGCTAAGCTCGCGGCCATGCCACCTATGCAGGCGGCGGCAACCCTGCCGCGCCACGGGCAGCAGACAGATCCAAGCTCAGGAGATCCGCATGAAGCTCATGATGTTCAGCACCGCCGGCAGCGCGCCGCGCCTCGGGGTCGTCACCGCGCAGGGCGTGGTCGACGTACAGGCGCTCGACAAGGCGCAGCCGACGTCGATCCTGGACGTGATAGCAGCGGCGCCGGCGAGCCTCGCTCCCCTGAAGGCGGCAGCGGACAAGGCACCCGCGACGGCCGTGCTTGCCCTCGACAAGGTGAAGGCGGAACTGCCCATCGCGCACCCGCCGAAGTTCATCTGCGTCGGCTTGAACTATCTCGAGCACGCGAAGGAAGGCGGGCATCCGCCGCCGACGTATCCGTCGTTCTTCGCCCGCTACGACAGCTCCCTCGTGGCGCACGGCGCGCCCGTGATCCGGCCGAAATGCTCGATACAACTCGACTACGAGTGCGAGCTGACGATCGTCATCGGCAAGGGCGGGCGGCACATCCCTGAGGCGAAGGCCCTCGAGCACGTGTTCGGCTACACGATCTTCAACGACGTCTCGGTGCGCGACTTCCAGCGCAAGACGACGCAATGGCTGGCGGGCAAGAACTTCGACGGCACGGGGCCGCTCGGGCCCGTCGTCGTCACGGCCGACGCTCTCCCCGCGGGCGCGACGCCGCTGCGCATCCAGACGCGCGTCAACGGCAAGAGCATGCAGGATTCCAACACCTCCGACATGATCTTCTCGGTGGCGAAGACCGTGGCGCTGCTGTCGGAATTCATGACGCTCGAGCCTGGCGATCTCATGGCCACGGGCACGCCGCAAGGTGTGGCGCACGCGCGCAAGCCACCCGCCTGGATGAAGGCGGGCGACATTGTCGAGATCGAGATCGAGGGCATCGGTGTGCTCTCGAACCCGATCCGCGACGAGGAGTAGGCGGCGCTACCTCAGGGGCAGCACGGCTTCGGGAGGTCCACCGGGCATTGGGTCCATCCGATCAGGGCCTGGGCCCGCAGCGGCGCCATGGTCGCGGCCGTGAGCATGAGCGCTGCAACCGCGGCGATGATGAGGTGGTGCATCGTGGATCTCCGTTGGGGTGGACGGAGAACGCGCGCGCCGCTTAATGGGTCCAGCACCTGAGCAGCGAGTGCCCGTACCGGCGAAGGTCTCCCGCACCTCTGTGTGCATTCGCCGTTAGAACACCCCCCTGTCATCCCGGACGGTGCGCAGCACCGATCCGGGACCCAGGGGCCACGGGGGAGCGCCTTGCCCCTGGGTCCCGGCGCTCCGCGCTTCGCGCTTCGGCCGGGATGACAGGGAGAGTGACGACGCGGGCTCACGTGCGGTGCCTACGCACGTGGCTCGGAGATCATGACGACGTCGACGCAGGACGCGCCGTCGGGGCCGATCAGGATGGGGTTGAGGTCGAGTTCGACGAGGTCGTCTGCGACGCGCGCGGCCCACTGCGAGAGGGCGGCGAGGAGGCGGGCGACCGCGGCCTTGTCGACGGCGGGCTTGCCGCGCACGCCATCCAGGATCTTGGTCCCGCGCAGTTCGCCGAGCATTGCCAGCGCTTCCGCCGCGTCGAAGGGCGCCTTGCGGAACGCGACATCCTTCAGCACTTCGACGAGCACGCCGCCGAGCCCCACCATCACGATCATGCCGAACACGGGATTGCGCTGCGCGCCGACGACGAGTTCGAGATGGCCGCGGGACATGCGCTGCACGATCACGCCGGCGA
Source organism: Hyphomicrobiales bacterium (assembly GCA_003963125.1). GTDB lineage: Bacteria > Pseudomonadota > Alphaproteobacteria > Rhizobiales > Hyphomicrobiaceae > AWTP1-13. The sequence goes on from RXJK01000258.1 coordinate 3,051, forward strand.
TGTCGGAGCCCGGATGCGCTTTGGCCGCATTCGCAAGCACAGCTTCGAAGCCGGCGCGAATGGCTGCTTCGCCATCGAGGTTGAGCAGCACACCGCCGACGTCGCTCTTGTGCAGGATGTCCGGCGCTTCGATCTTCAAGGCAACAGCAGCGCCGAAAGCCTTCCAGGCCTCGACCGCCTCGTCGGCGGTGCGGGCGAGCCGGACCGGCGCCATCGGCAGTCCCGCGCGCTCAAGGATGGAAACGGCGTCGAGGGTCGGTACCACGCCGGGCGGCAGACGCTCGCCGGTAGCGGCTGCGTGGGCTGCAGGCGGTGGGCTCCCGCGTGTCCGCACCAGATGCGCCGTCACGAGTGCCCGCGCGCCATCGACGGAGCGCTCGCTCGCCGGATAGACGGCGAGGCCCAGCGCGCGCAGCCCCTGCACGGCCTCGGGCGACGCCCCGACCCAGCACACGAGGAACGGCTTCGAACTGCGCGCCTTCACGTCCGCGAACACCTGCAGGAGCGTCTTGGTGTGCGCGTGCATCAACTGCAGCCAGACGATGCCGACGCTGATGGCGGGATCGTCGAGGAGATGGATCACGCTGTCGCGCAAGATCTCGGGCTTGGCGAGAAACTGACCGGTGACGTCGACCGGATTGCCCGCGGCGCCGAAGGCCGGCATCACGGCTTCCAGCTTGGCGCGCGTCTCGGGCAAAAGCTGCGGCACGGGAAGGCCCAGCTCTTCCGCACGGTCCGCCACCATCACGCCCGCGCCGCCCGACATGGTGACGATGCCGAGGCCCTCGCCGTGCGCAGGCCGCTCCTGGCACAGCGCCTCCAGCATGTCGAGCATGTGCTCTTCGTTGCGCGCGCGCAGCACGCCGTGCTGGCGCATGACGTCGTCGAACACGGTGTCGTCGACGGCGAGCGCGCCGGTATGTGATGCGGCGGCACGTGCGCCTGCCGCCATGCGGCCGACCTTGGTGAGGACCAGCGGCTTGCCGAGCGCGCGGCAACGCTTGGCGAGAGCTACGAGATGCTCCCCGTCGCGCACGCCTTCGAGATAGCCCGCCGCGACCTTGATGCGCGGATCCTCGATGGCGACCTCCATCAGCTCGGCGAACGAGACATCGCACTCGTTGCCGGTGGTGACGAAGTAGCCGAGCCCCAGCGCGCGCTGGCGGGCGAGCGAGGCGATGGCCGTGCCGAATGCGCCCGACTGCGACACGAACGCGATGGGCCCCGCACCCGTCTCGCCATCCGCGTACTGGCTGAAGGTCGCGAACACCTTGTCGAAGGCGTTGACGAAGCCGAGGCAGTTGGGCCCGCACAGGATCACGCCGCTGGCCTGGGCCGTCTCGACAAGGGTCGCTTCCATCGCCTTGCCGTCGCCGCCCACTTCGCCGAAGCCGGAGCTGAACACGACGGCGGCCCGGATGCCACGTGCCCCGAGCGCCGCGATGCTCGCCGTCACTTCCTGCGCCGGCACCGCGACCACGGCGAGATCGGCAGCCTCCGGCAGCGCCGCGATCGAGGGATAGCAGGCGCGCCCGCCGATCTCCTGGTACTTCGGGTTCACGGGCAGGATGGTGCCCGCATAGCCCTTGTCGATGAGATGCTTGAGCGGCCGACCGTTGATCTTGGCGAAATCGGCGGAGGCGCCGATCACGGCGATCGAGCGCGGCTTGAGAAGACGGCCGATGAGTTCGGCGCGGGAGGGAGGGGGCGTGGACATCAGTTGAAGGCCGAGATCCCGGTCTGCGCGCGGCCGAGCACGAGCGCGTGGATGTCGTGCGTGCCTTCGAGCGTGTTGACCGTTTCGAGGTTCATGAGGTGGCGGATGACGTGATAGCTGTCGGCGATGCCGTTGCCGCCGTGGATGTCGCGGGCCGCGCGCGCGATGTCGAGCGCCTTGCCGGCGCAGTTGCGCTTCAGGAGCGAGATCATCTCGGGCGCAGCCTTGCCCTCGTCCCGAAGTCGGCTGATGTGCAGGCACGCGTGCAGGCCGAGTGCGATCTCCGTCTGCATGTCGGCGATCTTCTTCTGCACGAGCTGGTTGGCGGCGAGCGGCCGGCCGAACTGCTTGCGGTCGAGCGCGTATTGCACCGCCGCCTGCCAGCAGAACTCAGCCGCGCCCATGGCGCCCCAGCAGATGCCGAAGCGCGCGTTGTTGAGGCAGGAGAAGGGGGCCTGCAGTCCCTTCGCCCCGGGCAGCCTCTGTTCCTCCGGCACGAACACGTCGTCCATCAGGATCTGCCCCGTGGGGGACGCGCGCACGGAGAACTTGCCTTCGATCTTCGCCGTCTCGAGCCCGATCATGCCGCGCTCGAGGATGAAGCCGTTGATCTTGCCCTCGTCGTCCTTGGCCCAGACGATCATGAGGTCAGCGATGGGCGCGTGCGTGATCCAGGTCTTGGTGCCCGAGAGCCGCCAGCCGCCGTCGACCTTGCGCGCGCGCGTGCGCATGCCCCCGGGATCGGACCCGTGATCGGGCTCGGTGAGGCCGAAGCAGCCGAGCTTGTCGGCCCGCGCCATGGCCGGCAGGTAGCGCTCGCGTTGCGCCTGGCTGCCGAAGAGATAGATCGGCATCATGGAGAGGGTGGTCTGCACGCCGAGCGCGGACCGGAAGGCGGTATCGACGCGCTCGAACTCGCGCGCGATGAGGCCGTAGCTCACGTAGCTGATGCCGGCGCAGCCGAAGCCGTCGATGGTCGCGCCGAGGAAGCCGAGCTCCGCCATCTCCTTCATGACGGCGATGTCGAACGTCTCGTGCCGGTTGGCGTCGAGGATGCGCGGCATCAGCTTCGCCTGCGCATAGTCGCGCGCCGTGTCGCGGATCAGGGTTTCCTCGGGGGTGAGGAGTTCGCCGAGCCGCAAGGGATCGCGCCAGTCGAAGGGGACGCCGCCCATCCCTGCGCGCTTCAGGGTCTCGGCATCGGGGACGGGACTGTCCATGGCGGCCTCTCAGGTGCCCGCGATCGGCCGGAACTTCGGGATGCCGGCGTCCTCGCTGATGTCCTTGAAGTGCACCTCGACGCGCATGCCGATGTGGATCTTGTCCGGCGCGCAGTCGGTCACCTGGCCGTAGAGCCGTGCGCCGTCGTCGAGATCGATGAGGCACATCAGGACGGGAAGCTCCGCCTCCCAGCCGGGGAAGTTCATCGCGACGGAACGCGAGATGGTGAAGGTGTAGACGGTGCCCGTGGGCTTGGCCGGCGTCCAGGCGAGGTCGCGCGAGCCGCATTCGATGCACCAGGGCTTCGGCTGGAACTGGAAGGTGCCGCAGTGGCCGCACTTCTGCAGCACGAAGCGGCCCTCCTTCGCGCTGGTCCAGAAGGGCCGCGTGAGATCGGTGATGACGGGGAGCGGCTTGTTCTCGGCGCTGATCGGCGTGCTCATGGGCTCAAGCCTCCGTTCCGAAGATCAGGCCGATGCACGTGCGCCCGGGCCGGCCATAGGGAATGCCGCCGAAGCCGCAGGAGGCGGCGATGGTGGCGCCCTTCACCTGCCGCGCGCCGGCCTCGCCGCGCAGTTGCGTGACGGCCTCGATCAGCGGCGCGAAGCCGCCGATGGCGCCGCCCGGCTGTCCGCCCGAAAGCTGCCCGCCGTCGGTGAGCATCGGGAAGTCGCCGTCGAAGCGGAAGTTGCGCTCGGCCACGAAGCGATCGCCTTCGCCCTTCCGGCAGAAGCCCCAGTCCTCCAGCGTCATCATGACGATGAAGGGATAGTCGTCGTAGGGCTCGAAGACCTGGATGTCGGTGTGCGTGACGCCCGCCATCTTCAGGGCCGCGGGTCCGGACTTCACGAAGCCCGTCGTCGTCACGTCGGGCAGGCTGCGCGAGCCGTGGTAGTAGTTGTTGGTCTCGCCGAAGCCGAGGAGATAGACGGGATTGTCGGTGATCTTGCGCGCTGTCTCCGCGCTCGTGACGATGTAGGCCAGGCCGCCGTTGACGATCGGCACGCAATCGAGCAGCCGGATCGGGTCCGACAGCACGCGCGAATTGATGTACTCCTCCACGCTGAAGGGCTTGCGGTAGATCGCCTGCGGATTGAGCGAGGCGTGGTAGCGCGTCGTCGAGGCGATCTTGCCGAGCTGTTCGAGCGTGACGGGATACTGGTGCATGTAGCGCTGCTGGATCAGCGCGAACTGCGCGCTGGCGCCCATCACGCCGAAGGGGCCCTGGAAATCCCAGTAGACGCCGCGCGTGCGCTCCGGCGACAGCGGCAGGCCGGGCGCAGCGGAGGGAATGCTGAGCGGGGTATCAGCGCCGACGATGAGCGCCCGATCGATCACGCCGGCCTTGATGAGCGCGGCCGCGCGAATGAGCAGCGAGGACGCCGAGGCGCCGCCCTGGTCGGCACGCAGCAGGATCTGCGGGCTGATGCCGAGCGTCTCGGCAGTCGCGGCCGACCAATTCACGGTGTGCGCGGCTTCCGCGTGCGCGACGCCGAGGCCCTGGTCGTCGAAATCGGTCTTGCTCATGCCTGCAGATTTGAGCGCGAGTTCCGCAGCCCAGGCGATGTACTCGTCCACGGTGAGCACGGGCTCGCCCGGCTTGAGGCGGGTGTACGGCGTGCGACCGTAGCCGACAATGGCGACTTCCCCTCGCATGCTTCAGGCGTCCTCCCGGATGAGTTGCCCGCGTCGTGTATTCACGATCGCGCGGCGCAATGTAAGCACGGATGGCGCGGCCGGTGGGAGCTAACTTGTGCGCAAAAGAGATGACGCGCAAAGCACGGCTGAAAAGCAGTCTTGCCGGGTCGATCACGCTGACGCGGCGCGGCCGATGAACATCGTGGGGCCTTCGATGCGATCGGGGAGCCCCGTACGCGGCGAGACCGGATCCGTCCCGAGGCTGGAGACGGCCCACGGCTGATCGAGCGGAACCACGAGCGGCGCCGCAGCCATCTGTGCACGATGCATCTCGTTCAACGGAAGAGGTCGGTCATCGAGCGGCAGGATAATGAGAGCGGCGAGGCCTGCGCCCGTCAGCCGGAAGGTGGTGGCCGCAGATGCGCACTGCGTCTCGAGGGCGAAGGGCACGCGGCCTGCCGCCTGACCGAGATAGGCCGTCAGCGCCTCGACGGCGCAACCGGCTGCGCGCAGATTGCAGCGCCGGTCGATCAGCCCGTGGCGCACGAAGTAGCCGCGGTCGATGTCCATGAAGGGATCGGCGAACATCGCCACGTCGGGAAAGGCGAGCGCCGTCACGTAGAGTTCGATGACGGCGCGCAGGATGGCGGCATCGTCCCGCACGTTGGCGGCCGGATTGTTGGCGGCGATGCGCAGATGCAAGTCGAAGCGGCGTCCGTGGTTCGCGCCGAGATCACTGAGCATACGTGCGAGGGCCGGGAGATCGTCGCCCATGCCGGCGCGCACCACGAAGCCGTCGGCGATGCCGGTTTCGATCAGCGCCGCAATGTCGCCGAGACGGGCCGCGCTCCATCCGTGCGAGACGAACAGTTCGATCTTGGAGCCGACCTTGACGTCATCCGCCGAGGTGGCGACGGGGGCGAGAGTGACGGGCCGGCCGAGCGCGTCGCGGAAGGCCGCGATTTCCTCCCGGCGCGCCGTCATCTCGTCGGCCGGAAGAACGATCTCGTAGCGGTCGATGTGCGGCGCGGTGGCGAGCACGGTATCACGTACGGCGCCGGAGGGGACGCCGAAGCCCGACACAGTGAAGCGATGCCCGATCGCGGCGAGATCGCCCATCCGCGCGCGGCTCTCGGGCGCCATGACGTCGCTCACGGGCACGCGCAGGTGCCGGATGCCGAGACGCCACAGCGCGGCGACTTGATAGTCGTTGCGCGCCTCCTTGCGCAGGAACTCATCCATCGGTCCGTTCTGCGGCAGGCGCACGGTCTCGGCCCAGGGGTGGCGCAGGAAGACGCCGATCGGCGCGCCGGCGGCGCGTTTGGGATTCGGTAGCGCAAGGCTCGAGCGCCGCGCGATGGGGGCTGCGGCCGCCGCCTCGTCAAGCTCGGACCCGTAGCTGCGGATATAGTGCACGACGTGCCCGTCACTGTGCACGTCGACGATGGCGAAGCCGAGCTTCTCGGCATCGTCCCGTCCGTTCTCGTGCACCGCCTCGATGCGGAACATCTCGGCGTAGTCCTGGCGCACGAACGACGTCGCCATCATCACGTAGAACTCGGCGCCGGCCTTGCGGTGATAGAAGATGTTGTGCACGTGGCCCGCGAACACGGCCTCGACCTTGTGCCGCTCGAAGAGCGTGAGAAGCCGTGAGCGCGCCGGCTCGTCGATGTTGTCGTAGGTGCCGGGCTCGTCGGCCGAAAGCAGATAGAGCGGGTAGTGCATGAAGACGAAGAGACGCCGGTCGCCGGCTGTGGCGAGCGTCTCCTCGAGCCACGCGTACTGCTGGGCCTCGCGCGGAAGCCCCGAATTCAGGATCGGATTGTTGAGAAGGACGAAGCGCACGCCGCCTTCATCGAAACTGCGCCAGCCCGCCCCCCACGTCGCCTCGTGAATGTCGATCCAGCTCTCGCGGATGCCCTTGGCCGGCATCATGCGGTTCGGCTTGTCGCCGATGTCGTGATTGCCGGGCAGCACGTGCATCTTGTTGTGATGCTGCCGGAACACGTCCTGCGTCAGCTGCACGGCCTCGCCGAACGTCGCGAGTTCCGGCACCGGATGCACGAGGTCGCCCAGGTGAATGATGAACTTCGGCTCGTAGCGCGCCATCTCGCGGGCAACGAAGCGGGCCCGCGCGGTGGCCTTCTCGTTGACCTTCCAGGGCGCGGATTGGTCGCCGCTCGTGGGCTTCACGTGCGTGTCGCCGACCAGCGCGAAGGAGAAGAGATGCGTCTCGGGGCTCGGCACGGGCAGGGCTCCACGGATCGAGGGCGCCGGGGAAGGCGAGGGTTCGCGCCCTTCCTACCGCGATTGGCGTCAGACAAGCTCTGCTGCGCGCGGAAAATCTCGCTTGCGCGGGGCACACGAGGTGCGACCGGTCTCAGCCGGGCTTGGCGCCGGCGAACTTCACGACCTTGCCCCACTTCTCGGTCTCGTCGGCGAGAAGCTTGCCGAAATCCTGCGGGGTGCCGGGGATCGTGCTGGCGCCGAGATCCTTGAGCCGCTTCTGGGCGGCCGCGTCGGCCAGGAACTCGTTCACGCTCTTGTTGAGGATGTCGATGATCTCGCGCGGCGTCGCCTTCGGCGCGCCGATGCCGTACCAGGCGCTTGCCTCGTAGCCCGGGATCGTGCTGGCGACCGTCGGCAGTTCGGGCAGCGTTTCCGAGCGCTGCTCGCTCGTCACCGCAAGGCCGCGCAGCGAGCCGGCCTTCACCTGCTCGGCGGCCGTCGGGATGTTGTCGAACATGACGTGCACATGGCCCGCGATCATGTCCGTGATGGCGGGCGCAGCCCCGCGGTAGGGCACGTGCACCATGTCGATGCCCGTCAGCATCTTGAACAGTTCACCCGACATGTGGATCGTCGAGCCGTTGCCGGAGGAGGCCATGTTGAGCTTGCCGGGGTTGGCCTTCGCGTAGGCGATGAGTTCCGGAATGGTCGTGATCGGCAGGTCCTTGTTGACCACCACGACGTTGGGAAAGCGGATGATGCCGGCGACCGGCGCGATATCGCGCAGGAAATCGAAGTTGAGCTTCGCGAACAGCGTCGTGTTGATGGCGTTGGCAGGCGCCACCAGGAGAAGCGTGTAGCCGTCTGGCGCGGCGTTGACGACGGCCTCGGTCGCAAGGTTCGTCGCCGCCCCCGGCCGGCTCTCGACCACCACGGGTTGGCCGAGCTTCTCCTGCAGCCATTGCGCGGTGAGCCGCGCCGTGATGTCGGCCGAACCGCCGGGCGCATAACCGATGATGAGGCGGATCGGCCGCGACGGATAGGTCTCGGCCCAGGCCGTGCGCATGAGCGATGGCATGGCAAGCGCAGCGGCAGCTGCCGCCAGCGCGGCACGACGTGTGGACTTCATGAAGATCTCCCCCTGGTCCCTAGCTGTAACCTCGGTCTCTTTGGGCGGACCGTTCGTACGGGAACTATAGCAAGCACGCGGCGAAGCGCTACCGGGGAGGCGTTAGAGAGGAGACGGTGCGACCGTGTGGACGCACCGTCTTCGGGTGGAGGCAAGGCTAGCCGGCGGGGATCGCCACGTAGCGGTCCGTCTCACCGTGCTTGACGAGGGCCAGCGTGCTCTTGCGACCGGCGGCGCGGGCTTCCGAGAAGGCAGCCGTGAGATCGTCGGGTCCGGACAGGTCCTTGTTGCCGGCCTTCAGGATGATGTCGCCCTCCTGCAGGCCGAGTTCGGCGGCCTTGCTGCTCGGATCGACATTCAGCACGGCGAGGCCGTTGTTGCCGGCGCCCTCGACGGCTGCGGCAGGCGCCAGCGTCAGGCCGAGCGAGCCCATGCGCTGGTGGCGCGGACGCTCTTGAGGACCGGCCTTCGGCGCCGACTGCTCGGCAAGCTGTCCGAGCGTGAGGTTGACGGTCTGCGTCTTGCCGTCGCGCATAAGCTGCAGGGCGACCGCGCGCTGCGGGGCGAGCGTACCGATCTTGCGCGAGAGATCCTTGGCGTCCTTGACCTCGTTGCCGTCGATGCTGGTGATGACGTCACCGGCCTTCAGACCGGCCTTGGCGGCGGGGCTGTTGGATTGCACGCCTGCGATCAGCGCGCCGGCGGCATTGTTGAGGCCGAGGCTGTCCGCGATCTCGCGCGTCACGGGCTGGATCTGCACGCCGAGCCAGCCGCGGTCCACGTGGCCGGATTTCTGCAATTGCGGGATTACGCTCGCGACGGTGGAGGAGGGGATGTCGAAGGCGATGCCGATGCTGCCGCCGGACGGCGAGTAGATCGCCGTATTCACGCCGACCACCTCGCCCTTGAGGTTGAAGGTCGGGCCGCCGGAATTGCCGCGGTTCACGGGCGCGTCGATCTGGATGAAGTCGTCGTAGGGGCCCGAGCCGATGTCGCGGCCCTGCGCCGAGACGATGCCGGCCGTCACCGTGCCCCCGAGGCCGAACGGGTTGCCCATGGCCACGACCCACTCGCCGATCGCAGGCTTGGCCGAGGCGAGCTTGACGAACGGGAAGTCGTTGCGGCCCTCGACCTTGATCAGCGCGAGATCCGTCTTGGGATCGGTGCCGATCACCTTGGCCTCGAGAACCGTGCCCTGGTCGGTGACCACCTCGACCTTCACTGCATTATTCACCACGTGATTGTTGGTGACGATGTACCCGTCCGGGCTGATGAAGAAGCCGGAGCCGAGCCCGACCATCTGGCGGGGCTGTGCATTGCCGCGATTGCCGTTGGGGCCGCCGAATTCCTTGAAGAATCGTTCGAAGGGCGTGCCCTCGAACGGATTGCCCTGGTCCGAGACCGGGCTCGTCGGCGCTTCCGCGCGCACGCGCACGGAGACGACGGCAGGCTTTACCGCCGAGACGAGATCCGTGAAGCCGGGGATGGCGGGGGCCGACTGCGGGGCGCGCGCGGAGCCGGAGGGACCGAACACATCCGCCGAGAATGCGTGGCCGGAGAAGCCGGCCCCGGCCGCGGCGAACAGGGCGAAGGCCGCAGCGCCGCCCATCCAGCGGGACTTGAAGGTGCTGAGTGAGGGAAGTCGGGTCGTAGAGGTCTGTGTCATGGGAAAACTCCTGGAAATTGAGCCGTCCCACGTGAAATCGGTAGCCGACATGAACGTCGCATTGCCGTCGGCATAAATTTTCGTAAGGCACCACTGAGGGCTTTCGCAGTGGCGCCGATCAGCGCCAGCGGAGCAGACGCAACTCGAGCCCGTCCCCGGCTCCGGTCAGGCTCGTCACCGGTAGGCTCTGAAACGTGGCGGCGACGGCCGAGTGCGCAGCCTTCACTGGTTGAAGATATTTGATAGTGTCGAGCACTGACTTGAATATTTATGGAGCTAACTGTCGTGTCGATCCGCGATCTGCGCACGTTTCTGGCGGTGGCCGAGACGGGATCGTTTGCGGCCGCGTCTCGCTCAGTGAGACGGACACAATCCGCCGTCACCATCCAGATGAAGTCGCTGGAGGACGAGTTCGGCGTCACGCTGTTCGACCGCACGCATCGTCCGCCCACTTTGACGGCGACGGGCCGCGCCTTCCTCGACCGCGCGGTCGAAGCGGTTGAAGCTTACGACCGGTTGCATCAGGTCGGCAGCGATGCGCAGGTCGAAGGTCACTTGCGGTTGGGAGTCGTGCCGAGCGTCATCACCGGCATCATGCCGAAGGCGCTGACCATACTGCGGGCGCGCTACCCGGCCGTGCATATCGAGCTTCTGA
>RXJK01000322.1 GCA_003963125.1 Hyphomicrobiales bacterium
GACGACCGGCTTCAGCATCGGCAATTGCTTCTGCACGAGGTTCTGCTGGAACGGCAGGCTCTTGGCGCTGCCCTTCGGCACGTACTTGGGGACGTACTTGAAGGAATGCTTGGGCAGGAACTTCTGCACCTGCCTCGCCTTCGGCACGAGCACGCGCTGTCGGAAGTCGGTGCGGTTCCTGTGGTTGCTGGCCGCGAAGCTCTTGCCGCTGAAGGAGGGCGAAGAGGAGTGGCTCGAACCGCCACTGTGGCCGCGGGCTGCTGCGGTCGAGGCCAAGCCGATCAAGTCGATGCTGGTGATGGCCATCACGGTGGCCATCGAAGCCGAAATCGTCGCGAGCCGTCCCATAGGATCCTCCACGCACGGGGTTTCACTTGCGTGGAATTTGCGCCGGAACGAGGGCGGTGTCTGTTCCGGGGGATACAGGCCGGGAGAAAGGGCCTACTGGCGATAGCCGCCGCTGCCCCGGCGATCCATGGCACGCCACCACTCGGTCGAGCCGACGGGATAGCGGTTCGGGTCCCAGCGGCTCGCGGGGTTCACGTAGACGGTGCGGCAGCGATGACGGCCGCTCGGCGTGCGCCAGCATTGGGTCACGAGGTCGACGCGGGTGAGGGCCGCCGGCTCAGACAGCCGGTCAGCGAGACCAATAGGGGCCGCCTCAGCGCTTCCTGCCAGCAAACCCAGCGATATCAGGGATAAAGCGGAGAAACGGAATGGAGCGCGCATGGAGTTTTCCTTGTTCAAGGCGTGCCGCGACTGTTAGCACGTGAACCGGCGCGAGGGTATGTCTCCGTCGCGGAGGTGTGCGTGGCACGGGGCCACGCTGCCGAACAGCGGCTGGCAGTGGCTTTCGTGCATCCCCTGCGCACAGCCTTGAAAGGTAAGCGACCATGGTTTTGGAACGCCCCCGCTCGGAGCTGTTGACCGATCCCGACTGGTGCGAGCGCGCCTACAATCCGCGTGTCAGTGTCCCCGATGTGGGCGAGATCACTGCGCAATGGGGCCGGCTTGCGCAGGAAACGCGGTCGAGACTGCCTTATGAGGCCGATGTTCGATATGGGGGCAATCCGCGGGAAGTCCTGGATATTTTTCGCGCGCCCTCACCCAAGGGCACGTTCGTCTTTATTCACGGCGGATACTGGCGCGTGTTCTCCAAGACGGAGTTTTCCTGGGTCGCGGATGCCCTGGCTCCGGCGGGCTACACGGTCGCGCTGATCAACTATCCGTTGTGCCCGGAGGTGACGGTGCTGGAGATCGCCGAGTGCTGCCGCCGCGCGATGGCAACGTTGTGGGGGAAGCTCGAAGCACGCGAACGGGCGAACGTCGTCATCTCGGGGCATTCGGCGGGCGGCTATTTGACCGGTTCGTCATTCGCCACGGACTGGACGGCGCTCGGATTACCGGCGACGCCTTTCACAGGCGGCTTGTCCATCTCCGGCGTGTTCGAACTGGATCCGCTGGTTCATACGTCGATGAACGAGCTGATCCGCTTCACGCCGGAGACGGCGCGCGCCACCAGCATCGAGCAGGCGCCGGCGCGCGTGAAGGCGCCGCTGGTCTTGGCTGTCGGCGGGCTCGAGACGCCGGAATTCCATCGCCAGAGCCAGCAGCAGGCGGCGCACTGGGCCGACCTGCCGTCGACGGTGGCGTCCATTCCCGGGCGGCACCACTTCGACGTGATCGAGGAACTGAGGATCGAGGGCTCGCCTCTTCTCACCTCTGCGTTGCGGCTGCTCGGCGCGCGTGAGGCTTGATCTCTTTCATTTCCGGTTGACCTGCGCCTGCTGGAAGCCCGCTTTGCCGGCGTAGCCTTTCACGATGGCTTCGCGTTCGGAGTGGCTCAGCACGCGGTCGACGTAGTCGAAGCCGGCCGGGGCCAGCTTCTCCACTTCGTCGATGACGCGCTCGGGGCCTCCCGTACGATTGAGGCGCACGATTTCTGCGGTCTTGGGCAGTCGCTCCGCCTGATAGGCGTGCAGCGCCTGCATCGGATGCTCCGCCGACTTCAGGTTGTCGGCGAGGCACCGGGCATCCAGGATCGCCTGCGCGGCGCCGTTCGATCCAACCGGATACATGGGGTGCGCGGCATCCCCCAGCAGCGTGACGCGGCCGAAGCTCCAGCGTGGGAGCGGATCGCGGTCGCACATGGGATACTCGAAGCAGACGGGCGTCGCGCGGACGATCGCCTCGACATCGACGCCCGGCACCGAGAAGCGCCGCGCGTAGGGGATCACCTCTTCCATGCGGCCCTGCCGCGACCAGCTGTCCTTCGGGGGCGGTGTCGTCGAGGGATCCGCCACGCGAATGGCGATCGCCCAGTTGGTGAGGCGCGTCTGCGGCGTCGAGCCCGGCGCGATCGGATAGAGGGCGAGCTTCGCGCCCATGCCGCCGCCGATGTACATCGAGCGCCCCGACAGGAACTGCGGCCACTCCGTCGCGCCGCGCCAGAGCACGACGCCCTGCCAGCTCGGCATGCCTTCCTTGGGATAGAACTGGCGCCGGGCGACGGAATGGATGCCGTCGGCGGCGACGAGCACTTCGCCGCGGACGGTGAGGCTTCCCGTTCCGTAGCGCGAATCCGTGAAGTGCGCCGTGACGCCGCCCTCGTCCTGGATGAAGCCTGCGAGGCGCTGGCCGGTGCGCACCGCATCCGGACCGAGTTTCCGGATGACTTCCTCGTAGATCACCTTCTGCAGGCGCCCGCGGTGGATCGAGAACTGGGGAAACTCGAAGCCTGCGTCTGTGCCACGCAGTTCACGCCAGATCTCCTGGCCGAGGCGGTTGATGTAGATGAGCTCCTTGGTGCGCACCGCGACCTCGTCGAGGGTCGGCAGCAGGCCGAGGGCGGCCAGTTCCTTGATGGCATGCGGCAGTGTGTTGATGCCGACGCCGAGTTCGCGGATCTCGGTTGCCTGCTCAAACACCACGGACTTGATGCCGCGCGCGTGCAGCATCAGTGCGAGCGTCAGGCCGCCGACACCGCCTCCCGCGATGAGAACCGTCATGATGCCTCTCCCCTTGTTCTTGTCTCGGACCTATTTCGCCTCTTCGGGCGGCGGCAGGAAATCGACCTCGTGCTTGGCCGACAGCGCCACGACTTCCGGCGGCGTCTGCTCGGTCATGTTGTGGATGGCCCAGAAGAGGTCGTAGAGGCGCCGGGTCGGTGCGACCCAGAAGAAGCACTTCACCGTCTGCTCAGACTTGTTGAAGATGCCGTGCGGGATGCCCATCGGCATGCGGATGAGATCGCCCGATTTCGCGAACACGGTGCGGCCGTCGAGCATGAGCTCGAACTCGCCCTCGAGCATGTAGATGAACTCGTCCTGCGTCGGATGGATATGCGGGGGGACGAAGGTTCCCGGTGGGAAGGTCGCGTGCCAGGAGAAGGAACTCTCGCTCACCTGCTTTGGCACATAGATCTGACCCAGGATGTTCCAGCTGATGTTGTCGATGCCCTCGCCGGCTTTGGTGATGCCCGGTGACATGCCCATGGTCTTCCTCCTGCTCCTTGTCGCTACGCCTTAGTGTGCTGCCGGCGCCTCGCCGCCGACGTGCAGATAGCGGTCTGCTATCGAGTGGTCTGCCTTCAGGGCTTGCGATGAGCCGCGCCAGACCACGCGGCCTTTCTCGATCAGGACGTGCCGGTCTGCGAGCTTCAAAAGTGCATGGATGCTCTTGTCGATGACGATGATCGACTGCCCTTCGGACTTGAGCCGCTGCAGGCAGCCCCAGATCTCCGCGCGGATCAAAGGGGCGAGCCCCTCGGTCGCCTCGTCGAGGACGAGCAGCTTAGGATTGGTCATCAGCGCGCGGCCGATGGCGAGCATCTGCTGTTCGCCACCCGACAGCTGGCTGCCGAGATTGGCGCGGCGCTCCCGCAGGCGCGGGAAGAAGTCGTAGACGCGGTCGAGCGTCCATTGCGCAGGGCCGAAGCGGGCCGCGGCCGTCGCGATGAGGTTTTCCTCGACGCTGAGCGTGGGAAAGACTTGGCGGCCCTCCGGCACGAGCCCGAGGCCGTGCTGGGCGATCACGAAAGGCGGACGGCCGGTGAGATCCTTGCCGTCGAACGTGATGCGGCCGGCCTTGAGCGGCAGCAGCCCGAAGATCGCGCTGATGGTCGTGGTCTTGCCCATGCCGTTGCGGCCGAGCAGCGTGACGACTTCGCCGGCGTCGACATCGAGGTCGATGCCGAAGAGCACCTGCGCCTCGCCGTAGCCTGCCTGCAATCCTTCGACGCGGAGCATCAGTCGAGCTCCCCATCGCCGAGATAGGCCTGCCGCACGGCGGCGTTGGCGCGGATCTCGTCCGGCGTGCCCGTCGCGATGACGCGGCCAGCGACCAGAACGCTGATGCGATCTGCGAGCTGGAACACGGCGTCCATGTCGTGCTCGACGAGAATGATGGAGAACTCGCGCTTCAGCGCGGCCAGCAGTTGGATGCAGACCTGCGCTTCCTCCTGACCGAGGCCCGCCAGGGGTTCGTCGAGCAGGAGAAGGCGGGGGGCTGTCGCGATGGCGATGGCGATTTCCAAGAGCCGCTTCTCGCCGTGCGAGAGGCTGCCGGCGCGCACCCCTTTCCGCGCGCCGAGCCCGACACGGTCGAGGATCGCGGCGGCTGCGTCGTTCAAGGGCGCTTCGTGATCGACGGCCCGCAGGAAGCGGAAGCTCGTGCCGGATCGGGCCTGCACGGCGAGCGCGACGTTTGCGAGCACCGTCTGGCCAGGCAGGATCGATGTGATCTGGAACGAGCGGGCCAGGCCTCGCCGCACGCGCTGGGGCATGTCGAGATGCGTGATGTCCGCATCGTCGAACAGAATGCGGCCGGCCTGGCTCGACAGAGAGCCAGACAGCTGGTGAATGAAGGTGGTCTTGCCGGCGCCGTTGGGGCCGATCACGGCATGCATCTCGCCGGCGCGGACATCGAGGCTCAGCTCGTCCGTGACGACAAGCGCACCGAAGCGCTTCACGAGCTTCTCGACGCGGAGCAAAGGGGCCGTCATGGCTGCCCCCTGCGCACCAGCTTGTTGCGGAGGGTGTCGGCGAGGCCGGCGATGCCGCCGTAGCCACCGAGCGCGACGAGGACCAGGAATGGCCCCAGGATCAGCTTCCACTGCTCGGTGATCAGAGACAGGACCTCCTCGAGCAGGAGGAAGGAGAGCGCGCCGATGATGGCGCCCCACAGCGAGCCGATGCCGCCGAGGATCACCATGACCAGGAGCTCGCCCGATCGCTGCCAGGTCATGTAGGCCGGGGATACGAAGCCCGTCTGGTTGGCGAGCAGAACGCCGGCCAGCGCGCAGGTCGCACCGGCGATGATGCAGGCGGCAAGCTGGTAGGTGAAGGGCTCGAACCCGATCGCCTTCATGCGCGCGGGGTTCTCGCGAATGCCGTTGAGCACCCGGCCGAAGCGCGAGCGCGTGATGCGCAGCGTCAGGACGTAGGTCGCGCCGAGAAGCGCCAGCACCACATAGTAGAACGTGGTGTCGGCCTTCAGGAGCGGCATGCCGAGGATGGTCGACCGGCCGGGCAGCGTCAGGCCGTCGTCGCCACCGTAGGCAGATAGGGATACCGCGAAAAAGTAGAGCATCTGGCCGAACGCCAACGTGCTCATGATGTAGTAGACACCGCTGGTCCTGAGCGAGACGGCGCCCGTTGCCAGCGCGAAGAGGGCGCCCGCACCAATCGCCACCGGGATCTGCAACAGGACTTCTTCGACGCCGTGGCTCGCCAGGATGCCGACGGCGTAGCTGCCGATGCCGAGGTAGGCGGCGTGCCCGAACGAGACAAGCGCGCCGTGGCCTAGGATAAGATCGAGCGAGATGGCGGCGATGGCGAAGATCAACGCGCGCGTCACCAGATTGAGGATGTAGCCCTCCGCGCCGAGTTTGGCCGCGATCGGCAGAAGGGCGAGCGCCACAAAGAGCAATGCGACGAATGACACGCGCCAGGCGGCCGCTGACGCAGGAGCCAGGGTGGTTGCGGGAAGCGCCTGTTGCTGGCTCATCGCTTCACCGGGAACAGGCCGGAGGGGCGGAAGAACAGGACGGCGGCCATCAGGATGTAGATCAGCATCGGCGCCAGCGAGCGGCCGGCCTGGTTGGCGGAAGCTGCATCCAGCATCAGGCGCAGGAGATGCGGGCCAAAGGCACGGCCGAGCGTGTCGATGAGCCCGACGAGGAGTGCTGCAATGAAGGCGCCGCGGATCGAGCCGATGCCGCCGATCACGATGACGACGAACGTCAGAATGAGTAGATTGTCGCCCATGCCGGGTTCCACGGACAAGATGGGAGCGACCATCGCGCCGGCAAAGCCCGCCAGCATCGCGCCGAAGCCGAACACGATCATGAACAGTCGGCCGATGTCGACGCCCAGCGCCGAGACCATCGGCGCGTTGCTCGCGCCCGCGCGCACCAGCATGCCGACGCGCGTTTTGTTGATCAGTACATAGAGAAGCAGCGCGGTGGTGAGACCCAGCCCGATCAGCGCAATCCGGTAGACGGGATAGAGCAGACCGTCCATGAGCCGGACGCTACCGGAGAGCACATCGGGCATCGGCACGCTCAATGGCGCCGCGCCCCAGATCGTCTTGACGAGCTGGTTGAGGAACAGGATCAGGCCGAATGTCGCCAGCACCTGATCGAGATGGCTGCGGCCGTAGAGCCTGCGGAAGATCGTCACTTCCAGCAGGAGGCCGACGGCCAGTGCCACGGGCAGCGTCAGCGCGAGGCCGGCCCAGAAGCTGCCGGTCCAGGCGCTGAACATGGCGATGAGATAGGCGCCGATCATGTACTGGACGCCGTGCGCGAGGTTGATGAAGTCCATCACCCCGAACACGAGCGTCAGGCCTGCGGCGATCAGGAAGAGCAGGATGCCGAGCTGCAGACCGTTCAGGGTCTGGACGATGAGAAGCGCGCTCGACATCGTTGGTCCCGGCCTCGCCGAACTAGTTCAGCGGGCACTCCTTGGCGTAGACGTCCACATAGTCCTTGAAGACCGTCTCCACCACCTCGGTCTGGAACTTCCCGTCGGCGCGCTTGGCAACCTTCACCAGCACGAAGTCCTGGATCGGATAGTTGTTGTTGCCGAACTTGAATGCGCCGCGCAGCGAGGTGAAGTTCGCCTTCTTGAGTGCGGCGCGCACGGCGTCCTTGTCGCCGACCTTACCACCCGTCGCCTTGATCGCGCTGTCGATGAGGAGGGCCGCGTCATAGGCCTGCATAGCGTAGGTGCCGGGCACGGCGCCGTAGGCCGCCTCGTAGGCTGCGACGAACGCCTTGTTCTGCGGGTTGTCGGTGTTGGGCGCCCAGTTGGCACCGCCGAGGAAGCCGACGGCGTCGTCCTTCTGCGCGGGTAGCGTTGATTCATCCGTGGTGAAAGCGGACAGGAAGGGGATGTTTGCGAGCCCGGCCTGGCGGTACTGCTTCACGAGGTTCACGCCCATGCCGCCCGGCATGAAGGTGAAGAACGCGTCGGGCTTGGCCGCGGCGATCTTGGCAAGCTCGGCCGAGAAGTCGAGCTGGCCCAGAGGCGTGTAGACCTCGTCCAGGACTTCGCCCTTGAAGTGGCGCTTGAAGCCGGCAAGCGAATCCTTGCCCGCCTGGTAGTTCGGCGCCATCAGGAAGACCTTCTTGAAGCCCTTGTCCTGGGCGTACTTGCCGAGCACCTCATGCACCTGGTCGTTCTGGTAGGAGGTGACGAAGAAGTTCGGGTTGCACTGCTTGCCGGCGAAGTTCGACGTGCCGGCGTTCGGACTGATGAGAAACGCGCTCGAATCCGTGACCGGCTTGTGGATCGCCTGCAGCACGTTGGAGAAGACGGGGCCGACCACGAAATTCACCTGGTCGCGCTCGAGGAGGCCCTTGACCTTCGTCACCGCGACGTCGGGCTTCAACTCGTCGTCGGCGACGACCACTTCGGTCTCGACGCCACCCAGCTTGCCGCCGAGCGTCTTCACCGCGAGATTGAAACCGTCGCGCACCTGGCCGCCGAGCACGGCGCTCGGTCCCGACAGCGTGACGATGAGGCCGATCTTCAGCTTGTCCTGCGCGTGCGCGCCGACGGCCGACAGCGCGAGTGCCGATACGGTTGCCAACGCGAGCATGTAACGCTTCATCGCAAAGTTCCCCTCGAGCCCGACCGATGATGCCGCAACGTGCGCGATCCCACTTGCGCACGACGGCTAGACTGCCGCAAATTGCGTGGAAGTCAACGCATTGCATAGGGCGAGCATTTGCGAGATCGGACCGCTGCCCGATTTCGAGGCGCCGTTAACGGAGAGTTTCGCTTGCGCGCAGAGGCACGCACGTCCGCACGCACGGAGAAAAGGCCGGCGGCGTTCAGCCTCGAAAACCATCTATTCTATTACGTCTCGCTCGTTCTTGCGCGACGCAACAAGGCGCTCAATTCCGAGCTCCGCCGCTTCGGGATCGACTATTCCCGATGGCGTGTTCTGGCGGTGCTCAACGAACACGCCGGCTGCTCAATGCTTGAGCTTGCGGAATGGAGTTCGGTCGATCGCACGACGCTCGCCCACACGGTGCGCCTGATGTGCGAGGAGGGACTGCTGTCTCGCACGCGCGAACCACGCGACAGGCGGCGCAGTATTCTGCTGCTGACGCCGGAGGGGCGGCGGCGTCTCAAGTCGGTGCTCCCGCTCGTGACGGATCAGACCGAGCGTGCGCTGCAGGGGCTTTCCAAATCCGAGGTCGAGACGCTCCGCGCGCTGCTCGTGCGCATCGGTGCCAATTTGCGATGACTTGAAGACGGGAAACGCGCCGGCGTCTGACAGTCTGGTCCGCCGGAAAATGGTCGGAGCGGGGAGATTTGAACTCCCGACCCCCAGTCCCCCAGACTGGTGCGCTAACCAGGCTGCGCTACGCTCCGAATTAATGCCCTGGGCCGGCCGCGAGACCGGGACAGCCGCGCGAGGGGCAGGGGGCGGCTGTCGGGGCACTCCTTAGCCTACTGTCAGGCGGCGTACAACCCTCGGTGTGGGTTTCGGGACGGCGGTCCGGGCCCGGCCGCCCGGATGGCTGCGGTGTCGCCGCCCGACGCGCCCCAAGTCCTTGATCAGGCATTATCGAGGGCGCGCTGGGGCGCGCGGGTGGCATAGTGCTCGACGATGCTGCTCAGGTGGCATTGCAATGACCAGTGCACGCCGCCCGGGGGAAACGCGAGTTCGGACTGGCCCTCCACGCTGGTCTCGGCGGCGTAGGTGATGATGGTCTTGCCGAAGCCCATTTTCTTGGGTTCCTGGACCGCGGGGCCGCCCGTTTCCTGCCAGGCGATGCTGAAATTCTGCCCGTCCTGGTCCCATGCGACCCGCACTTTTCCGGCTTCGTTCGACAGTGAGCCGTACTTGCCGGCGTTGGTCGCAAGCTCATGCAGCGCAAGGCCGATGCCCTGGGCGGCGGCCGGCGTGAGCCGTACGTTGGGCCCTTGCAACTCGATGCGGTTGCCGATCAGGTCTTCGAATACGGCGAGATGCGCGCGCACGAGGTCGCGGATGTCGATGCCCTGCCACTCGTTCTGGACGAGCAGGTCCTGCGTCGCCGAGAGGGCCTGGATGCGCGCCGAGAAGCGGGAGACGAATTCGGCCGGCGTCGCGGCCGCCGTCTGTCGCGCCATGGCCTGGACGAGGCCCAGCATGTTCTTGGCGCGGTGATTCACCTCGCGCATCAGCAGAAGAATTTTCTCCTCGTAGAGCTTGCGCTCGGTGATGTCGACGATGATGCCTGTCACCTGCGCGGCAAGCCCCGTCTGCGGGTTGATGGGCCCGCGCGTCTCGCCGCGGTCGAGCAGCCAGCGTACGCTGCCGTCGGGGCGTACGATACGCCACTCGCGTTCGTAGGCGCCGGGGATGCGGCTGATGTGGGCGACGTGCGCTGCCATGGCGCTGCGATCCTCGGGGTGGGTCGCGGCGAGGATGGCGCCGGGCCAGGGGACGAGCATAACGCTGCTGCCGTGGCCCAGGATGCGGGCGAGTTCCGCCGACCACGTGCTTTCGTTAGCGGCGGTGCGCGTCTCGTGGATGCCGAAGCCCGCGGCGGCGCTCGCGGCCCTGAGCCGCTCCTCGCTCTCGGCAAGCGTTCTCAGCATGGCGCGGTTTTCCAACTCGCGCATGAGTTGCTGCGCGATGCCCTTCAGGGTGAGGAGATCACGCAGGCTCCAGTTGCGCGGCGTGCGATCGGCGACGCCCAGGGACGCCACGACAATCCCGTTGCGATCGCGGATGGGAACGCCCAGGTAGCTTTCGATGCCGTGGCGCCAGAGGCCGGCGGGGGCGGCGATCGGGTTGTTGCGGGCGTTGCGGATAGAGACGGGAGCCTCGCCCTCGATGACAAGGTGGCAATAGCTCTGCTCGGCCGGCACAGCCTGCGCCTCGTGCAGTTCGGACGGCATGCCGTAGGCGGAGATGAAGCGTATCACGTCGCCGTGGCGCACCGCGAGCATCGCGGTCGGCGACTGGATCAGGCCGGCGGCAAGACGCGTGGTCTGGTCGAAGGCGCGGTCGGGCTTGCCTTCCAGCACACCCAATGCGGCGGTCGCATCCTGGCCGACCTGCGGCGCGAGGCCGGCCGGCGTGACGGCGGTGGTCTCCTCCAGTTCGAACGGGTCGCCGCTGCCCGGCTCCGCGGACAGGGCGGCGCGGATCGAGGCCATGCGCTGTTCGGAGCGGCGGCGCTCGCCGATGTCGCGGGCGATCTTGGCGGCGCCGATGACCCGTCCGCTCGCATCATGCACCGGGGAGACGGTGACGGACACCTCGATGCGGCGGCCGTCGCGCGTCATGCGCACGGTCTCGTAGTGGTCGAGGCGCTCGCCATTGGCGATCTTGGCGAGGATCATGTCCTCCTCGTGCTGGAGGTCCGGCGGGATGATCTTGCGCACGGACTGGCCGACCATCTCACTGGCCGGGTAGCCGAACATGCGCTCGGCTGCGGCGTTCCAGCTGGTCACGATGCCTTCGAGTGTCTTGCTGACGATGGCATCGGAGGAGGCCATCACGACGGCTGCGAGGCGCGCCTGGGCCTCGTCCATGTCTGCCTGCTGCCGATCCTTCACAACCATGCCCCGCGCCATTTCGATCGAGACGCGTGGGGTACGCGGTGAGATATCCGCTGCGATCCCAAGGTTAAGAGAGTTCGCCCGGCGAGGGCCTGGAATTCAAGGGCGAGCGTGAGCAGAGCGGCGAGGCGGATCAAGGACGGCCTTCCATTGCGGTCTTGGAGAAGTTTCTGGGTAAACGCCAGACCGGCACAAAAGTCTGCCCGCACATAGTTTTTCGTATCTGCATGGATTTATGCGCGGCGCCTGGGCGTGAGCGCGGCTTGGCCGCTGAAAGTAAGGTTTCCGGACGAAGGTGCTCAGCGCCTACCGAGCAGATTGATAGGTTTGCGGGCATCGCCCTCGATGGCCGGGCGGAGCAAGATTTTGGAGCGCACATGCGCAGGTTTCTCGCCAAGGACAATGTCGTCGCGCCGCTGTTCAATCGCAGCCGGTTCGTCGTGCCACCGGGCGTGACGATCGAGGGCGGGGTGAACTTCGATGGGGAAGTCCGCGTCGAAGGTCATGTGCAGGGCGAGGTGCGATGCCTGCATGCCGTGATCGCGCCCGATGGCCTGGTCGAGGGGCTCGTGGCGGCGGACGAAGTATGCGTCGAGGGCGAGGTCGACGGAGCGATCTATGCAACGCACCTGCATCTGGCGGCGCAGTGCAACGTGGAAGGGGAGATCTTCCACGCCGACCTGACGCTCGACCCGGGGTGCTACTTCGAGGGCAAGTCGCGCCGGCACCCGAACGCGCTGCAACTTGCGCCACGCGAGGCCTCTTCGGCCTGAGATTCGGCCTGAGACAGCGCTGCGGCTTCAGCGGATGGGGGCGCTCCCGCATCTGGGCAGAGGACGACCGCCGTCGGCGATGACGAGCGCGACCACGATCTCGTCCGGTCGCGGGGCATCGGGCACAAATACCGTCATCGTGTCGAAGTGGTCGAAGGAGAACTCGTCGTCCTTGTGGCCAAGGGGGACGTCGAGCGGCGTGCCGGCCGGCGCGACCTTCACGTTCGAGACGATCACGGCCTTGCCGCCGCCGATGCCGGCGCGCATGGGCTTGCCGAGCATCGGGTGCACGCAGGCGCCGCCCTGTTCCTTCTCGCCGGCCAAGCCCACGATCGCCCCCTTGCCGTAGGAAACGGCCGGACCTTTGAGCTGCGCGACCATCTCGCCCACGAGGCGCTCGCCAACCACCTTGCCGATCTCGAACATGGGGGCGAGATCGGCCACGAAGCGGCCGGCGAAGGGGTTCTTCACCACCGCGAGGCCGGCGACGCGGACGATGGGGGTGGACAGCGGCTGTCCGAACTCGATGTCGATCGTCTCGCGGACGATGAGCGTCTTGCGGATCTCGACCATGCTTCGGCTCCAGCGTTGTTGGGGAGGCCACGACCTTAGCTGCGACGGGATTTGAACGGCAAGGCCGAACGCGTTCTTGAGATGTTGATGGCGATCAATGCCTGGCGGTCCGCGAGCTGCGGATATCGGCCCAGCCGACAGGAGGTGCCGCATGCGCTTCGTTGCAACCGCAGGACTGCTCGTGGCCGTGCTGCTGGGTGTGTGCGGGCCCGCCACGGCGCAATCGACACCGGAGAAGGGGGAGGAGATCGCGGCGCGTTTGTGCAGCCGGTGCCACGCGATCGGCCGCAAAGGGGACAGCCCCATGGGCGTGGCGCCCACCTTCCGCTCCCTGCCCAAGCGCTATCCCGTCGAAAACCTGGCGGAGGCGTTCGCGGAAGGGATCGTGACCGGGCATCCGGCGATGCCGCGCTTCGTGTTCACGCCCGCCGAGATCGATGCGCTGCTCGCCTACATCGACAGTCTCGACGAGCAGTAAGCGCTTCTAGGCGTCGCGATTGAGGATCGTGACCTGGCCCTTCGCCGGTTCGATCAGGATCTCGTCGCCGGTGCGAATGAGGTTGGTGGGGCGGCCCCCTTCGAAGCGATCCATCATGGTCATCTCGGCGAAGGCCGCGCCCTGGGCAAGGATGGTGTTGGCGCGATCGAAGAGAATGGCTTTGGGCGCGAGACCGCGCTGGCTCATCTCGCGCAGCATCCAGGCCGAGGCGACGCCGCCCTTGGCCGTC
>RXJK01000197.1 GCA_003963125.1 Hyphomicrobiales bacterium
GAAGAGGGCGAAGGCCGTGACGCGGCGGGCGCCTTGCGAGCTGATCATTGCAGTTGCCCTCTCGTCAGCGCCGTTCGGGTGCAGCAACGGCTCCGGCCTTGAGCGTACCGCCGCCCGGGCCCAGCACCGATTCCGCAATCGAACGTGGAAGTTTGGATGGTGTTTCGAGCACGCCCACGATCGGCATGATGATCAGGAAGTGCAGGAAGTAGTAGACGGTGAAGACGCGCGCCCAGGCGATGTAGACGCCCTCGGCCGGCTTGGAACCGAGGTAGCCCAGCGCCAGAACCGAGATCACCAGCAGCCAGAAGAACCACTTGTAGATCGGGCGGTACTTGGCCGAGCGCACGCGCGAGGTGTCGAGCCAGGGCACGAACACGAGCAGCGCGATCGAGGAGAACATGGCTACGACGCCCATCAGCTTGTTCGGGATGGCGCGCAGGATCGCGTAGAACGGCAGGAAGTACCATTCCGGCACGATGTGCGGGGGCGTCGAGAGCGGGTTCGCCTCGATGTAGTTGTCGGGGTGGCCCAGGTAGTCCGGCGCGAAGAAGGCGAACCACAGGAACACGATCATGAACATCGACAGGCCAAACGCGTCCTTCATGACGGCGTAGGGCGCCATCGGCACGCTGTCCGACGCGGTCTTGATCTCGAGGCCCGTCGGGTTGTTCTGGCCGACGACGTGGAGTGCCCAGATGTGCAGGCCGACGACGCCGACGATCACGAAGGGCATGAGGTAGTGCAGCGAGAAGAAGCGGTTCAGCGTCGTGCCCGACACCGAGTAGCCACCCCACAGCCACTGCACGATGCGCGTGCCGAGGCCTGGAACGATCGAGTCGATCGAGGAGAACAGGTTGGTGATCACCGTCACGCCCCACAGGCTCATCTGGCCCCAGGGCAGCGAGTAGCCCATGAAGGCCGTTGCCATCATGAGCAGGAAGATCACGACGCCGAGGATCCAGAGGATCTCGCGGGGCGCCTTGTAGGAGCCGTAGTAGAGGCCGCGGGCGATGTGGACGTAGACGGCGAGGAAGAACATCGAGGCGCCGACCGCGTGCAGGTTGCGCATCAGCCAGCCGTAGTTCACGTCGCGGCGGATGTGCTCGACGCTGTCGAAGGCGCCGGCCGCCGTCGGGGCGTAGTGCATGGCGAGCACGATGCCCGTCACGATCTGCGACATCAGGAAGAACGTCAGGATGCCGCCGAACGTCCACAGGTAGTTGAGATTGCGGGGCGTCGGGAAATCCACGAACTGCCCGTGCATGAGGCGCGGGACGGGCAGCCGCTCGTCGAGCCACTTGCCGAAGCGGGTGGTGGTGCGGAAAGTCGAGTCGTGCGAGGCCATGCGGTCTTCCTCAGCCGATCTTGATCTTCGTGGCGGACACGAAATCGTAGGGCGGAACCTCGAGGTTGCGCGGAGCGGGGCCCTTCCGGATGCGGCCCGCCGTGTCGTAGTGCGAGCCGTGGCAGGGGCAGAACCAGCCGCCGAAGTCGCCCTTGGCGTCCGACATGGACTGGCCCTTGGGGATGCAGCCCAGATGCGTGCAGATGCCGACGAGGACGAGCCAGTTCTCGTGGCCCTTCTTGGTGCGGTTGGCGTCGGTTGCCGGCGTGCGCTCCGGCAGCGCGTCGTTGCGCGCGCTGTCGTCGACGAGCTCGGCGAGCTTGACGTCCTGTGCCGCCTTCACCTCGTCCTTGCTGCGGTTGCGGATGAACACCGGCTTGCCGCGCCAGACGACCGTGATGGCCTGGCCTTCCTTGACCGGCGACAGGTCGACCTCGGTGGAGGCCAGCGCCGTTGCCGACGCGTCCGGGTTCATCTGGCTGATGAACGGCCACAACGCCATGGCCCCGCCGACGCCTGCGAACGCCTGCGCCGCTACTACGATGAAATCGCGGCGGCTTGTCCCGTCCGCACTAGAAGACGACAAATCGGCCTCCCTTGCCTGTCTCGGCCCTCAGTCTCGGCCCTTTGCAGATCCGTCGTTGCGGGACGGCACGCGCGCCGCGGTTCGCGACGCGAGGAATTCTGCTCAAGCGCACAAATGTCTAAGAATGCCCCCCGGACGCCCCAACTGGACGTTTTGACGCGCGTTCTTTTTACATTCTTCGAATTTCAGCACAAGGCTATCCCGGAGCCGCTGCGCGGGCAATTTGGCGCACGCCGCGAAAGGCCCTTTTGACCTGCTAAATGCCTGCTGCTGTTCAGCAAGCCTGCATCGGGAAAGCTCTCGCCATGCGCATCGGCCTCTTCCAGCCGGACATTCCCCAGAACACGGGCACGATCCTGCGGCTGGCGGCCTGCCTGAAGGTGCCGGTGGACGTGATCCTGCCTACCGGCTTCGACATGTCGGACAGGGCCTTGCGCCGGGCCGCGCTCGACTATCTGGCGCATGCGGAGATCCGCCGGCACGAAAGCTTCGAGGCGTTCGACGCGTGGCGGATGTCGGAGGGCCACCGCCTGATCGCGCTGACGACCCACGGCTCCGTGCCGCATGTGGATTTCGCTTTCCGGACGGGGGACGTGCTGCTGCTGGGACGAGAGAGCGCCGGCCTGCCCGAGGCCGTACACGCCCGGGCGGATGCCCGCGTGCGCATCCCCATCGCGCCGCCCTTGCGCTCGCTCAACATCGCCGTCGCGGCGGCGATCGCGATCGGCGAGGCCTTGCGGCAAACAGGGGGCTTCCCGGCTGCGCTCGATCAGGGCCGCCTGGGACAATAGGTCCGACGACGACGGACTTCTGCGTCACGGCCGTTTGTTTATTGTTGCCTCAAATTTTCAACTTTAGTGCCGGATCGCCATGAAGCCCTGGTTCCTGAGACTGCACCGCTGGCTCGCGCTGGCGTTCTCCGTGCCCCTGCTGATCGTGATCGCGACGGGCCTCGTGCTCTCCATCGAGCCCTCGCTGGTGGTCGGCGCGATCAAGCCCGGATCGATCACGGCCGAGAAGCTCGAGGCCCTGATCGCTCGGCACGATCCCGGCGGTCAGGCACGCGCCATCACGCTGCGCAGCTACGACGGCACGCTGACCATCGGCGGCGGCCGCGGCGCGCAGGGGACCGTGGTCGATGTCGCAAGCGGCGAGAAGCTCGCCGGTCCGAGCCCGATCGCCAAGTTGCTGGGAACCACGCGGGGCCTGCACGAGCGCCTGCTGCTCGACGCCGACTGGCTGGTGATCACGTCGACCGCCGTCATGCTGGCGCTGATCATCGTCGGTATCCTGATGGGACTGCCGAGCTTCTCCAACACGCTGTCGGGCTGGCACAAGGGCATCGCGTGGGTGCTGCTGCCGCTCGTGATCCTGTCGCCGCTGACGGGGCTGCTCATGGCGATGCACGTCGGCGGACCGAAGAGGGGGGCTGCGGGCCCGCCAGCCGCGGAAAGCCGCCCCATGCGCCTGCCGGATGCGCTCAAGGCGCTCGGCCGCGAGCACGATCTCTCGGGCCTGATCTGGCTCCGGCCGATGCGCGGGGGAGAGACCACGGCGCGCATCGCGGAGGACGGGGAGTACAGGATCTACGCCGTCACGCCGGCCGGCGTCACGCTGCAGGCGCGCAACTGGCCGCGGCTTTGGCACGAAGGCAATTTCGCCGGACACATCACCGCAGGCCTCAACGTCGTGACATCCATCGCGCTGCTGCTGTTGCTCGTGACGGGCGTCTGGATCTGGGCGCGGCGTTCCTTGCGGCGGCGGCGGAAACGCGCTGCTCGCGCAGCCCCGGCCGCCGCCTGATGGCTGCGGCGTGATTTGCACGTGACGGGCGCCGCGCGCTATCCCTGGCGCGGTGCAACGGTCACGAGGGTTACGGCGGTGGTGAAATCGGTTCTCGGCTTCGTCGGCGGCAGCGGGCTCTACGACATTCCGGCGCTCAAGAACGTGCACTGGGAGAAGGTCGCCTCCCCCTGGGGCGAGCCCTCCGACGAGGTGCTGTTCGCCGAACTCGACGGCCTGCCGATCCGCTTCCTGCCGCGCCACGGACGCGGCCACAAGGTGCCGCCGTCGGCGATCAACTACCGCGCCAACATCGACTGCCTGAAGCGCGCGGGCGTGACGGACCTCGTGTCGATCTCGGCCTGCGGCTCGCTGCGCGAGGACCTCGCGCCTGGACACTTCGTGCTCGTCGACCAGTTCATCGACCGCACCTTCGCGCGGGAAAAGAGCTTCTTCGGGCCCGGCTGCGTGGCGCATGTCTCCATGGCGGATCCCGTGAGCCCAGCGCTCGTCGACCTCATCTCGGAGGCTGCGACGCAATCCGGAATCGCGCACACGCGCGGCGGCACGTATCTCGTGATGGAAGGCCCGCAATTCTCGACGCGCGCCGAAAGCAACCTCTACCGCAGCTGGGGCTGCGCCGTGATCGGCATGACGAACATGCCGGAAGCCAAGCTCGCGCGCGAGGCGGAGATCTCGTACGCCACGGTCGCCATGGTGACGGACTACGACTGCTGGCACCACGAGCACACGGACGTCGATGTCGCCGAGATCATTCGCGTGCTGCATGCGAACGTCGAGAAGGCGCACGCGCTCGTCGCAACCCTCGCGCGCAACTTTCCCAAGGAGCATCCGCGCTGCCCGGTGGGCTCCGACCGCGCGCTGGATGTGGCCATCATCACGCCGCCGGAGGCCCGCGATCCGGCGCTGCTCGCCAAGCTCGATGCTGTCGCGGGACGCGTGCTCAAGAGCTGAGCTTGCGCGAGCGGGCCAGCGTTACACGCTGTTACATGCAGCGCGACTGCTCGGTGCGAAGCGTATGCATTCGTCCGTGAGCTGATGGCAAAGCCTTCATCACGGGCAGGTGTGTCGTGCCGACCACGCCGAACGCGCAACGTCGCTGCGGCGCGAAAAGCGCAATGGCGACAACTCTTGGACAAGTGTAGCAACGAGTCGGCGACCCAAGAGGTCGTCTCCCTGGCGTTCGACCTATTGTTCCGAGCTCATGCGACAGCGCGCCAGACATTCGCACGACAGCACCGATCCCACTGCGCACAGCGACGGCCCGTTCGTGTCCTTCACGGATCTGCTGTCGGGCATTGTGCTCATCTTCCTGCTGATGATCGCGCTCCTGCTGATGCGGCAGGAAGGTGCGGTGTCCGAGCTCAAGTCGAGCGTCGAGCAGAAGCAGGTCGAAACCAAGCCGACGGTTGCCGATCTCGAAAAGGAGATCGCGGAGCTGCGCCGCAAGAACGAGATGCTGAGCCGACAGGACGCCGACAATCTCGGGCGCCTCGCAACCGCGCAGAATGCGCTCGAGGCGATCCAGTCCGACCTGCGCAACCGGCCGCGCTTCCGGCCGGCGATGGCGATCAACTACTACGATCGCGAGCTGCACTCCAACCAGAGAACTCAATTATACGCGCGCACTGAGTACATCTATATTTCCGAGGATAACACGCAGTGGATGCCTGTCGTTTCCAAAGACAAAGGACGCTACGACTACGTTGAAGCGACCCCTGGCACGCCGGACGCATTCAAAAATGCGCCGACATACAGCTATACCAATCACTCCTGCGAAACCTTCACGAGACAGGCGTATGTCAAGGACTGCGGGGACGGCTACCGCGCAAACCTGCGCCGCGACGGCAATAGGTACGTAGGCATCATCTCCAACACGGGTAAGACCTTTAATTACTCGTGGGAGGTGACCTGGGAAATCATCGCGTTCTACGACGATTACTTCCGCTAACCGGCACGCAGGGGCAGATCCAGATGAGTATGGCAGCGGCGCCAACGAAGAGCACAGCGCAACGGCTCGGCGTGCTTGCCTTTGTGCTGTCGGCCATAGCGTTCGTCTGCGCCTCGATCTTATGGCTTCCCACCCATCATATCGCCGACCTTGTCGTAGCGCCGCAGTTCATCCTCGCCTACATCGGGCTGCTGGCGCTGATCGTGCTGTATCGACTTTCGGTAGACGGCAGCACGCTGCGCAGCGAACGCGCGGCCGTCGAGCGCTTTCTCAAGCGCGTCGCCGATACGCCGCGTGTCGAAGGCAAGGCGGCACTCGTCAAGGGACTGACCCGCGAGCGTGCCGGTGGCCAATCCTCCGATGCTGCAGGGGAGCAGTTCACAGCGCAATCTGATCTCCTGCGCAAGATCGCGCTGATCGTGCGGCAGGCGGGGGCGACGGAAGCTTCGAAACTCTACGAGCAGGGCGTGCTGCCGAGCGCCTATGCGTTGCGCAGCTATGGTATCTCCACGCCCTATCGGGGCGCAGCAACAGCCGATCTCGTGATCCGCATCGCACTGCTCGGCACTTTCGTCGGCATCGTGGCCGCGCTGACCATCGCCAGCGGCGGCCTCACGTCGGGTGCGTCAGGGGCCGGCAAGCTCAACGAGATGCAGCGCGTGCTGCAGGATCTGCTGGCGTCGGCGGCGGCGAAGTTCTGGATCTCCGCCGCAGGCCTCGCCGGTGCCGTCGTTCTCCTGATGTTTGAGCGCTACTGCCTGCGCAGCGTCTCCGCCCTTGCCGATCGCCTCGGGGCGCTGCTCGACGAACTCCTTTCCGAACCGGAAGCCGCGCGCCTTCTGTGCAAGGCCGAGATCGGCAGTACCGACCCGATCCGCGATCAACTGCTCATGATCGCCGAGCAGATCAAGGCATCGGCAGACCAATGGGTGCTCACCGTCAAGATCGGCGGCGCGGGCGCGAGCGGCGTTCCCACGGTCTCGTTGGGCCGCCCGACCTGACGCATCGAAATGCGCGTGCCGGATTGCCCGGCGATTGCGCACGGCGGCCGCCATGTGCCTCGAAACCGGCAGCCCGTTGCATTGCCGCCCGTGCCGGCGCGCTTTGCGTCCGTCGGCGTGCCGTTCGTCTTGTTGCATTCGACCGCTAGACCTAGCGTCCGGCAGCCCCTGACGCCGAGGCATTCGCGATGCGCCTGATCCTTTCCGTTCTCCTCTTGACCCTCGCCCCGCTCGCGGCGCCGGTGCACGCGCAGGGCTATCCCGAGCGGCCCGTGACGCTCGTCGTGCCGTTCGCGGCCGGTGGCCCGAGTGACGCCATCGGCCGCGTCATCGCGCAACGCATGAGCCGCGAACTGAAGCAGCAGATCGTCATCGAGAACGTGGCGGGCGTCGGTGGCACGCTGGGGTCCGCGCGCGTCGTGAAGGCCGCGCCCGACGGCTACACGCTGCTCATCAACGACCTGGCGCTGCCCTCGGCGCCGCTCCTGAAGCGCAATCTCACCTTCAACGTACGCGCGGACCTCGTGCCCGTCGGCGTGCTCAATACGGGGCCGATGGTGCTCATCGCGCGGCGCACGCTCGGCATCGCATCGGTGGGCGATCTCGCTGCCCGCATGAAAGGGGACAGCACGCCGCTCAACCTCGGCCACTCCGGCATCGGTTCCAACTCGCACATGTGCGGGCTGCTTCTACAGGCGAGCATCGGCGCAAAGGTGACGGAGGTGGCCTATCGCGGCGCGGGCCCCGCCATGAACGATCTCGTTGGCGGCACGCTCGACATCATGTGCGAGCAGACGGCGACGGCGCTGCCGCAGGTGCAGGGCGGCAGCGTGGTGGCGCTCGCGGTGACATCGGCGGCGCGGCTGCCGGCGCTGCCGAGCGTGCCGACCATGATCGAAGCAGGGCACGCGGGCTTCGAGTTCGTGCTGTGGCATGGGCTCTATGCGCCCTCGGGCACGCCCAAGCCGATCATCGACGTGCTGTCGCAGGCGATGAATGCGAGCCTCGATGATCCCGAGATCCGCGCGCGCTACGCGGAGATGGGGCGCTCCGAACTTCCGCCGGACGCGCGCACGCCAGCCGCGCACGCCGCGCGGCTCGAGGCCGAGATCGAGCGGCTGCGCGGTCTGCTCGAGGGCGCGGGCGTGAAGCCGCAGGAGTAATTCGCGCGCTCCCAGTTACTGCCCGCGCGTGCACGGCCTGGCTCCCTCTCCCCGCGTGAGGCGCCGTGGCGGCTGCGTCCTTTCAAACTGAGCAAGCTTCTGCCCCTCACCCTGGCCCTCTTCCCGTAAGGACGGGGAGAGGGAAGGGTCGCTTGACTCTGCGTTAGCCTTCACTTACCGTAAGTCATGACTTACGATAATGCTTTCGCAGCACTCGCCGATCCCTCGCGCCGCCGGATATTCGAGCGCTTGCGCGGGGGGCCGCTGCCGGTGGCGCGCATTGCCGCCGGGATGCCAATCAGCCGTCCGGCCGTTTCCCAGCACCTGCAAGTGCTGAAGGCAGCAGGGCTCGTCAGCGACGAGGCCGTCGGCACGCGACGCCTCTACAGCATCGACCAGCGCGGTCTCGACACACTGCGGGCGTGGCTCGACCAGTTCTGGGCGGATGCACTGCAGGCCTTCAAGACCGAGGTCGAACGCCCATCGCGCACGAGGAAAGGCAAGCGGACATGAGCGATACTCCGATGATCGAGCCCGTCCGGCGCAGCGTGCGCGTGAAGGCCGCGCAGGCGCATGCGTTCGAGGTGTTCACCGCAGGCGTCGACCGCTGGTGGCCGCGCCGTGCGTCGATCGGGTCGGCGCCCATGCGCACCATGACGATCGAGCCGCGCCTCGGCGGGCGCTGGATCGAGACCGGCACCGACGGCTCGCAGGCGGTCGTCGGCAAGGTGCTGGTGTGGGAGCCGCCCACCCGTTTCGTCGTGTCCTGGGACATCAACATGAACTGGAAGCCCGACCCGAACGTCGGCTCGGAAGTCGAGGTGCGGTTCACGGCGCTCGGCTCCCACGAGACGCTCGTCGAACTCGAGCACCGCAAGTTCGAGCGCATGGGCGAGGTGCCCGGGGCGAAGCTGCGCAAGGACGTCGATGGCGGCTGGCCCGGCATGCTCGATCTCTTCAAGGCCGATGCCGAGAAGACTTCATCTGTCTGATCACGGTTTGCATTGGAAACAACTCAAGGAGATACGCCATGCCGCAGTTCATCGTACATACCGTGCCCGGCAGCCCGTTCGCCCGCTCGGTGTTGGCAACGCTGATCGAGAAGAGCGAACGCTTCTCGATCGCGCCCATTGCTCCCGGGACCACCAAAAGCGAAGCCTTTCTGAAGCTGCACCCCTTCGGCCGGATGCCGGTGCTGCAGCACGGCGACTTCGTGCTCTACGAGACGCAGGCGATCCTGCGCTATCTCGATCGCGTGCTGCCGAAGCCTGCGCTGACGCCTTCGGACGCGAAGGCCGCCGCGCGCATGGACCAGCTCATGAACATCTGCGACTGGTACCTGTTCCAGGGCGTGTGCAACGTCATCGTGTTCCATCGCGTGGTCGGCCCGAAGCTGATGGGGCTTGCGCCGGACGAGGCGGCGATCGCGGCGGCGATGCCCAAGGCACGCACCGTCATCGCCGAACTCGACCGCCTGCTCGGCGACAAGCCGTGGCTTGCGGGCGACCATCTCTCGCTCGCCGATCTGCACGTGGCGCCGCAGCTCGATTTCCTGGCGCAGACGCCGGAGTGGACGGAGCTTTCTGCGCCGGTGCCGCGGCTCGCGGCGTGGCTTTCGCGCAGCAATGCACGCGACAGCATGACGGCGACCACGTGGGAGCGCGTCGCAGCGCTCGCGCAGGCGGCGTAAGCGCGAGGTGGTGCTCACATGACGAAGGAGCCGCAGCGATTGCGGCTCCTTCCGTTACAGGTCTCGTAATCCGCTGCCTCAAAAGTCTTCCCAGTCGGTGCTGGGCTCGGCGGCGGCTTTCACCGCCACGGCGGCCGAGCCGCGGGATGGGGCAGGGCGTGAGACCGGACGTGCGGCGGGTGCTGCGCGCGAGGCTTGCGGCCGTGCCGCCGCGGCGCCGCCGATGCGGAACTCGGCGATCAGTTCGGCGAGCTTGCGCGCTTCCTCGGCGAGCGAGTGGCCGGCAGCGGTCGTCTCTTCCACCATGGCGGCGTTCTGCTGCGTCACCTGGTCCATCTGGTTGATGGCGAGGTTGATTTCGCCCAGGCCGTTCGCCTGCTCCTGCGCGCCCGTCGCGATGTTGGTGACGACGGCGTTGATGCCGCTCACCTGCTCGAGGATGCGCTGCAGCGCCGTGCCCGTCTCGGACACGAGGCTCACGCCTTCCGACACCTGCGTGGAGGAGGTCGAGATCAGGCTCTTGATCTCCTTTGCCGCTTCCGCGGACCGCTGGGCGAGCGCGCGCACCTCGGAGGCGACGACGGCGAAGCCGCGTCCCGCCTCACCGGCGCGGGCCGCCTCGACGCCTGCGTTGAGCGCTAGGAGGTTGGTCTGGAAGGCGATCTCGTCGATGACGACGATGATCTGGTTGATCTGCTGGGAGGAGGCTTCGATGCTGCCCATGGACTCGACCGTGCGGCGCACGACCTGTCCGGCCTTCTCCGCATCGTCCTTGGCACGGGCGACCACGTCGCGGGCGTGCAGCGCGCCCTCGGCGGCCTTCTTGCCGGTCTCGGTGATCTCGTCGATCGCGGCCGCCGTCTCTTCGAGGCTCGCGGCCTGCTGCTCGGTGCGCCGCGACAGATCATCAGCCGCGACCGCGATCTCCTGCGTGCCGCCGCTGATGGCGTTGGCGCTGGCCGAGACGCCGAGCATGGCCTTCTCGAGAGCTTCCATGGCGCCGTTGAAATCGCGCTGCATCTGCTCGTAGGCCTGCGGCAGGCGATCGGTCAGGCGATAGGTGAGGTTGCGCGCGGCGAGCTCCGCCATGCCGGCGCCGATCGAGCCGGCGACCATCTCGCGCTCCTTGGCGATGGCCTCTTCCTGGGCCACCACACGCTCGCGTTCGGCACGCTCGCGGGCCTCGTCGGCTTCCCGCTCCATCAGACGCTGGCGAATCATGCCGTTCTTGAAGGTATCCAGCGCGCGGGCCAGCACGCCGAGTTCGTCGCCACGTTCGGCGCCTTCGACCACGACGTCGGTGTTACCGCTCGCGAGTTCCTCGACGGTCTTCGTCGATTTCGCCAAGGGCTGCACGACACCGCGCACGAGGGAAATCGACACGATGCCGCCGAGTACGACGGCAAGGCCGATGGCGATGAGCGTGAGCAGGACGGCTTGGTCGTATACCGCGCGCGCACCGTTGGCCGCCTTCATGCCCTCCGTCTCGTTGAAAGCCATCGCTTCTGCGAGCAGCTTGTCGACCTGGATCGCAATGGGCGTCGCCTCGATGATGAAAACGTTCGCGGCCTCGGGGAACTTCTTCTGCTCGATGAGGGCTTCTGCCTTCACGTGCATCTGCTTGAGGGTGTCCCACGCCGTCGCGAATTCACTAGCAAGAACGGACTCGCGCGAGTTGGGCGTTATGAACGGCTTGTAGGCCTCGTGAACCTTGTCCGTCTCGGCGATGGTGTCGCGAACCTGCTTCAGGCCGTCGGCAACCTTGTCCGGGAAATAAGCTAGGTAGGCGGCCAGCCGGTTCTGGCGGGCGCGGACCGTCTTGACGACGGTGTTGAGGGCGCCGATACGGGCCACCGAAGGCAACCAGTTGTCGCGAATCTCCGCCGCCTTCTCGTTGACGAGGCCGGTCTGGCGCAGGTTGTAGAACCCGAGCAGGATGGATGCTCCGCTCAGGAGGATCGCGGCGGCGAGGATCTTGGCGCGTATGGTCAGGTTGTTCATGGCACCGATGTCCGATATTGGTATTTGTTTTCGGCAGCAAAATTACGGCTTATAATATTAAAAAAGTCTGTGTCCTGATCGTTCCTATCCTGTAATTTGTCGTCGGTGCGACAAAGCTGCTACTGAAATACCACGCATTTAATGCAGTTTGCACTCACATACCGCCGATCAAGGGGCCGTGCCGCGAGATGCCTCAAACTTATAGAAGAATAGGACAGTCATGAGCGACCTGAAGCGCGTGAGCGGCAACTACCGGCTCGTGGTGAAGCCCTCACCGATCGAAGGGGAGGGCGTGTTCGCCGGGGAAGACATCCCGTGGGGGCGGAAGATCATCGAATACCGCGGCGCCGTCATCGACGACAAGGAAGCGGCACTGCGCATCGCAAAGGGTGCCGCAGCCATCATGGCGCTCGGTCCCGATGCCAATATCGACGGTTTCGATGCGGGCAACGGCGCGGCGCTCATCAACCACAGCCGCGAGCGTGCCAACTGCTTTCTGCTGCGCGAGAAGGATCGGGTGTGGCTCGTCGCGGGCGTGGAGGGGATCAAGGCCGGCGACGAACTGCTCTACGATTACGGCTCGGACTATTTCCCGACGAAGGGGAAACGCGCGGAGAAACACCGCAAGGGCGGGTGAGATACTTGAGAGAATTCGAGCATCACTTTGCATTTGCCTCGGTCGTCGCGAGACGCACGCGTACCATATCTCCCGCATAAAGAGCGCCGGGCAGGAAATTGGCGACCTTGCCTTTCAACGCCACGGACGCCGGCGGCGCGTAGAAGGTGCGATCGAGCCAATTGTCCGGGACGGGCGATTGCACGGTGAGTGTCATTTCAAGGTTCGCCTGCGGCACAACGAGGGTGCGCGGATCTTCCGCGCTGCGACCCTCCTTTGTGTAGAAGAGGATCGTGCCCGCGTACGCACTGCGGCCGAGAACGGCAATGGGTGCGAAAGGCTGCTTCGGACGCTTCACGCGCGCAGGCACATCCTCGCGGCCACCGAAATACTGCGCATCGGCGGTGAATTCGCTGGAAAGCGTTTCGGCCGTCCCCTTCTCCAGGTTTTTCACTGTCAGGGTCAGTGTCACGATGGCGCCATCGCGCGCACCGGAGTTGGCGATCGTCACGGGAACCGCGAAGACCTCGTAGCCGCCGTAAGGATCGCGCGTGTAGGAGATCGTGTCGGTGACGTAGGCCTTGATGTGGGCCTGCTTGAGAACCGTCTCGTAGAAGCTTGCTGCGGAGAAGGCGAGCGCGAAGGCCGACACGAGGGTCGCAAGCTTTCCGCCGCGCGTCGCCATCCGGGCGAGATTGGGAAAGCCGGTCATGCCGGAGAGGCTATCCTGCGGCTGCGCCATCCCATTGTCTCCCCTGCGAACACGGGAGGAGGGAAAGGGCGCAGCGTGGCGTTTCTACGGCCGCGCCAAAGCCGCCACCCCATTAGCCGGCATGCCACTGCGCCCGCGCCAAGTGCCGCCTAGTCCTTCTTGATCTTGGCAAGTTCTTCCATGCGCTTGTCGAGGTAGGTGCCGACCACGTCGACGAGATCGGGGATCTTGTCCTGGAAGAAGTGGTTCGCGTCGGGGATGACGGCGTGCTCGATCTTCACGCCCTTCTGCACCTTCGTCTTCTGCGCCAGTTCGCCGACGGAGGCCGACGGTACCACGCGGTCCTTGTCGCCGTTGACCATCAGGCCCGAGGAAGGGCACGGGGCGAGGAAGGAATAGTCGTAGAGGTTCGCCGGCG
>RXJK01000011.1 GCA_003963125.1 Hyphomicrobiales bacterium
GGAGCCGTGACGATCGTCGGCCCGGCATCGAACGTGAAGCCATCTTGGCGGAAGACACTCGCCCGTCCGCCGGGCTGATCGAGTTTTTCAAGCACGCTGACGCGATAACCGCGCGCGCCGAGGCGCACCGCCGCGGCAAGCCCCCCGAAACCGCTGCCGATCACGACCGCATGCGGACGCCGATCAGGGAGGCCGCGCTCCGCCGGCGTGAAAGATGAAATGATGGCCGGTGCGTTCATGACGCGCCCCGCAGAAGCGAAAGCACCCGGTCCGCCAAGAGATCGGGTGCCTCCTCATGGGCGAGATGGCCGAGCCCCCGCAGCATGACCACGTCGGCATGAGGGCCGACACGCGCGGCGACGTCGTAAGCCTGAGTGGCGGGGATCGTAAGATCGCCGCTCGTAGCGACAAGGTGGAGCCGGCAGTCGAGCCCGGGAAGGTCGCGCCACAGCCCGGGCAGATCCCACTGCGCCATCATCCCGAGCGCGGCGGCGACATGCTGCCGGCTGGAGAACAGGCGCTGATAAAGGGCGATCCCCTGGGGGGCGATGTGCGAGCCGGTGCTGGCCAGCAGCCGCTCGACCGCCGTACGTTCCGCGCCACGCCAGGCAAGCACATCCGCCAGGAACGGCACATTCGCTACGACGCGCGCCAGCGTCGGCATGACGAGCCCGGCCGCGCCGAACAGCGGCACGAAGGCTCCATTCAGGCTGATGATATCTGAAAGGTCGGCGAGCCGATCGAGCGACATGCGCGCAAGGATCGCCGCACCCGCGGAATGCCCGACGCCAAGCTGGGGAGCGGCGCCGAGCGTCTCGATCAGCCCTTTGAGCCTCGTGCTCATGCCCGTCAGGCTGAGCCCGCTGGGCCCAACGCCGTCGGTGAAGCCATGCCCGGGAAGATCCGGCGCGATCACGCGGTACTGCTGCGCCAGCCTTGGCAGCACGCCGCCCCAAGAGTGCGTCGCCGCACCTGTGCCGTGCAGCAAAAGAAGATCCGGCCCCGTCCCGGCGATCTGCACATGCCAATTCAGGCCGGCCGCGCGAACGAACCGGCTCGCCTCGCGATTGGGCCAATCCCCGCCGTCGGTCTGCCAGTCGAGCCGCTGTCTGCCCACCGCGCTCTCACTCCCGGAGGGACTGCTTCGCTGGCGATCCTGCGCGAGCACCGGCATGCTCCTCACGCCCGTGCCGGCTGCGCGGTGTCTTGGCCCCGCCCGAGCGCTTCGAGCACGCGCCGCGCGATCGCCGGTGCGTCGAGGCCCGCCTCCGCATACATCGCCGCCACCGAATTGTGCGCGATGAACTTGTCGGGCAAGACCATACTGCGCACGCTGACGTGGCTGAGAACATCGTGCTCCGCAAGCGTTTGCAGGACCGCTGAACCGAAGCCGCCGATGGCCCCTTCCTCGATCGTGATAAGCAGCGAGTGCTCCGCCGCAAGCCGCAGCACGAGATCAATGTCGAGAGGTTTCGCAAAGCGCGCGTCCGCGACCGTCACGGACAACCCGTGCCGGCCGAGACTATCGGCCGCCTTGAGACAATCCTGCAGCCGTGTGCCGAGCGACAGAAGCGCCACGGCCTTCCCCTCGCGCACGATGCGACCCTTGCCGATTTCGAGGACCTCGGGCTCCGCTGGGACCGGCACACCGATGCCTTCACCCCTGGGATAGCGCACCGCGCTCGGTCGATCGTCGATCGCGGCGGCCGTCGCCACCATTCGCGCAAGCTCCGCCTCGTCCGAGGGCGCCATGATGACAAAGTTCGGTAAACATCCGAGGTAGGTGAGATCGAACGATCCCGCGTGCGTCGGACCATCCGCGCCCACGAGCCCTGCGCGATCGATGGCGAAGCGCACAGGCAGCTTCTGGATGGCCACGTCGTGCACCACCTGATCATAGGCGCGCTGCAGGAATGTCGAATAGATCGCGACGAACGGCTTCAGGCCCTCGGTCGCCAGTCCCGCCGCGAAGGTGACGGCGTGCTGCTCCGCGATGCCGACGTCGAAGAACCTGTTCGGTAATGCCTTGGCGAGCTTGTCCATACCCGTGCCGGAAGGCATGGCCGCCGTGATGCCGACGATCGCCGGATCCTTACGGGCCAGCCCGAGCAGGGTCTCGCCGAAGACCTTCGTATAGGCCGGCGCCACGGTGGCGGAGGCCGCCTGCTTGCCGGAGACGACATCGAACTTGACGACCCCGTGGTATTTGTCGGCCGCCGCCTCTGCAGGCGCGTACCCTTTGCCCTTCTGCGTCCGCACGTGCACCAGGATCGGTCCGCTCTCGGCGTCACGCACGTTGCGCAGCACGGGAACGAGATGATCGAGATTGTGGCCATCGATCGGGCCTACGTAGTAGAAGCCAAGCTCCTCGAAGAATGTGCCCCCGCTCCAATAGGTGCGCGACATCTCCTCGGCCCGCGCCGCGCGCCGCTCCCATTGCTTCGGAAGCTTCTTGGCGAGTTGCTTGGCGAAATCGCGCAGATGCCGGTACGTGCCGCTCGTCGAGGCGCGGACGAGGTAGTGCGACAAGGCCCCGGTCGGCGGCGCAATGGACATGTCGTTGTCGTTGAGGATCACGATCAGGCGCGCATCGTTCGCGCCGGCATTGTTCATGGCTTCGTAGGCCATGCCGGCGCTCATGGCGCCGTCGCCGATCACGGCGACGACGTTGTTGCGCCCCCCGGCGAGATCTCGCGCGACCGCCATGCCGAGCCCGGCTGAGATCGAAGTGGAAGAATGGGCAGCCCCAAAGGGATCGTAGTCGCTCTCCGCGCGGCTGGTGAACCCTGAGAGCCCACCGCCCTGCCGCAACGTGCGGATACGATCACGGCGTCCGGTCAGGATCTTATGTGGATAGGCCTGATGGCCGACGTCCCAGATGAGCCGATCACGCGGCGTATCGAAGACATAGTGCAGCGCGACGGTCAGCTCCACCACGCCGAGGCCGGCCCCGAGGTGACCGCCGGTAACCGATACCGCGCTGATCATTTCCTCGCGCACCTCCTCGGCAAGGCGCGAGAGCTGAGCCTGAGGCAGCTTCCGCAGGTCGGCAGGCAAGAGCACATCGTCGAGAAGCCGGTGACCTTGCGAACTGGACGACGAAGACGCTGACGACATGGCGGGCCTTCCCTGATGGATTTTCTTCTTCATCTTTGCCCCGTGTGCAATCCCACGGCCATTGCGAGACTGGCAGCGTCGGAACGGGGTAGCTTCACGTAACGGGCATCGAGCAGGGTCGAGATCTCTCGCGCGAACGGCCGGTCCCTCCGCGATACGTCGATCATGAGGATCCGCGAGCCCAGCGTCGCCGCGCGGCGTGCAGCGAGCCGCGCCTCGCTTTCTGCGCGGGCACGATCCGCAGTCCCGTCCCGCGTCGTGTTCGCACCGCCGTCCGTGAGGAACACGATCGTCGGCGAAAGCCCGTTGCGCGTAGCCGTGTCAGCAAGATCCGCCGCCGCGGCGATGGCGAGCCCGAGGGGCGTCCCGCCACCCGATGGCATCTCCGCCAGCAGCCGCTTGGCGCGGACAAGAGAACGGGTCGGCGGCAGAATGACGTCGGCCTGCGCCTTGCGAAAGGCGATGAGCGCCACCTGATCACGCCGCACGTAGCAGTCGGCGAGCAGCAGTTCGACGGCCCCTTTGGCTTCGGCGAGCCGCTGTGCAGCGGTCGAGCCGGAGGCGTCCACGGCGAAAATCGTCAGGCTCTCGCTGCGCTCGCGATACCTGCGGATGTGGATGTCGCCTCGGCCGAAGGCAATGCGCCGAGATGCCCCGAAGCCCTTGGCGCGCAGCCTCTGCCACGGCACGGCGGCCTTGAGAGTCGCCAGAAGGTCGAACGGCCCTTGCGCGGGCGCACCCGGCCGGCTCGCCAACGGCCTTCCGCGGCGCCCAGATTTGCGCGAGGCCCCGGACTTGCCCTGCCGCCGCTTCCCCTTGCGACTGGAAACGCCGGCTTTCGACAGCAGCCCAGCCGGCAGAGACGCGCGCGCGGCCTCGATGACGATGTCGTGCATGTCCGGGACGCCCTGTCCCGGCGGAGCTTCGGCAGCGGCCTCTTCCCCGCGACGATCAGGCGGAGAGGCATCTGGATCTGGATCTGCGTCGGTCTCACTCTCCGGTGACGCAGCTTCGGGAGTCGGAGCCATGGTCGCGTGTGGCGCCAGGATGAGGCGTGCCGCGAACGCGACATCTTCATCCGCGACGAGACCTCGTCCGTCCAACGCGGCGGACGCCCGTGCCAGCGTTACCGCTTGCAACGGCGCCCGCAGCGAACCGATGCCGAGCGCAACGCCGCCTGCGCACAGCGCTTGGATGGCCGCCTCCGGCACCTCCACGCGAGGCAGTTGGACGCGCGCCGCATCGACGACGTCCACCCCCGGCAGATCTTCGCAAGGCAATCTCGCTATCTCGCGCAGATCGACAGTCAGTCCGAGCCGGTCTGCCAGAGCCGCCGGCATCGCCTCGTCCAGCCCGCGCCCTTCGTCCAGCGCGATGTAGACGAGCGGCGCACGTCCGGGCTCGTCGAGCGAGCGCGCCAGGATGCCGGCCACCCCCTCGCTGACCCGCTCCGCCATCGGCACGACGAGGAGGATTGGCACATCCTGGTCGAGCAGGCCTCGCCTGTGCACGAGGCGCTTCGCCTCGAGACTGGCGGCAAGATCCGTCCCGCCCAGCAACGTCTCTTCCGTACCGGATGGCGGAAGGCGGCGCTCCGAGAAGCGGCCCCCGAGAAGAGATCTCAGGAGGGACAGGTAGGCGTCCCGTACGCCACCCGCCGGCCCCAGGATGCGCAGTCCGCCGAGACGCTCGGGCGCAACCGCAAATGCCTTGGCCGCACGGACGGCATCGCGCCAAATCGCGGTGCTGTCCGTCTCCGGCCTCATGCGCGAACTCCGAATGAAGCCGGCGCCGAAGCCGCCTCGGCAAGAAGTTCCGACAGCGCACGCTCGATCCGCACGCTCGATCCCGCCTCGTCCATGGGATCGCGCCGCAGGCGGTGCCGCAAGGCCATGGGCGCGACGCGCACGAGCGTCGCAACCGATACATCGCTCGCGCCGTCGAGTGCCGCCACGGCACGTGCCGCGCGGAGCAAGGTCAGCTCGCCGCGCAGACCGTCCGTTCCGACCGCCATGCAGAGCCGCGCAGCCAGAATGCGCACGTCATCCGACACTGCAACGGTCGCAACTTTCCCGCGCGCAGCGAGAACCTTCTGCCGCAATCTGGCATCGTCGGCCCGCCACGCATCCTGGAATGCGCCCGGATCGTTCTCGAACGCCTCGCGCCGGCGAACGACTTCGACCCGCTGCGCAAGATCCGTCGGTGTGGTCACCTCGACGAAGAGGCCGAAGCGATCGAGAAGCTGCGGGCGAAGCTCGCCCTCTTCCGGATTGCCCGTCCCGATCAGCACGAAGCGGGCCGGATGCCGGACGCTCAGCCCTTCCCGCTCCACGACGTTTTCGCCAGAGGCCGCGACGTCGAGGAGCACATCGACCAGATGATCCTCGAGCAGGTTGACCTCGTCGATGTAGAGGAACCCGCGATTGGCCTTCGCAAACAGGCCGGGCTCGAACGCCTTCACGCCGCGCGTCAGCGCCTGTTCGAGATCGAGCGCGCCGATCACGCGATCTTCCGAAGCTCCGAGCGGGAGTTCCACGACCGGCACCGGCATCAGGCGCGTCTTCGCCCGAGCTGCGCGTGACCGCTCGCGACATTCGCTGCAGAGGCTTTCCGGAGCATCGGGATCGCAGCCATAGCGGCAGGCAGCGACCGCTTTCAGCGGCGGCAGCAGCGCGGCGAGCCCCCGGACGGCGGTGGACTTTCCCGTGCCGCGATCCCCGAACGCCAAGACACCGCCCACCGATGGCTCGACCGCCGCGATCAGAACCGCGAGCTTCATCTCGTCCTGGCCGACGATGGCGGAAAAGGGATAGGCGATGCGCATGGCGTCCATCACACTTTCAGAGGTTGAGCCTCCTCGGCTTCGACGAGGCGAGGAGGCAGGCGGAAGCGAACGGCTTCGCGCTTGCCGTTCTGTGTTTCGATGTCGAGCGGGCGAAGATCGGCGAGACGTTCGAGCACGCCGTCGACGAGGCTTTCAGGCGCGGAGGCTCCCGCCGTGATCGCGAGGCTGGCGATGCCATCGAGCCATGCAGGATCGAGTTCGTCGGCATGCCCGATGAGATGGGTCGGCAGGCCGGACCGCTTGCCGATTTCCCTCAAGCGCGCCGTGTTGGAGCTGTTGCGCGCGCCGATGACGAGCACAAGGTCGACGATGCCGACGAGTTCCAGCAGCGCCTGCTGGCGGTTGTGCGTGGCATAGCAGATGTCGCGCACGTCGGGGCCCTTGATGTCGGGAAAGCGGCGCTTCAACGCGGCGATCACATCGCGCGTATCGAGGGGACTGAGAGTGGTCTGCGTCACGTACGCGAGGCGCGCCGGGTCTTGCACGGTGAGGCTCGCGACCTCTTCCGGGTGCGCGATGACCTGCACAGGCCCGGGGATCTGTCCCTGCGTCCCTTCGACTTCGGCGTGCCCCGTATGGCCGATCAGGACGACCTGATAGCCCGCCGCCGCGTAGCGCCGCCCTTCCTGGTGCACGCGCTGCACGAGCGGACATGTGGCGTCGATGACGTCGAGATCGCGCAGCCGCGCTTTGGCCTCGACACGCCGCGACACGCCGTGCGCGCTGAAAACCGTCACCGCGCCGGCTGGCACCTCGTCCACTTCCTTGACGAAGATGGCGCCAAGCCTGCGCAGGCGCTCGACCACATGATGATTGTGCACGATCTCGTGCCGCACATAGACGGGAGCGCCGTAACGCTGCAGGGCCAATTCGACGATCTCGATCGCGCGCTCGACTCCGGCACAGAAACCTCTCGGTTGCGCCAGGATCACTCGGAGGAGATCGGTGCTCGGCATCATGGCGCGTTATATCGCATTTACACTAGATGTGTCACGCATAATTGACACTCCGCCTCGCTCAGGCAAAGCTCCGTCCACAGTCGGACCTCGCCGGACCGGTGAAATCTGCTAGATTGGCCGCGGAGAAAGAGAGCGTAAGGGGAGGCACAAAAGGATGAACAGTATTGCATCGCCGAACTGGCTTGCCATCGCAGGGCTCATTCACCTGGCATTCGCCCTGGGATTGATCGTGATGGCCCTCACGCGGCATGGCGCAGGCAGCGTGCTGCAGCGCACAAGAGCGGAGGCAGCGC
This sequence comes from Hyphomicrobiales bacterium, assembly GCA_003963125.1. GTDB lineage: Bacteria > Pseudomonadota > Alphaproteobacteria > Rhizobiales > Hyphomicrobiaceae > AWTP1-13. The sequence goes on from RXJK01000011.1 coordinate 7,215, forward strand.
GCCGGGTCGATGCCCTGATGGCGATGCCGTTCCTTGTCGTCGGGTTCGCCGCACTCGTCGGCGCTCAGCTAGTCACGGCCGCCGTGACGCCGAGCATCGTCGTGCTGATCCTCTCAGCCCCGTTGGCTCTCCTGCTCTACATGGGCTACGAGGGCCTCTGGACCGACGGCATGCTAGACCAGAGCATGCTTGCCGAACCCGCCAAGCCGCTGCTTCGTCTTCCGAGCCCGGCGCCGGCGCCAACGATCACGCAGGCTCAGCCCGTGCTCGTGCCCGAGCCGCAAGGCGCGCATCCGAACGGCCCAGCCGCCTGACAGTCGGGCGCGCGGATCAACGCATGCGAAGGATCGTGAGGCAGTCGCGATCCCCGCGCGCGCAGCAGCGCGGGTGTTCGACGCGCGCGGTCTTGCTCGCGAGCGTTTGAAAGAGCATCTCCAAAACGCCCCGGTGCCACGGACATCCAGGCGTCGCAAGCGGGTTATCGCCGATCGACAACGATAGCCGCGGCCACAGGCTGACGCGCGCGTCTCCGCTCCCCGCGAACGTCCAGGCGTGCGCTGCAATAGCCCGCAGGAGGATGGGCGCAGCGAGAATACGCGGCAACCCCTGCATCAATCGCGCCGCCGGCCGCGGAATGCGGTTCTCGACGATGTACCGGCCCGTCCGGCGCCCGGCCTCGTACAAAACTTGATCCGCTTCTGCCGGGCCCAGGTCCTCCACCACCTGCAAGAACAAACGTCGCACGTCCACTTCGGACACCATGCCGTCAGGATCCCTCGCGGCGCAGTGCGCAAGGCTTGCGCGCGTCAGCAAGGCGGCAGCCGCTTCGTCTCCGAGCCGCTTCACAAGCACATGCCGCAATTGGATGATGGCGTTGGGGCCCACTCTGCCGCGAGCGTTCGCGCTTGCCGGCTGGTGCGCAACGAAGCTCCCTACGACATTGGCATGACTAGCCGTGCGCAGCATCGTTCTCTTTCTCGATCATCTGCTGGCTGCCGCCGCCGCAGGCAAGCGCGGCTTCCCCCTGGCGCCGCGCCTTCATCTGCGAGGCGCGGTCGGCTGCGGCCTGCCAATCCTCCATCTGCGCGGGTGCCATGCGCCGCGACGCATCGAACTTGAAATCGACGCGCCCCTTGGACTGGGGACCCCAATAGTTGTGCTTGCCGAGATCGTAGAACTTGCGCTCGAAGCCGGCCTTGAGGAAGGCGCGCAGGCAGCCGAGGAGATATTTGCGGCGGAACCCCGTACCCCTCCAGGGATAATGGAACAGCGCCTTGATCATGTAGAAGCGGCGATAATTGTTCATCACGCGGTCGAGCAGCTCGGCGCGGTCCATCGCCTCCGGCTTCATGATGGGCGTTACGAAATTGTACTTGGAGAAATCGAACACCTCGACCTTGTCGCCGAGCTCCTGGAAAAGCGGGGTGAACGGCCACGGCGTATACATGGACCAGTTGGCGAGATCCGGATCCCAGTCCCGCGCCATTCGGTAGGTTTCCTCGAGCGTCTCCGCCGTCTCGTTCTCGAGCCCGACGATGAATTGCGCCTCGGTGAAGATGTCCGCCTCGCGCAGCAGCCGGATGGCCCGCTTGTTCTGCTCGACCTTGGTCTCCTTGTTGAAGCGGTCGAGCTTCAATTGCGCGGCCGCCTCCGTGCCGAGACTGACGTGCACGAGCCCCGCCTTGCGATAGAGCGGCAAGTAGGCTTCGTCGCGGATGATGTCCGTCACCCGGGTGTTGATCCCCCACTTGATCTTGTCGGGCAGCCCGCGCGCGATCAGCTCCTCGCAGAACGCGATGAACTTCTTGCGGTTGATGGTCGGCTCCTCATCCGCGAGTATGAAGAACCCGACGCCGTGGTCGCGCTGCAACTTCTCGATCTCGTCCACCACCTTCTTCGGATCGCGGATGCGGTAGTCGCGCCAGAACTTCCACTGCGAGCAGAAGCTGCAGGTGAAGGGACACCCCCGCGCGAGATTGGGAATGGCGACGCGCACGCCGAGCGGCACGTAGATGTAGCGCTCCCATTGCAGCAGCGACCAGTCCGGCTCGATGAGGTCGAGATCCTTGACCGTCGGCGCCGCGGGCGTGGCGACGATGCGACCATCCTCCGCGGTGTAGGCGAGCCCCTTGATCTCGCTACGCGCCTGCGGCCAGGCTCCGCCGGCGACGGCGCCGACGAGCTGCGCGAAGATCGCCTCCCCCTCGCCCCGCACGATGACGTCGATCCACGGGGCCTCGGAAAGCACCTGCTTGTACATGAAGGTGGCGTGTACACCGCCGAGCACCCGGAGGGCGCGGGGGCACGTGTCGCGCGCGATCTCGAGGACGCGCTCCGCCGCATAGATCGATGGCGTGATGGCCGTGCAGCCGATGATGTCGGGATCGATCTCGGCCAGACGCGCCGCGATGGCGTCCTCTTCGAGATTGTTCGTCATGGCATCGATGAAATGGACGTCGCGGAAGCCGGCCGCCCGGAGTGCCCCCGCCAGATAGGCCACCCACGCCGGAGGCCAGTTTCCAGCAATCTCGGCGCCGCCCGAGTGGTAGTTCGGATGAACGAAAGCGATCCGCATGATGGACACCGATGACTGTCTAAGATACTTGACAGTCCGCCGCGGCATCGCTTGCGTCTTTGACCTGTGTCAAATGGCGTGAATGTGCGTTACGCGCCCCGCGCTTCAGAGCGCGAAGCTGAGCGAGGTGGTGGTGAAGCCGAAGATCTGGCGCACGTTGTAGAGCGTGGCATCCCAGCAGAAGGGCGGCGAGGTGGTGGCGCTGCAATCGGTGACGAGCAGGGTATCGTAGCCGAGGAAGTTTGCATCCGCGAGCGTGTGCAGCACGCACTGGTCCGCGTTGACGCCCGCGAACAGCAGTGTGGTCAGGCCGAGGTTGCGCAGGATCTGGTCGAGGGGCGTATCCCAGAAGCCCGACATGCGGTGCTTGCTGACCTGGATATCACCGGCTTCAGGCCGCAACTCATCGATGACGGCCGCAGACCAGCTGCCTTCGGTGAGCACGCGCGCCCCTGATCCTGGAAGCGGATCGCCGAGGCCGACACCGCGGCCGCTGTTGTTGTAGACGTGCAGGAGAGCCGGCGAGAGGTTCATGCGGTCGGGGCGCGCGCCCCAGTTCGCCCAGACGATAGGAACACCCACCGCGCGCAGCTTGGGAATGAAGGCCTGCAGCGGCGCAATCGGAGCGCGTGCGGGTGACACGTCCACCCCGATGGACGCGAGCCAGCCGTCCGGATGGCAGAAGTCGTTCTGCATGTCGATCACGATGAGAGCCGTGCGCGCGAGATCGAGCGTCACTGGCTTCGGCTCCGCCGCGATCGTGAGGGGCCGAGAGAGCCGCTCGGGGCGCACGAGCACGGCCTCCGCCGCGCTCACCTGCCACGTGGCAGGCGGCGCGCAACCCAGGGGACGCAGGTCGGTCATGACCGCTCCAGAACCGCGAGGTCGACCTTGTCGAGCGGCATCGGCAGGCCGTTGCGGATCAACTCGGCGAAGCCCTCGTTGGGGATCATCACGGTGAGGCAGTAGAGGCGATCGGTGCCCGTGTTTTCGACCACATGTTCGTGGCCCGGACGCACGATCACGCTGTCGCCGGGCTTCACCGCGCGCGGCACACCGTTGCAATAGGCGATGCCGGTGCCGGACAGAACGTAGAACATTTCGAACGCTTCGCTGTGCGTGTTCGGCGGCGTCTTGCCGCCAACGTCGAAGATCTCGACGATGGCCGTGAACGGCACCTTGTCGCGGATGGGATCGGCGATGAGCGCCATCCGGTTGCTGTCCTGCGGTGCGATCTTGAAGGTCTCGTAGTCGGCCGGCGTGCGGGCAATCGCTGCGTCCATGAGATCACTCCTGTGTTCGAGCCGTGCGCCGGGGCGTGATCCGGCTGAGGGGGAAGCGCGTCAGGTCCTCCAGCAGTGCGATGAACCGGGCGGCTTGATAGCGAGCTGTCAACCGGCCTTTCTCGGCGGTCGCGGGCCGCGCATCACCGATCGCACCGCTCGGGTGCAGATCTTCCGCCGTCCAGGCAATCGAAGTGGGCCCGGTGGCGCGCAGGATCGTCGCTTCCCTCTCCAAGCTCAGCGAGGCCGGAGCGAAATTGTCGACCAATTCGCCCCGCACGAGGTCCGGCCGGAAATGCAACATCAGCGATGTCTCGATATCCCCGCCGTGGATACCGTGCGCGATCTCCGCGTCCGGGAAGACGCCGGATGGGTAGCCCAGGCGCATCCACGAGCAGGTGACGACGGCCATGTCGAGCCGCACGCGCAGATCGCGGGCGATGATCGGCAGCATGTCGACATTGCCGCCGTGGGCATTGACGATCACGAACTTGCGCAATCCCGCGCGATGCACGCCCTCGCCAATCTCGGTCCACGCGGCAATGGCATTTGCGGCCGACAGCGTGAGGGTGCCTGGAAAGCGAATGTGCTCGTTCGATTTGCCGACCGCCTGCACGGGGAGAAAGAGCGGTGCCAGATGTGCCGGACATTGCGCTATGACTTCGCCGATCATGCCCTCGGCGATCAGCGTATCGGTGGCGACCGGCAGGTGGGGCCCATGCTGCTCGATCGCCGCCACGGGCAGGACAGCAATCGTCCGTTCCGGATCGAGGCTGGCAAACTCGGCCGTCGTCAGGTCACCCCAGTAGAGCGTGCGCGCGCGGCTGGTCATCCTCTGTCCCTCAAAAGCGCGTCATCGCGGCCCGTACGTCGGCCATGAACCGCCGGCGCTTGGCCTCGGACGCGACATTCATATGGTAGAGGGCATGATAGCCGACGGGCGTACTGAGGCCACAGAAGGAACGCACGTACCGCTTGATGATCCGCTTCGGCGGGTCGCTCATGGCGATGGCGTTCCAGCGCGGCCGGCCGTACGTGACGATGCCCGCGAGCTTGCGCACGTTGTCGAGGATCGGCCGCACCCGGTGCGGATCGGAGAGATCGAAGGCGACACCGGGCATGAACAGCCGGTCGAAGAAGCCTTTCAGCATAGCGGGCGGACCGAACGACCACGTCGGGAACTGGAAGATCAGGCCCTCCGTACCCTTCAAGCGATCGATATAGGGCTCGAGGCCCAGCCGGTTGACGCTCGTGTCGTGGTAGCGGCGGCGCTGATTCGGGCTCAGCACCGGGTCGAAGCCCTCCGCGTAGAGGTCGAGCAGGTCCACGGCGTGGCCCGCCTCGGCGAGACCCGCCAGCGCCTCGACACGGATCGCGGCATGGAAGCTCTCCGGCAGCGGATGGCAGTAGACGTAGAGAACCTTCATGAGACAGCGCGCGGCACTTCGGCCTCGCCGTGCGCCTCGAGCAGGGCCAGCAGGCGCCGGCGCATGATCATGCCGGGCCTGTCGGACGGCATATGCATTTCGATCTTGCGGCTCATGTCGACAATGGCATCGGGGTCGGTACACTCGAGCATCTCGCGATCCTCGGCGATGATGGCGGCATCCCAGTCGATCAGTTCCTGGGTCGAGCACTCGGCTTCCGTGTCGTTGCGGAACAGGATCTGCACCACCTGGATCTGGCCATCGGAGATCGGCGTCGCGCAGTTGAAGATGATGTGGCGAAGGCCGGACGGATATTCCATGTCGAGCCGGCGGCAGAATGGCATGAACCAGCGGTTGCGCATGTGCCGCGTCGTGGTTGGCGCAGTGGTCCCGGTGATGCGCGCCGCGTGCGGCGGATTGCGGACCGTCACGATCGTCTGCGCCTCGAAGCCGTATTCGGTCTCGACGATCTCGTATTTCTCGGGCTTGGGCTGGTTGATGTCGCCAAACGTGCTCTTGTGCACGAAGGCGAAGTGCGCGTTGTCGAACGAGTTCTCCATCAGCCGCAGCGAGGACGTGGCCCAGGTATCGTAGAACTGGTCGATGCGACGGTACTTCGGGTCGCGATCCTCAGGCATGTCGGGGATGTCGCCGAGCGGTTC